>JAEEOM010000130.1 GCA_016284265.1 Bacteroidales bacterium | reverse complement strand
CGCCGGCATACTCGATGTGTTCGGAGATGGCGTGGGCCAGGATCCGGCCGCCGTCGGCGACGGCGTCGAATTCGAACTCCTTGCTGCGCTGGATGAACGAACTGATGACCACGGGATGCTCGGCCGACACTTCGACGGCCATCTCCAGGAAAGTATGGAGGTCGGCCAGCGAATAGCAGACGTTCATGGCCGCCCCCGAGAGGACATAAGAGGGCCGTACCAGCACGGGGAATCCCACTTCATCCACGAATCGCTCGATCTCGGTCATCGTGGTCAGTGCCTGCCAGCGCGGTTGGGCGACACCCAGCCGGTCGACGACCGCGGAGAACTTGCCGCGGTCTTCCGCCCGATCGATGTCATCGGCGCTTGTGCCCAGGATGTGGATGCCGCTCTGGCGGAGCGGCAGTGCCAGGTTGTTGGGAATCTGCCCGCCGACACTTACGATGACGCCGTAGGGGCGTTCTGCCGAGCAGATTTCCAGCACGGTCTCGAAACTGAGTTCGTCGAAATACAGCCGGTCGCAGGTATCGTAGTCGGTCGAAACGGTTTCCGGGTTGTAGTTGATCATGACGGCCTGCCAGCCCCGTTTGCGGAGCGTGTTTACGGCGCCAACCCCGCACCAGTCGAATTCGACGCTGCTGCCGATGCGGTAGGCACCGGAACCGAGGACGATGACCGAATTGGCCTCGTACCGGGGGGTGATGTCGCTCTTCGTACCGTTGTAGGTCAGGTACAGATAGTTGGTCATGGCCGGAAATTCGGCCGCCAGTGTATCGATCTGCTTGATGCAGGGCCGCAGGTCGAGCGCGTGCCGCCGTGTTCGCACTTCAGCCTCCGGCCGGTGGAACACACGGCCGATCTGGATGTCGGAAAAGCCCTGCCGCTTGGCTTGCAGGAACAGTTCGCGACCCACAGCCGCAAGCGAAGGGCACGCTTCCAGCGCCCGGTAGGTGGTTTCCAGGTTGAAGAGCTTGTCGAGGAACCATTTGTCGATATGCGTCAGGGCGTGGATGCGCTCGACGGTGTAGCCTGATTCGAAGGCGGCGGCGATGGCGAAGATGCGCGTGTCGGTGGGATGCTGGAGCGCCCAGTCGAGGTCTTCCGTCTTGTAGGGCTTGTTGCATACGAAACCGTTGGCGCCCTGACCGATCATCCGGAGGCCTTTCTGGATAGCCTCTTCGAAAGTGCGGCCGATGGCCATCACCTCGCCGACACTTTTCATGCTGGAACCGATTTCACGCGAGACGCCCTTGAATTTGGCCAGGTCCCAGCGCGGAATCTTGCACACGACATAGTCGAGCGCGGGCTCAAAGAAGGCAGGTGTCGTCTGCGTCACGGAATTCTTCAGCTCGAACAAGCCGTAGCCCAGGGCCAACTTGGCGGCCACGAAGGCCAGCGGGTAGCCGGTGGCTTTGGACGCCAGCGCCGAGGACCGGCTGAGCCGGGCGTTGACTTCAATGACCCGGTAGTCCTCGCCGTCGGGGCTGAAGGCATACTGTACGTTGCATTCCCCGACGATGCCCAGATGCCGGACGATGTCGATGGCTTTCTTCCGCAGGAAGTGGAATTCGTCGTTGGTCAGGGTCTGCGAGGGTGCGACCACGATGCTTTCGCCCGTGTGGACGCCCAGCGGGTCGAAATTTTCCATATTGCAGACCGTGATGCAGTTGTCGTAGCGGTCGCGGACCACTTCGTATTCAATCTCCTTCCAGCCGCGGAGCGATTTCTCCACGAGTACCTGGGGCGAGAAGGCGAAGGCTTTGCCCGCCACGGCTTCGAGTTCCTGCTCATTGTCGCAGAAGCCCGATCCCAGTCCACCGAGTGCGTATGCGGCCCGCAGGATGACGGGATAGCCTACCTGTTCGGCGGCCGTGCGCGCTTCTCCCAGCGAAGCGGCGGCGTGGGAACGGATGGTCTTGACGCCGATCTCATCGAGCCGCTTCACGAAAAGGTCGCGGTCTTCCGTATCGATGATCGTGTCGACCGGCGTACCCAGTACCCGCACGCCGTGCCGTTCCAGGAAGCCGCTTCGGTAGAGCGCGACACCGCAGTTGAGGGCGGTCTGCCCGCCGAAGGAGAGCAGAATGCCCTGCGGGTGTTCCTTTTCAATGACCTGTTCCACGAAGGGCGGGGTCACGGGCAGAAAATAGACACGGTCGGCCACGCCTTCCGACGTCTGTACCGTGGCGATATTGGGATTGATGAGCACCGTCTCGATGCCTTCCTCGCGCAGAGCTTTCAGCGCTTGCGAACCGCTGTAGTCGAATTCGCCCGCCTCACCGATCTTCAGTGCGCCGGAGCCCAGCAGGAGCACTTTGCGTATCGTTTTGTCCAGCATGATTTACAGTTTGGAGATGAATTCATCGAACAGGAACTCCGTATCCACCGGGCCGCTCGAGGCCTCGGGGTGGAACTGGGCGGAGAAGAAGGGTTTGGTCTTATGCCGGATGCCCTCGTTGGTGCCGTCGTTGAGGTTGACAAACATCGGTTCCCAGTCCGGACCGAGCGTGGCCGTATCCAGGGCGAAGCCGTGGTTCTGCGAGGTGATGAAGCAACGGTCCGTGCCGCACAGACGGACGGGTTGGTTGTGGCTCCGATGCCCGTATTTGAGCTTGAAGGTACTTCCGCCTGCCGCGCGGCCCATCAGCTGGTTGCCCATGCAGATGCCGAAAACGGGCTTGTGGCCGGTCAGTGCCGTGCGCAAGTGACGGACGGTACAGTCGCATAGCGCCGGATTGCCCGGCCCGTTCGACACGAAGAGTCCGTCCCAGGCGAGTTGATTGAAGTCATAATCCCAGGGGACCCGGATTACCTCGACGCCCCGGCTGGTCAGGCAGCGGATGATCTGGTGCTTCACGCCACAGTCCACAAGCACGACCCGCTTCTTCCCGCTTCCGTATCGTTGCACTTCGCGGCAGCTGACGATTGCGACTTGGTTTTCCAGGTTCGGATCGGGTATTTCTGCGTGAGCCGGATGGCCTTCCGGAACGATGGCACCCAACTTGGCTCCTTCGTCACGGAGCAGTTGGACCAGCGCCCGGGTATCGATGCCGCAGATGCCCGGGATCTGTTGCTCTTTCAACCATTGGTCCAAGCTTTTGACGGCATCCCAATGGCTGTATTTTTCGCTGTAGTCCGCGATGACCAGGCCGCGTACATGAATCCGTTCCGATTCGAACCGTGTGCAAAGACCTTCCGCATCGAGTTGCTCTTCGGGGATACCGTAGTTGCCCACCAGCGGGTAGCTGACGCATAAGATCTGTCCGCTGTAAGATGGATCGGTGAGGCTTTCCGGATAGCCGACCATGGCCGTGGAAAACACGACTTCGCCGGTGGCGGGTCCATCGTAACCGAAGCTCCATCCGGTGAATTCACGGCCGTCCTGCAGCCGGAGTATGGCTTTCTTCCGTCTCATCGGCTTACCAGGCGGCGGCCGCCTCCATGGAGGCCTTGATTTCGGCGTTGCACAGATTTCCGAGGCTGCCGATGTGGGTGTGACCCAGATCGGAGGCTTTCAGTTGGGAGAGATCGGCGGGCTGTCCCGTGGCAGGATCGATGAAATGGAAGCACCCTTCGTTCACTTCCAGGCCCACCTGCCGGTAAGCTTCCCGGAACGGGACGCCGGCCTTGGCGCGGCGGTTCACTTCTTCGACGGTGAAAAGGCTTTCGTAGAGCGGATTCTCAAAAATGTGCGTGTTTACTTCAATGTGCTGCAGCATGTAATCGGCCATCTGCAGCCCGTCATGCATCTGTTCCAGGGCGGGGAAGAGAATCTCCTTGAGCAGCTGGAAGTCGCGGTGGTAGCCGTGGGGGAGATTGCTGGTCAGCAGGGCAATCTGCCCCGGGCACGACAGGATCTGGTTGCAACGGCCGCGGAGGATCTCCCACACATCGGGATTCTTCTTGTGGGGCATGATGCTGCTGCCGGTGGTCAAAGCGTCGGGGAAGTGGATAAAGCCCAGTCCAGGATTCATGTAGAAGATGCAATCCGCTGCGAACTTGTTGAGGGTCAGAGCCACGCTGCCAAGCGCCGAGGCAACGGACCATTCACATTTGCCACGTCCCAACTGGGCGGCGATGCTGTTGTAAACGGGCGCGTCGAAACCGAGCAGTTGCGTGGTCATGGCACGGTCCAGCGGGAAGGAGTTCCCGTAGCCGGCGGCGGATCCAAGCGGGTTGCGGTTCACGATCTGGAAAGCTGCGCCGAGCGACCGCATGTCTTCGGAGAGCGCTTCGGCATAGGCGCCGAACCATAACCCGAACGAGGAAGGCATGGCCAGTTGGAAATGCGTGTAGCCGGGCAGCAGCACATCCTTGTGCTGTTCGCTCAGCTGCTGAAGGCGCTGAAACAGCGTCAGCACTTCTTCACGGACCTGCCGCAGTTCGTCGCGCAGGAAAAGCTGGAGATCGACCAGCACCTGGTCGTTGCGGGAACGTCCTGCATGAATTTTGCCGCCCAGGCTGCCGAGTTGGCGGGTAAGCAGCAGTTCGATCTGGGAATGGATGTCTTCCACGTCGTCTTCCAGGGTGAAGTTGCCGGCTTTCACGGAGACCAGAATCCGGTCGAGTCCGTCGGAAAGTGTTTTCCGTTCGTCCGGCGTGAGGAGGCCGATGCTTTCAAGCATCTGGATATGTGCCTTGGAACCTTCGATGTCATAAGCGGCAAGTCGTAAATCCAACACGCGGTCGTTCCCGACCGTGAAGGCATCCACGACTTCCGTGGCATCGGTGCCTTTATTCCATAGAGTAGCCATTGTTATCGTCTTTTGCTTCAGCGATATGCTTCTCTGAAACTATCAATGAATGTGATGTATGTTTTGATTGCCTGGTCAATTTCGGAGACCAGAATATATTCGTCGGCGCGGTGGGAGCGGGCGGAGTCACCCGGCCCCAGCTTGATAGCGTCGCAGGGGAGTTGCATCCAGTCGGATGAGGTGGGCGAGGAGAAGGTTTCGAGGCCGAGCGCGGCCGCGGTTTTGCGCAGCGGTGAATCGATGGCCGTGGCCGAGGCACGGTGCAGCAGGTTGCGGGCGCTGAGCCGGCTCTGGCAGATGGCCTGCAGTTCGTCGAGGATCTCCTGAGGCGTGTAAAGCTCGTTGGGCCGGATGTCCACCACGAAACGGCAACGGTCGGGAATCACGTTGTGGGCGGTTCCCGACAGAATCTGGGTGACATTGAGGCGGACTTCGCCCATTTCGGGCGAAATGCGTGTGAATCGATGGCTGCGCAGCCGGATGATGTCATCGAGGGCAAGGTAGAGCGCGTTGACGCCGTCGCAACGGGCCGCATGGCCGCTTTCGCCGATGGCTTCGCCATCAAGAACCAGCAGGCCACGTTCGCTGGTCGCAGCTCGCAGACCGGTGGGTTCACCGACGATGGCCCAGTCGGGCGTCGGGAACCAGCCGGGAGAGCCGGCCGGCTGGGCGAAAGGCCCTTCTGGTCCGAAGAGCCATCGGACACCGTCGGGGCCGGAACACTCTTCTTCCCGGACGAGCAATAACAAAAGATTGATCGGGAGGCGCTTGTCGAAGAAATGGCGCAGGACGGCCATCATCGCGACAACGCTTCCGCCGTCATCGTTCGACCCGAGGCCCCGGACAATTTCCGGATCTGTTCCAGGGTCGTACGGGTCACAGGTGTAGCCACCGGCAGGCGCCACGGTGTCGAGATGGGCGATCAGGGCCAGTGTCTTTTTCGCGGGGTCAGGCGAGGAAGCGGCCGCCACGATGTTTCCCTGCAGATTGCAGCAAGGCAGGTTGTTCTGGGCGAACCACCAGCTTACCCAGGCGGCTGCAGCCTCTTCGTTGAAGGAGGGAGACGGTGCGTGGACCAGTTTCCGCAGCAGGTCGATACAGTCGTCGTTACACATCGAAAGGAAGTTCTTCAGGGTGATTGCCGTAGTAAACGCGCAGCGGATTCGACAGCAGCCGGATGAAGCCTTTGGCTTCTTCCGCTGTCCAGCCGCGCTGGGTCTCGCCGTAGGCGCCGAGTTTTGAATTGACCAGGTCGCAGGGTGAATCTACGCCGACGGTCGAGAAGCCGCAAGGCCGTAGTTCCAGTGTCACCGTCCCGGTGACATTGCGCTGGCTGCTTTCGAGCATCGCTTCGATGTCGCGCATCACGGGTTCCAGGTACTGGCTCTCGTGGAGGAACATCCCGTACCAGGTGGCAACTTGGTCTTTCCAGTATTGCTGCCATTTCGAGAGCGTGAACTTCTCGAGAAACTTGTGCGCTCCGATGATCAGCATCGGGGCGGCGGCTTCGAAGCCCACGCGGCCTTTGATGCCGATGATCGTGTCGCCCACGTGCATGTCACGGCCGACACCCCAGGCAGCACCGATTTTCTCGACAGCCTGGATGGCCGCGACCTTGTCTTCGTACGCCGTGCCGTTTACGCTGCTGAGTTCCCCTTGCGTGAAACCGAGCGAAAGTATCTCCGTACCAGTCTTGGTCACCTGCTTCAGGTAGGCCGATTCAGGCAATCCCTGCTTTGAGTCGAGGATCTCGCCGCCGCAAATCGACGTGCCCCAGAGGCCGACGTTGTAAGAGTATTTCAGTTTGGCGAAATCTGCATCGAAACCATGGGCGTTGAGGTAATCCACCTCCTCCTGCCGCGACAGGTTACCGTCTCGCGTGAGGGTGATGATCTCCACACCGGGGCACATCACCTGGAACACCATGTCGAAACGCACCTGGTCGTTGCCGGCACCGGTCGAGCCGTGGGCGATGGCGCTGGCTCCGATCTGCTTCGCATACCGGGCTACGGCCATGGCCTGGAACAACCGTTCCGACGATACGGAAATCGGATAGGTTCCGTTGCGCAGCACGTTTCCGTACACCATGTACTTCAAGCTCTTTTCGTAATACTCCTGCGTAATGTCGATCACGGCGAATTGTGTGGCGCCCAGCTTGTAGGCGTTTGCCTCGTTGGTCTTCAGCTGGTCAGCGCTGAAGCCGCCCGTATCGGCACACACCGCGTGGACCTCATAATCCGTTTCGTGGGCCAGGTGCATCACGGCATACGAAGTGTCGAGCCCGCCGCTGAAAGCCACCACCACTTTTTTCTTTTCCGTGGGATGATGGATCTCCAGATGTTCCTTCGGATCGTACAGCAGACCCGTACAAATGCAGACGCGGTTTTTCTGCTCCTGCAGGACGGAGAAATTGCGGCAGCCCTCGCATCCCTTCCAGAACTCGACGTCGTCGGTCAGGTCGTCGTAGGTTACCGGGCGGAAACCGAATTCGTAGTTCATCTTCATGACGGCGGCCGAAGTGGTCATCGAGAAAATCTTGGCGTTCGGAAAGAGTTTCCGTGAGAGGATGAAGGTCTGTTCCTTGATGCGGCGGGCGATGCCCATGGCTCGGAATTTCTCGGGGACGATGAGGCCGGAGTTGGCCACGAAACTCTTTCCGCCCCACGATTCGATGTAGGAAAAGCCGGCGAATTCCCCGTCGTCGGTCAGGGCGATGACAGCCTTGCCGGAGAGGATTTTGTCCCGGATGTACTCCGGGGTCCGCTGGGCGATGCCGATTTTGTCGCCCAACGAAGAAAGGTAGAGTTCGTGGCACACGGACTCCGCGTAAGGGAGGTGGCTCTTGTCAGCCACTTGTACGGTTATGTTCATTTTATGTCGGTATTAGGGACCAGTCGGTCTTTCACATGCGGAAGGAATCCTTCCAGGAAGGCGAGTGTTTCGGCAGGAGAGCCGTTTTGGCGCAGGATCAACAGCAGCGTGTCGTCGCCGGCAATCGTGCCCATCAGTGTCGGGTGGCTGTGTTCGTCTACCAGGGCACCCACCATGTTGGCGCAGCCGGGCAACGTCCTGATAACGCCCAACTGCCCGGAAAAGTCGATGCTGACGATGCTTTCACCGGCCCGGCTGCCGGAAAGCAGGCTGCCCTGCGTCGGGCGTAACTGCCCGGGAAGGACATAATAGGGTACGCCCATCGCGTCCGCTTGCTTGAATATCTGCAGTTTCTTGAGATCGCGCGAGAGTGTGGCCTGGGTGGTCCGGATGCCTTTTTCGGCCAGCAGTCCGGCCAGTTCCTCCTGGCTCCGTACCTTTTTCGTTCGGATGAGTTGCACGATGTGTTCAAGACGATTATTCATATATTATTCAACTTTTCCGTATAAAAATTCAATTATGCGGCAAAGATATAAATAATTATGCAAACTATGCAAACAAATCAGATCCATTTTGGGCCTTCCTGACAAGTTTGCACAGAAGTGCCGTTTTTTTCTTATCTTTGTAAACTTTGAACAGGAAAAAAGGTGTGTTTTGAAAAATAGCGAGACGGGAAGAAGGGGGGAGGATGTGGCACTTGCCTGGCTACAGGCGCACGGGTTCCGCTTGTTGGACCGCAATTGGCGGTCGAGTCACAAGGAACTGGACCTGGTGGTGGAGAGCGCAGCGCGCGTACACATCGTGGAGGTCAAGACGATGACGGCTCCTTTGCAGATCCGGCCGTACGAGAAGGTCGATGCGGTCAAACAGGGACGGCTGGTTGCGGCGGCCAACCACTACATAGCAGCGCGGCAGGTGCGGAAGGAGGTACAGTTCGACGTGGTTTCCGTTGTTTTCGACGGGGAGCGTACCGAAGTGGAATACATTCCCGAAGCCTTTTATCCGATTTGGAAACGATAGTTACAGACATACGATATGAATCATAATCATTACTGCATCATCATGGCGGGCGGCATCGGCAGCCGTTTCTGGCCGGTCAGCCGCCAGGCCCGTCCCAAGCAGTTCATCGACATCCTGGGCATCGGCCGGACTTTCCTGCAGATGACCTTCGACCGCTACGCGGCCATCGTTCCGCCCGAGAACATTCTGATTGTCACGGCGGAACGCTATGCCGACCTGGTCCACGAACAACTGCCGCAGGTTCCGGAAGAAAACATCCTGCTGGAGCCCTACAAACGCAATACTGCCCCCTGCGTGGCGTATGCTACCTACAAACTGTATAAGAAGAATCCCGATGCTACGGTGGTTGTGGCACCGTCCGACCATCTGATCATCGGCGAGGAGTCGTTCCGCGACACCATTGTCACGGCCCTGGAAACGGCTTCGGAGAGCGACCGCCTTTTCACCATCGGCATCGATCCCACGCGGCCCGAAACCAACTACGGCTATATCCAGATCAACAAGGCGGTCTCCAAACAGGTCGGCCGGCATCAATCCTACCAGGTGAAGACCTTTACCGAGAAGCCCAATGCCGATCTGGCCAAAGTTTTCCTCGATACCGGCGAGTTCTTCTGGAATTCGGGTATGTTCATCTGGAGCCTGAAGGCCATCAAAGCCGAAATGGAGCGTTGCCTGCCCGAGGTGACAACGCTTTTCCGCGGTGGTGAGGAAGTTTATTACACACCGGCGGAGAAGGAGTTTATCCAGCGTGTTTACGGTGACTGCCCTGCCATCTCGATCGATTACGGCGTGATGGAGAAAACACAGAAAGCCTGGGTCTTCCTCTCTGATTTCGAGTGGAGCGACCTGGGAACCTGGGAGTCGGTGTACGAACGCGTAAACAAGGGCCCCGACGGCACCGTCCTCCATGGCGGTGTGCCGATGGTCGACGATGTGCGCAATTCGATCGTCATGTGCGACGAACCGAAAAAACTGGTGGTTGTCCGCGGCGTCGAGGACCTCATGGTGATCGACATGGCCGACGTCCTGCTGGTCTGCCACCGCGACGACAAGACCGTCAAGGATGTCGTCACTGATTTGACCATGAAAGACAAGATCGATAGATATCTGTAATGAAAAATACAAAGAATCAGAAACTCAGGATCGACGTCCAGTCCGAAATCGGCAAACTGGACGCCGTTCTGCTTCATACCCCGGGGCCCGAAGTGGAGAACATGACCCCGCGGATGGCACAGCGCGCCCTGTACAGCGATATTTTGAACCTCTCCATCGCCCAGAAAGAATACGAGCAGATTGAAGGCGTGCTCGCGAAAGTTGCCCGCATCTACCAGGTCCGCGACCTCTTGGCCAAAGTGCTGGACCAGCCCGCCGCCCGGCAGGAGCTCATAACGAAAATCTGTATCGCCGAAAAGGCCGGCGGCTGCTTCGATACGCTCATGGCCATGTCCACGCCGCAGCTGGTCAAAGCGCTGATTGAAGGTCTTCCTGCCCGGATCGATACCTTGACCGCCTTCCTGAACGAAGACTATTATTCGCTGTTCCCGCTGTATAATTTCTATTTCACCCGCGACTCTTCCGTCACGATTGGAAACAACGCCCTGATCTGCCGGATGGCCAACCAGGTCCGCGCCCGCGAAGCCATGATCATGGACGCCATCTACCGCAACAGCGGTGCCTTCGAGTGCGGGACCATCGACCTGCAGAACGACGTACCCGCACAGGGCAAACTCTTCATTGAAGGCGGCGACGTGCAGATCGTCCGCGATGACATCCTTGTCATCGGAAACGGCATGCGCACCAGCGCCGCTGGCATCGACGCCCTGGCCCGGCGTTTCTGCGAACTGTGCCCCGAAGGAAAGAAGCACATCCTCGTCCAGCAGCTGCCTTCGTCGCCCGAATCATTCATCCATCTTGACATGGTCTTCACGATGCTTGACCGCGACAAATGCCTGGCTTTCGAACCGCTCATCCTGCGCGACCGTTCCTACCGGACCGTCCACATCACGCTGGAAGACGGCCGCGTGAGCCGCATCCGCGGCGTCAGCGGCCTGCTGCCCGCACTGCGCAGCCTGGGGCTCGACCTTGAGCCCGTGAGCTGCGGTGGATCGACCGACAGCTGGGTGCAGGAACGCGAACAGTGGCACAGCGGTTCCAACATGTTCGCCTTCGCCCCAGGCAAGGTGCTTTGCTACGCCCGCAACGAAGCCACGCTCCAGGAGATGGACCGCCATGGCTTCGAAGTGCTGGCCGCCCGTGACGTGATGTCCGGCAAGAAGAAGCTTGAAGACTACGCGAAGTGCTGCGTTACCATCCAAGGTTCGGAACTGCCGCGCGGCGGCGGCGGAGCCCGCTGCATGACGATGCCCCTGGCACGAAAAGCAGTAGAATGGTAAGAACGGTAGCGGAGTTTTATTATTTTTGCGCACTAAAAGTGAAGCGATATGGCTATATCCAACGAGAAGATTGAACAGATGCTGGCCTCCATTCAGGAGCTGAGGGCGGCCAAGGAACAGGAAATCGAAGAGCTGCGCGTGAAGTGGCTCGGCAAGAAAGGGGAGATCACCCAGTTGTTCGAGGAGTTCCGGACGGTTGACAAAGAGCAGAAACGTGAATTCGGCCAGCGGCTCAACGCCCTGAAGAATGCCGCTACGGCGAAAATCGAAGAGTTGCGCACGGCATTGGCCGAGATGGCTGGCCCCGCCGCCGCTTCCTTCGATCTGACCAAACCCGGCGACCGGATGGAACTGGGCGCCCGTCATCCGATCTCGGTGACCCGCGAGGAAATCATCTCGATCTTCAGCAAATTCGGTTATTCTGTGGCCGAAGGACCCGAAATTGAAGATGACTGGCATGTGTTCAGCGCGTTGAACTTCCCGCCGGAGCATCCCGCCCGCGATATGCAGGACACCTTCTTCGTCCAACCGGGCGGTGACAACCCCATTCTGCTTCGCACCCACACATCCTCTGTACAGGTCCGTACCATGGAGCGGATGCGTCCGCCCATCCGCGTCATCTGCCCTGGCCGCGTTTTCCGCAATGAGGCCATTTCGGCCCGCGCCCACTGCATCTTCCACCAGGTGGAAGGCCTCTATATCGACAAGAACGTCTCGTTCGCCGATATGAAGCAGGCCATCCTGCTCTTTGCCCAGGAGATGTTCGGCGCCGACACCCAGATCCGCATGCGCCCGTCCTACTTCCCCTTCACAGAGCCCAGCGCAGAGGTCGACGTAAGCTGCAACATCTGCAAGGGTAAAGGCTGCAACATCTGTAAGGGTACCGGCTGGCTCGAGATTCTCGGCTGCGGCATGGTTGACCCCAACGTCCTCCGTGCCTCCGGCATCGACCCCGAGGTCTACAGCGGTTTCGCTTTCGGTATGGGCATCGAGCGCATCGCCATGCTCAAGTGGCAGGTCAAGGACCTACGCAACTACTTCGAAAACGACATCCGTTTCCTCCGCCAGTTCGAGACGGCGGTCTAGCCTTTCGTCCTTTCCGGTCAAGTGCTGCCATTGCCCGCACTGCGGCCCCTTTGTGGCGGGCAAGGTCCCCTGACGAAACGGGCAAGGTTCCGGGGCAAAACGGGCAAGGTCTCATTTGAGGCCCGACACCTTGCCCGGGTAAATGGCCTCCCATAGCCGTCTGGGGCAGATTGCGTGGGCAAGGTCTGCCATCCGAAATGAGACCTTGCCCGCCGAAGCCCAAGTCTGTCACGCTCCAAGTCTGTCATTCGCCATCTGTCAGCCAACCGCTGCGCAGTCAGCCGACGCACAGTCAGCTGACGGCTTCTCTGACTTACCCGATAATCACGGAGCGCGGTCTACCCGTTCTCAGGCCTCTCTTTGGCCCATTCTCGCGCGCTGCGGGGCCAAATGGCCCCATGGAGCGCGGCGATAGCCGTCTCGTGCCCTATTTCGTCGATTCAGGCGCTCTGTGATTTTCGTTTGCCCTAACTATGGTGGGAAGCCCTGTCGTGATGGTGACGGCTCGCAGAAGCGTTTTGCGCCGCTAGACTGGACGCTCGGTCAATGGATGCGCCGTCTCGTGGATTGAGCGTCCAAGAATGCCATCGAAGAGCCCTTTTTCCGGACGCTCGATCCATGAGATGGATGAATGATGGACTGAGCGTCCAACGAATCAGAATGTGGGAAGCCCGGTCGGGAAGGAACAATTCTTCCGCTCAGGCTTGCGAAAAAGGGAGCGGCACAGGTCGCTTGACGGCGAACTCCTCCTTATCCGGGCCGCAGGGACTGAATCTCTACGGCCACCGCTCCCTGCACGCGCCCACCCACGTCCCTTTTTCACCAATTCGCTCCGGAATTGCTCCTTCCCGACAGGGCTTTCGTCCTTGTAATATATTAGGTATCGTAGTGGCAGAGAAAAATTTTTGAAAAAATTTGCAAAATAATTTGGTTTATAAAATAAACTGATTTATATTTGCACTGTGATTCAAAGCTGAACCGGTGCGCAACGGAGCGGGGGCGAATCCGAATGGCCATTCTTTTTATTGTTTAACGTCTTAAAAAGAAACTAAAATGGAAAACAACTTTTCGGCAGAAAACAGCCTCCGTCTGATTGCGGAGACAATTGAACGCAGTCGTCGCACGATTGCGAAGAATTCTGGCAAACCGCTTATCCTCTGGGGTTCGTTGGTGGCTCTCACCGCTGTGATCATCTATATCCTTTGGTCTCTTACCGGCAGTCCGGCCTGGAACTTCTTCTGGTTTGCCATGTCGGCGATTGGCGCTGTCTGCATGCGTAGCATGACGCGTAACAGTGAGAAGGTGCCTGACTCGGAAATCAGCCGCACGCTTGGCAAGATCTGGATGTGGTTCGGCATCTTCTCCACCGGCTTCTTTGCCTTGGTTTGGGCAGCTTGGGGAGTCCGTTGTGCTGTCGGCATTGAAGGTCCGCTGCGGGTCGATCTGACCTTGGTCATCCTGCTGATGATGGGCCTCTGCGGAACGCTTTCGGGCGCTGTGCTCAAGTTCAAGCCCATTACGGTCTCTTCAGTTGTAGCTACTGCCCTTTCCGCCCTCTTCCTGATGGTGATGCCCGACGGCTCTCCCGTACGTATCCTGACCTTTGCGATTCTTGGCTTTTTCGCCCTGATCGTTCCCGGTGTCATTCTGCAGAAACAAGTCAAATAGGAAAGCCATGCCCGAGAATGAAAAATCTTTCAAGCCGCTCGACCCGCTGCTCCATTCGGAACTTCGCCTGGCGGTGATGTCGATCCTCATCGGCGC
>JAEEOM010000129.1 GCA_016284265.1 Bacteroidales bacterium | reverse complement strand
GCCAGCGCCGGATTGGTCTGGATGGCCGTCATGAGTTGGGTCATCGTACCGGTCATGGCCTGCGACATGGCCCCGGAGATCTGTTCCTCCATGGAAGCGGCCGCACCCTCCATGACGCCCTGCATGATCGAGCCTGCGCTCTGGAGCATCGAAGACTGGTATTCATCGACAAGGGCGATGTCCCGGTTGTTATACAGATAGGCGCCCTTGGCGCTGACAGTGGGGAAATAGTTCGCCAGGGCGATTTTCCGGTCATAGCCGGCCATTTCGATTCTGGTGCGGGCCTGCTGGAGATCCTTGTCGGCCTTGAGAGCCATTTCACGGCAGTCATCCAGCGTGAGGCGCTGCGGCTGGGCGGTCAGGGGAAGGACCGTCAGGAGCAGGGCAAGTATGAGGATTTCTTTTTTCATATTTATACCTTTTGATATTTATCGGTCATTTTCATTTCGTCGAAATCGGGCGCAAAGATACTTCCATTTAGCGCCATTTTGTGTATAAAATAGCCACCATATTTTATCTTTTGGTCGAATTATGCGATTATTTGCAAGTACTCAAAGAAATTCCTTATCTTTGCAAAAAGCGAAAAAAAGATCAATCATGGCCGAAGCACCCCATACCATCGACCTCAAGCGGATCAAGGCCCTTGCCCCTGTCATCGAAGAAATGAGCATCGGCGACGACTTAGTCATCGGCGAAGTGAGCGGAAAGCGCGTGGAAAAGAGCGAAGCCATCCTGCGGATGCTCCAATATCCCGTCCGCTTCGATGGATTCATGATTTTCTATTTGAAAAAGGGGCATTTCACGGTGGACGTGAACCTCAATTCTTATGAAGTACGGGAGAAATCCCTCATCATCCAAATTCCAGGGAACATAGTCAAAGTGTCCCAATACGATCAGGAACGGATCGGTGACATGGAGATGATTTTCGTCTTGATTTCCAAGGATTTCATGTCCGGCATCCGGTTCGACTTGCTGAAAGTCTTCCAGGACAGTATGCGCCTGCTGGACAATCCGTGCATCACCCTGGACGAATTCCAGATGTCTCTGGCCAACGACTACTTCAATCTGGCCCGGAAAATCGTCGGCGCCCCCTTCACGAATAAAAAGGAAATCATCGGCTCTCTCCTGACTTCCCTAACCTATCTGTCCACCGATGTCTGGGCTCATCAGGTGGACGAAGCCCGGAAGGATTCCGATTCCCAACGCTCCGCCCGGCTGAACCAGATCTTCGAACGTTTCATCGCCCTGGTCAACGAACACCACTGCTCCGAGCGAGGCATGGCCTTCTATGCGGACAAACTGTGCCTGACCCCGAAATATCTGTCCAAACTCATCAAGCAGGCCTCCGGACGCTCCGCGCCCGACTGGATTGACGAGTTCGTTATTCTCGAGGCGAAGAATCTCCTGAAATACACCGACTTAGCCATCAAGGAAATCGTCTATAAGCTCCATTTCCCCAACCAGTCCGTCTTTTTCAAGTTCTTCAAGGCCCATACCGGCCTCACCCCTTCCGAGTACCGGAACGCCTGACGGTCCGCCGCCGACCGATTCCAAAGATTTCAAGAAAAACGATTGACCCAACCTCAGAAACTATGGATATACTTGTCATCAACGGCAGCCCCAAGGGTAAGAATTCCATAACGCTGCATACTTGCCTCTTTCTGGAAAAGAAGTTTCCCGGTTACAAGTTCGATTATCTGGATGCCGGGCAGAGGATCAAGCCGCTGGAGAAGGACTTTTCCCCCGCTCTGGAAGCCCTCCGGGAGGCGGACCTCATCGTATTCTGCTATCCCGTTTATACCTTCCTCGTTCCGAGCCAGCTCCATCGCTTTCTGGAGTTGATGAAAGGATCCGGTCTTGACCTTTCTGGCAAGGCCGCCACCCAGGTGACCACCTCCAAGCATTTTTATGATATCACGGCCCATCGGTTCATAGAGGACAACTGCGCCGACATGGGCCTCTCTTTCCTGGACGGACTGTCTGCCGACATGGACGACATCCTCTCCGAAAAAGGGCGGAAGCAAGCCGTGGACTGGTTCGAATTCACGCTATGGAAACTCTCCAGGAGTGAGTTCAAGAAGCCTCGTATCATCGAAGGAAAAGGCATCCGACATCTGGCGACCGTCCCGCAGGCAGTCAGGCATGACGATGGGAAAAAGGCCGTCATCGTTACGGACCTACTGCCGGACGATGCCGGGCTGAAGGCAATGATAGACCGTTTTATCGCAGTTTTTCCTTACGGGTGCGATGTCATCAACATCGAAGATTTCCCGTTCCAAGGCGGATGCCTGAGTTGTTTCAACTGTGCCGCCACGGGCAAATGCGTGTATAAGGACGGTTTCGACGATTTCCTCCGGGGGACCATCCACAAGCACGACGCCATTCTCTATGCTTTCCGAATCAAGGACCATTCGATGGGCGGCCGTTTCAAGTTGTATGACGACCGGCAGTTCTGCAACGGTCACCGTACGGTCACCATGGGGACCCCGTTCGGTTATCTCGTCGCCGGCGACTACTCAGTGGAAGAGAATCTTCGTCTCCTGCTGGAAGCCAGGGCCCAGGTGGGCGGTAACTTCCTGGCCGGTATCGCATCGGACGAAGGCGACGTGGACAAGGACATCGACACGCTCGCAGCAACGGTAGCCTATGCCATGGAAAGACAGTACACCCCACCCCAGAACTTCCTCGGTGTCGGCGGCATGAAAATCTTCCGGGACCTCATCTACATGATGCGCGGTTTGATGCGCGCCGACCACAAGTTCTTCAAGAGCCATGGCCAGTACGATTTCCCCCAGAAGAAGTGGTTAACCTCCTGGATGCTGTACCTCGTGGGAGGAATGATGAACAATCCCAAACTGAAGCGTAAGATGGGTGGAAGAATAAGTGAGGGAATGATCGCTCCCTACAAGAAAGTCACCGATTCCCTCTGACATAGCGGACAGCCATCGCTGACTCCGCCGGTCCCGGCTCCAGCCCACAAACAAAAAAGCCCCGCAATTCTGCGAGGCGTTTGGAGCGGAAAACGAGACTCGAGCCCGCGCAAGCGCGGGCAGCTCGCGATTTGTATATTACCCCCCGCCGCTTCCAGCGGCTGCCCCCTCGGGGGGCTGGGGTCGCTTCGTTCGAGTCTCCCGCTAAAACAAAATCGGCAGCCGAAGCTGCCGATTTGTTTGGAGCGGAAAACGAGACTCGAACTCGCGACCCCGACCTTGGCAAGGTCGTGCTCTACCAACTGAGCTATTTCCGCTTGGTTTGGGAATGCAAAGGTACGAACTTTTTTTACACTCCCAAATTTTTTTTCGTGTTTTCAGCGATTGCCCGCCGAAATGTAGCTGCGGAGCGCCTCGACATAGGCGGCGAAGGCGTCTCGCCCGTGCTCGGTGATGCGACAGACCGTCTGCGGCACCTTTCCCTTGAACCCCTTGGTCACTTCGATGTAGCCTGCCTGCTGCAACTTGTCGAGCTGGACGCTCAGGTTGCCCGATGTCGCACCTGTCTCCGCTTTCAGGTAGACGAAGTCTGCACTGTCCGCGCCGATGAGGATCGACATCACCGCCAGGCGAAGTTCCGAATGGAGCAGCGGGTCGAGCGGCTTGAAAGATTTTTCATTCTCGGGCATGGCTTTCCTATTTGACTTGTTTCTGCAGAATGACACCG
>JAEEOM010000128.1 GCA_016284265.1 Bacteroidales bacterium | reverse complement strand
AGACTTGTCATCCGGCGCCCAAAGCGGCTGCAAAGCGGAAGAAGCGCTCGATTAACCATCATTCAAACAAGTTCTGCAGACTTTTCAAGATGGCATCTCGTAGCTTGTCGGAATCACTTTTTATCCCTCCTGAGGCGGCAGTCGTGCTGGCGATCAATTCATGCGTTGAGGCATCAATGAACTGAATGGTCACTTCGGCAATATTCCCCCAGTGGCGGCCGCTTTCCCCATACGAGACAAGAAGTGTTTTATGGGCTTGCTCTCTGTCCAATTTGGGCGCACGAATGTAGCCTTTCTTCATCAGGTACCCGACAATCACATCAGACGGATTGAATGCATTGATATAAGTACTTGCGCTCGCATTCCCGAACTCATCCGCAAGTCCGACGCTTGTGTCTATGGACACCACTTCATTCGTTCCAAGCACATAGAAAAACCTGTAACCTTCGATGGAAGCAACCCGATTGACAGAAGAGTATCTCGAAGTGGCACACCCGCATAATACAAGGGCGCAGACGAATATGGGCAGGAACTGTTTCATATTACCGATCCTTTTGTTCTTTAATTGAAGTAACGATTAACCTTTCCGAATACAGCAAAAACCGTTCCGGGGACAGGACCACGAAAGGCAGGCCGCTTTTTGCAGATTACTTGGCATCCGGGAAAACTACTAAAAAATTAGGAGATATGAGAAATTAACCGTAATTTTATTCCCGGAAACAGAAACACACTATCCAGCATGAGGAAACTGACGAATAAAGAAGAAGAAATCATGCGCATCTTATGGGCGCATGGCGACCTGTTCATCCAGGACATCGCGAAATACTACCCGGATCCCAAACCGCACCACAATACCCTGGCCACGCAGTTGGGTTTTCTCGAAGAGAAAGGCTATGTCGCACGGGAGAAGTTCGCAAATGCCTATCGCTACCATGCGCTCGTGCCGGAAAGCGACTTTGCCGGCCAGGCCGTCGACCTGTTGGTTCAGAAGTTCTATGACAGTTCTTATGCCAGGATGGTCTCCCGCTTCGTGAAGGAAGAAAAGATGGACCTGGCGGAACTCAAAGCATTGATTGCCGAAATCGAGCGTGAAGGATAATGGCAGGATTCCTCACATACCTACTGCGTGGCGCGCTTTACTTGCTCGTCTTCCTAACCTTTTTCCTGTTGGTGTTGCGCCGCAGCGGTGCATTCCGGTTCAACCGGTTCGTCTTGCTGGGCGGCACGGTCGTCTGCCTGCTGCTTCCGCTCCTGCATATCGAGATAAACGGGCCGACACTCTATTCCGAGCTGGCCGACCGGCTGTCGACATCGGCCGGAACCGGCAACGGCGAAGCGATTGCCAGTACCGGCGTACCGAAAGCCTCCAGAACAAGGGTCGTGCTTCTGCTCTATGTCGCCGGAGCAGTCTCGGTACTGGCCGCAGAAGCGAGGTCTTATCTGCGGATGTTCCGGCTGCTTCGCCGGACTCCGTACGAGTTGCACGATGGCTGCCGGCTCTATCTGCTGGACGGCGATATCCCGTCGTTCAGCTGGATGCACAACATCCTGATGAGTCGCAGCGATTATGAAAACCTGCCGGACATTCTGACGCACGAATTGGCGCACGTCCGCTGCGGACATTCCTGGGACCTGCTGTTTTTCAGCTTCCTCAATATCTTTCAATGGTTCAATCCGCTGGTCTGGATCTGCCAGGGGGAACTCAAGCTGCTGCACGAGTACGAAGCCGATCATTCCGTGCTGCAGCAGGGCATCGACGGCATACAGTATCAGAAACTGTTGATTCGCAAAGCCATCGGCGAGTCGCAGTTCCTGCAGGCCAATGGCTTCAACCACGCACAGCTGAAACTGCGCATCCGGCAGATGCGCAGGCCCGCGACCCCGGTCTGGCAGCGCGCCCTGCTCCTGCTGGTCCTGCCGCTGCTGGGCGGTACAACGCTGTTGCTGGCCGACCGCGCGCGTCCCCTGCTGATTCATAGCGGTGTGGAATTCACCCAGTGGCTCCATCAGGAAGTCCGGTATCCGAAAGAGTGTCGCGACAAGGGTCTGGAAGGACGAATCATCCTGAGTTTCAAAGTTGACGAGAACGGATATCTGCAAAACCCAAAACTGATGGGAAAGACACATCCAAGACTGGAAACTGAAATCCTGCGGGCCATGCAGGCTTCGCCGCAGTGGATTCCGATGGAACGCAACGGGAAGAAGGTGCCCATCATCTATACTTGTTTTTTTGACATCACCCCCATGCACTATGATAAGAAATGATCTTCCTTTCTGCCTGATTCTTACGCTGGCACTGCTGGCGCCGTTCCCTTTGTGTACGACACCTGCCGGAGCACAAAACATCCGCTGCACCTACACGCACCAGAAAAAAGACGATCCGGATAAAGGATATAAAACCTATCCTGATATGCTTCTGGACATCTGTGAGGGGCGTTCACTATTCTATAACGAGCGGGAATTCGTGTACGATTCCTTGTTCTCGCTCTCTTTCGACGAGAACGGGACCATGCTGAAGAACGAAGCCGCGGAGAAACTTTCCCGCGCAAGCAAGGCTTTCCTCTGGATGACAGCCCTGGATTATCCGGATGGAACCTTCACGCAGTATTACAGTTTTTTTCAGACCATTATCGGAAACGGCGTGCTGGAGATGCCCGCCTGGAAACTGACAGACGAAGAGAAAGAGATCACCGGCTATGTCTGCCGGAAAGCGACGGCGCACTATCTCGGGCGTGACTGGACGGCCTGGTTTACGGAAGATGTCCCTTCACAGGCAGGCCCCTGGCTGCTCTGGGGCCTGCCGGGGCTGATCGTCGAAGCCCGGGATGCTGACCATTATATCCTTTTCAAGCTGACCGGCGTTGAGCCGCTGAACGACAACCACCGGGCTGTATTTCTCTCAAATTGGCTGAGAAGCCACACGAACAGGTCGCGTAATGTCTATGAATACGATTTCCCTGAGGCGGAATCCGTCCATACGAAGATGCGCAGCGACATTTCCTTTGCAGCCCACATGTCGAATCCGGGCGCGAAAATCATGACCAAAGACCAGACGGGCAAAATGGTTCCTCTCGAGGCACCGCCCTATATTCCGATGATTCCGACAGAATATTGGAAAACCCGGAAATAAATCGTGTTGAAACGTTTCATTTGCCTGTTGCCGGCTCTGCTTGCCGGCTGCTGGTTTGCCGCCTTCGCCCAGACCACAGTGACGGGCGTCGTGCGCGACAAACAGACGAAGGAACCCGTCGTAGGCGCCTTTGTCCTGGGCTTGTCCGGCCAGCAGCAGAAGTCCTACGTCTACAGCGACGGCGAGGGATATTTCAACCTGAAAGTACCTGAGGGCGTAACGCTCCATCAACTGCGGGTGTCGATGATGGGTTTCGCTACGGAAACGCTTTCGTTGACGGCCGGAAAAACGGATGGAATCGTAGTGGAGCTCACGGAAAAACGAGCCGAACTGCGGGCGGCGCAAGTGACGGCAAGTGTCGTAGAGGAACGCGGCGACACGCTGGCCTATACGGCCGGGGCATTCAAGGACGGCACGGAACGCTCGATGGGCGAGCTGCTGGAAAAACTTCCGGGTATTACGGTCACCGCCTCCGGCGGCATCCAACACAACGGCAAATACATAGGAAAGCTGTATGTGGAAGGGCTCGATCTGATGGGGGCGCAATACGGCACCGTGACCAAGAATCTGTCGGCCGATGCCATCGCCCGGGTGGAAGTCTATCAGAACCACCAGCCCATCCAGGCCTTGCAGGACCTTTCGCCGAGTGACCGCAGCGCCATCAACATCATCCTGAAGGAGAGTGTCCGAAGCACCTGGATGTTTTCGGGGGATGCTGCGATCGGCTTGCCCCCCTTCCCGCTTTTCGAGGCGCGGGCCATGCTGACCCATTTTGGCAAGAAGCGCCAGAGCCTGTTCCTTGTGAAAGGAAACAACGACGGCGGCGACATTCTCCAGGAGTTGCAACGCCAGTCCATTCTGGGCCGCGGCCCCGGGGCCTATCTCATTACGCCGGGTGAAGTGGACGCTGACATGCGCTCCCGCTTGAATCCCGGCCGCAGCTACCTGCCGTTACCCAAGGAATACTGGTACGACAATCTTTCCGGGCTGGGCACTTTCAACCATCTGGTGAAACTGGGCGAGACGCGACAATTCAGGCTCGTGACACAAGTGGCAGGCGAGCGGTACAACGAGGCATCCGAAAGCCTGGACGAAATTCGTTTTGCAGACGGATCCTCGCTCGCCATCCGGGAAACGCGCCAGATGGACGACCGGCACGGCTACTTCTCGGGCACCCTCGCCTACGAAGACAACGCGCCGCAGCACTATGTCAGCGACGAACTGACTGTCGCGGGGCAGTTGCGGGCCAACAACGCCCAGATGCTCGGCAACAGCCATCCTTATACAGAGCATTTTGATCTGCCGACGCTCAAACTGGAAAACAACCTGAAGGTAGTGCGCAGGCCGTCGGAACGGCGGGCCCTCGAAATCAACAGCGACAGCCAGTACCGCAGCGGGCAGCACGAAGCGGTTTATACGACGGAGGGGCGGGAATACGGCCAGCATTTGCTCTTCCACGACTTTTCGGCCGATGTCCGCACCGCGCAGAACTGGAGCCGGGGAAGCCATCGCATCAGCCTGACAGGAACAGCGGCCTTGGCTTATACCGGCCGGGAAGCCAAGGCCAGGAACCTGCCGCTGCCGGAACCGCTCGCCGGCGTCAAGACGGAAGGATCTCTTTCTGCACTGGCCTTGCGGCCCTCAGCGCGGATTTCCAATCGAATGACGATCGGAAAAGCCGACCTTACCCTCTCCCTGCCCGCCACCCTGCATTATCTGATCCTGCAAGGCCGGGACAATGTGCTCTATCCCACGGTCAATCCCTCTTTTACTCTTCGCTGGAAGCTCTCGCAGCAAACCGAGTTGTCGGCATCGACTTCCTACGCGCTGACCCGCTCAGACACGGAGTCCTTATTGGACGCGGCGGTGATGACCTCCTGGCGTTCACTGTCCATGGCGGACAGTCTGCGTCGCAGCGCACGCTGGAACACCCAGGCCACCCTTCGCTGGAGTGATATGCCGACGATGTTTTTCGCCACCCTGTCGGGCTCTTATTCGGCAGGCGGCGGCAATCGGGCTTCCGCCAGCATCTGGACGGAAACGCTCTCCTACCAGTATTAT
The DNA here is from genome assembly GCA_016284265.1 of Bacteroidales bacterium. Lineage (GTDB taxonomy): Bacteria > Bacteroidota > Bacteroidia > Bacteroidales > UBA932 > Cacconaster. Next base: position 666 of record JAEEOM010000128.1, on the reverse strand, counting down.
CTGCCCCTGGCTACGACCACCTCGGGCTGGAGTGTCAGCGGCTCCCTGAAAAAGTACTTCGGCCTTAAAGCCTTCGTGGTGGAGCTTCAGGGCAGTTGGATGGACAACCGGATGCAGGAATATCTACAGGGCGTGCCGCTTGATTACCGGAGTTCCCAGCTGCACACGCAACTGAATTTCACGAGCAATCCCGTTTGGTGGTTCTCGACCGATGTTTCCGGCAAATTCGACATCAACTACGTAAACGGGGACTCACAGCGGCGGACGCGGATGGCGCAAGTCGAAGGCTCACTGCGCCTGAAGCCTGTCAACACGCTGTCGCTGGACGCTACGACCCATTGGCTCTGGTATGAGATTCCCGGCGTGACCGTCTCCAACACACCGCTGATCAAAGTCTCCGCCAGTTGGGCGCTGAAAAACGCCACGCTCTTCGCCGAGTGCCGCAATCTGCTGAACGCGACCGAATACCGTCGGGAAAGCATCTCCACCTACCACACCACCACATCCGTCACCGTTCTCCGCGGTCGGATGTTCCTCGTCGGCATCCGAATGTCACGGTGACCCGGTAATCGGTAGAACGGGTCATCAACGACTGCATCAACTACTTTTGCCGCGACAGTTGCATCCTCTCGACCGGTCTAGGCCGAACTTTGTGTTCAGAAAAAA
>JAEEOM010000127.1 GCA_016284265.1 Bacteroidales bacterium | reverse complement strand
TGGGCGGCTCCGGGACGGCCGTGGCGCCCAGCATGCCGGCGCTGGTGATGGCGGCGGCTTCGGTGCCTTCCTCATCGACCTTGATGACGGCATCCTGCTGGACGAAACTGAGCCAGAGTGCGTCGTCCGACATCGGCTTGAACTGGGCTGCCGGGCCGAACGAACGCGGCATGCCCATATCGCAGAGGATGTCGTTGAGCTGGATGTGGTATTTCGACTCGAAGGGCGGCAGCCAGACGTTGATGAGTGTGCTGTAGCTCATGCGGGTACGGATTTCTTTCCAGTTTTCTCCGTTGAGCGCGGCAATCACATCGGCGACCGTGTGCCCCTTCTTCGGCAGCAGCACGATCATGGAATAGGCACCGTTGCCGTAGGGGAGGATGACCCGCTGGCAGATACTGTCTTCACTGTAGCCGAACTTCCGTTCTTTCGCCATCATCGGAATCTCCTTTTGTTTTCCCGACTCCAGGGTGAAAGTCCGCTCCCGCGTGTACCGCTTGTTGAACGGATCGGCCCAGGTGCCCTTGAAATAAAGGGCATTGAGCAGATAGGCGAACATATCGGGCGTGACATCGTCCAGCACCGCGGGAATCAGGCCGTTCGTCTGCCTGTTGCACCAGCCGTTGATGGTCCGCAGCGACGCCTGTTTCTGGTAGAAGTCGAGGCTCTCCACCTCGGCGTCGTAAAATTTCTCCACGCGCTTCTTGTAGGGAACCTTGATCTCCATCTTGTCGTTGAAGAAGATGGCGTTGGCCAGCGTCAGCTTGGTCTTCTTGTCGAGATGGGGAAGTTCCGCGAGCATCTTGCGGCAGTAGGCGTCGACCGCCTCCGCCTGGCCGGCCGGATAACCGAGGGTGCGGCAGATCTCATCGGCCGTCGCGCCTTCGGAGCCGTCCAGAACCAGCCCGAGCAGATACTGCAGACTGACCGGCGACACGAACCAGTCGCCGGATTCACACGCATCGATCTGTTTCAGGAAACGGAATGCGAAATCATTGCCGGCCTCCGCATAGACCTGTTGCGTTTCATCCAATTCGATTCGCTTGCGTTCGTTGTTCTGCGCACCACAGGACCAGAAAAAAGGAAAACTGATCATAATAGCGATAAGGAAAAACTTTTTCATAGTCGTGACGAAAAGAAATACAACCGATAGGTTTGGCGAATATCGTGCCGAAAACAGACAGCGCCCCTGGACGGGACGCTGTCGGCTGTCAGTCATTGTTCAACTCCCGGATATCGACCTGGTCGCGGTGGGAGGTTCCGAGGAGCCATTCGCTGTACCAGTCGGCCATACGCCAGAAGAAGTACTCGTTCATGTCGCCGAAACCGTGCCGCTGGCCGGGAAGGACGAGCATTTCAAAACGCTTGTTGGCGCGGATGAGGGCGTTGACCACACGGATGGTGTTGCTGGGACTCACGTTGTCGTCGATGTCGCCCGTGACGAGCATCAGGTGACCCTTGAGGTTACCGGCGATGTCCTGGTTCTTGTCGATGGAATACTTGAACGTGGTGTCGCCGCTGGCCGAGATCTCTTCGAGAATGCCGTGGTGCTGCTCGCTCCACCAGCGATTGTAGATGCTGTTGTCGTGGTTGCCGGCGCAGGAAACGGCTGCCTTGAAGAAGTCGGGATATTTGAGGATGGCTGCGGTGGACATGAAGCCGCCGCCGCTGTGGCCGTGGATACCCACGCGGTCAATGTCGATGAATTTGTAACGGGAGGCCAACTGCTGGATGGCATATTTCTGGTCTTCGAGACCGTAGTCGCGGAGGTTGCCGTAACCGAAGTTGTGGTACCACTTCGAGCGGTTCGGGTGGCCGCCGCGGTTACCTACGGTGATTACGATGAAGCCGATCTGGGCGAGGCGGTCGGTGCGGGTGAAGCCTCTGGACCAAGCCTCGGAGTTACCCTCGACCTGCGGACCGGGATATACGTAATCGATGATTGGGTAGGTCTTCGTGGAGTCAAAGTCAAACGGTTTGTACATATAGCCGTAGAGGTCGGTAACGCCGTCGGCTGCCTTCACCTTGAACGGGGTCGGAAACTGGTAGCCAGCTGCGAAGAGCAGCGACAGGTCGGCTTCCTGCAGCGGAGTCTTGCGGCCCGTGCCGTCGTAGAGGGCGCTCTGCGGCGTGCTGTCGACGCGCGAGAAGTTGCTTACGAAAAACTTCGCATTATCGCTGAAACTGATCGAGTTGGAGTTGAATCCAGGATCGTCGAGCTGTTTCATGCCGGTTCCGTCGAAGCCGATGCGATAGACGTGGCCATTGTAAGGGTTTTCATTCTTGTCCACGCCCATGGCCTGGAAATAGATGACTTTGGCGGCCTCATCGACGGCCAGCACGTTCTCCACGTGGTAGGCTCCGTCGGTGATCTGGCGCTTCAGGGTGCCATCGGCTCCATAGAGATAGAGTTGGGCCCAGCCGTTACGTTCGCTCCACCAGATCAGATCCTTGCCGCCGTTGACAAAACGCGGGTTGCGGGTTTCCACATAGGTGTTGAGGGTCTCGTGTACGACGGTGCGGGCACTGTCTTCCGCTACGTTCACGCGGAGCAGGTCGGCACGCTTGAGGTCGCGGCTGCGGCGGATCATATAGAAGCCGTCGTTGTCGCCCATCCACACGCTCTTGCGCCAGTCGTCATAGCGGTCGGCGTTCTTCATGGTGCGGCGCAGGACGTCGGTGTCCTGGTCCTTGTAGGCAGCTACGTTGATCTCCTTGAAACTTCCGTCGGCCATGTCGAAGAGGAAGAGATGGTCCACGGGGCCGGGTTCGCCCGGCATCTGGTACTTGTAGGTCTGCAGGGTCGGTCGCGGCTGGGCCACTGAGTTGATGACCCAGAGATCCTTCACCTTGGACATGTCGTATTTCGTGACGGCGAAATGCTTCGAGTCGGGCGACCAGAGCACGTAGTTGGCGGTACGCTTGGTGGTATCCTTCACTTCGGCGCCGCGGTAATTGCTGCCGCCCCAATAGAAGTCTTTCGTACCGTCGCAGGTAAGCCGGTGGTCCACCACGGTGGAATCTTTCTCGTCATCCATGAGTTTCCTGACATCTTCGATGGTCATCCAATAAATGTCATAGCCCTTGGAATAGACGGCTTTGGTACCGTCGGGCGAGATGCAGGCCCACATCGGATAGTCTTTCTTTTCTTCGTTCTCGGTAACGTCGACCAGTTTGCCGGTTGCCAGGATGTACTCGAAGCGATAGACTTTCTTCTCTTTCTGGGGCTTGCCCTTGGGTTTGTCGCCCTTGTCGTCGTCTTTCTTTTTCTTGTCTTTCTTTTCCACCATCTCGGTGCTCTGGACTTCGAAGGTGAACTTGCTGTCGTCCTTCAGTTCGAGCTTGCGGAGCGGCAGATGCTTGGCGTCAAACGGATCCTTGACGATGGCGGAGACTTCCATCGCGAGCCGTTCCATGTCAAAAGCCTTGGTCTGGGTCTTGGCGACAGGGTCGACGATATAATAATCCGTACCTTCAGAGGTCTTCCATTCGTACCAGAACTTGTCGGAATTCTTGAACCAGTTGGGACGGATGGCGGTGCTGAAAACCATGTTGCCCACCTTCTTGGCGGAGAACTGGTCTGCCAGGGCGTAGTTCGGCTCCTGGGCCGAAGCCGCCCCACCCATAAGCAGCAGTGTCAGCGTGAGAAAAAGCAGTTTTTTCATATCGGTTTTTGTTATGATGATTCCAATAGAACAAAGGTAATCATTTTATTCCGAATACTGCTCTACCCGCCGGAAATGCGTCTTTGAGTCTGTACGCACGAACAAAAAGTAAACAAATAATCCTGATAATCACTAAAAGGTGTGTGCTACAATGACTCTATCCACTTGTAGTTGCCGTCGGCATCCTTGTCAAGAAACGGGCAAGACAGATGAATCATCCGCTTCGCGTCAGAACAATGACCTTAAATGGTCAAATCAGAAGCAGCGGAAACACGATAGCTGCCTTTCTTAACTTGTGTGTAATCGTCTGCCGCGTGTATCGGCCCGTCAATGGCCAGAAACGGTGATTGGCGCGGCAGGTCTGCTTATTACGCGCAGACCTGCCGCGGTAGCTTCTATAATCAACAAAGAGTCAACGCCATTATTTTGACAATCGCGGCAGACGATTACAAGAACTCACACTTATATGTTCAAAAGGCGGGCAATTAAGGCAAGCCCTTCTTAGGATAGGATTGCAACTAATAGTCCTATTTCCAGATCCCGGCCTGAATCTCGGACGCCATCAGTCCGCGTTGGTCTCGAATAATAGATCCTTCTCGGGTCTCGACTAATGGACATCTCCCAGGACCGTGACCTGTAGACCCCTTTTCGGCCGAACGGTTATCCTCGTCTGGGCGCAGGGAGCCCCCTCAAGAGCTCCCTGCAGCACAGACGGGAGATAACCGCCTCAGCCATGAATAGTCTGACCAGCAAATCACCCCCGCAAACAACCACTAACAGCTTACGCGGTTATCCTTGGCAGCGCTGGGCCTGGCCCCCGGACTCCACGGGACCCGGCGGCTGGCAGGAGATAACCGCCCTACTCCACCGATGATGCATTCGACAATAAACAATCCGTGAGCCCAGCGATGCATCAAATGACGGTAGCCAAACAACGTGGCAATCGGCTTGCGGCCATCTCAACTCACGAGCCCACTAATGTCCTGCCTGAAGATGGTCAGACCACGAGACCACGGGCTTGGGCTTTCCGTAAACCTGCCCAAGCCCGGTAAAAGGCAGCCAGCCATAGCTATATCGGCGAATAATCCGGCTTGGAACGGGCAAAATTGATCAGTGCGAGCCCGAAAAGAGCAAGACAGAAGGCAGTAGAATGTCATGTCCACGGGCTCGCGGAGCGGTGACTTGGTCGGGGTGACACGGCGGAAGCTGAGGGCGGTTATCTCCTGCCAGCAAGCTGTCAAGGATAACCGCGTTGATAGACAGTTGCGGCCGACATGCGTGATCGGGATGGTTGGCAGGTTGTGGCTTGAGCGGGTTTTCTCCCGTCCAGGCCCGCAGGAGCCTGAGGAGGGGCTCCCAGGCCTGGACGAGGAAAACCCCATCGGCCGCTCGATGGGGAAAACCTGCTACTCGATGGGAGCCGCTATCCCGAATGGTGAGTAAGAGAGGCCGGTTTACACACCGATGTGTGTGAAAGAGGGGCACCGTGAGTAGAGATGGTCGTTTGACTCACCGGAGGCGCCGAAAGAAGGTCGCCGTGTGCCGGAGAGGGCGATTCGCTCACCGAAGGCAGGAGATGGCTGTGGTGAGCAGGAGAAGGAGATTCGCTCACCGAAGGCAGTGAAAGATAGTCGTCGTGAGCAGAGACAGGTAAATCATGGATAGAAGTCAACCGAGGCTCTACTTCCAGGCGGCAGGGTACTGTAGTGATGATGAATATATATCCGGTGGTAATTTCTGGTTTGGGTTTCCACTTTTGACAAACATGCGGATCGGTGTTTTTTCAATTGCAGAGGCATCCGCGCTGTCACGGAATAATCCGCAGTCACCTTTGACCGATAGGTGAAAAACAACCGGCCTCGCAGAATCCTGTGGGCCGGTTAGTTACCCTCTTTCATTATGTTGCCGCTCGATAAAGAACCTACACGCTTTTGGGCCATTCGCCCACTTCCATGTCTTTCAGTTTGCCGTCTTCGATGCGGAAGCGGAGGGCGGTGCGGACGAGGTGAAAACCTTGGAGGCCGGCTGCGCCGGGGTTGAGTACCATCATGTCGTAGTGCTTGTCGTGGACTACTTTCAGAATATGGGAATGTCCGCAGACGAGGATTTGGGGCCGGTAGGCTTCAATCAGGCGGAGTGCCCGGTAGTCGTAACGGCCCGGGTAGCCGCCGATGTGGGTCATCAGCACGGTCATGCCGTCTTGTTCGAAGAAGCGCATCACCGGGTGGTAGTCGCGCACGTCATAGCCGTCGCAGTTGCCGTACACGCCGACCAGCGGTTTGAACGTGGCAATCTCCTGCATCACGGCGCCTGTGCCGAAATCTCCGGCATGCCAGACCACATCCACCGGCTCGAGGAACCGGCGAAGTTGCTCGTCAAAGTAACCATGCGTGTCGGAGATCAGCCCGATATAGGCCATAAGCTTAGAGTTTGATGATGATCTTCTTGCGATAAAGGAGCATCGCCATGCCGAGGAAGAGGGCGACGTAGCAGAGGGCGTACATGAGCGAGGCGTATTCGTTGTCGCCGAAGATACTGACACAGCAGTTGCGGTAGAACCAGTTCAGGCAGTTCGTACTCTTGCCGTCGGCCGTGGTCCAGTGGATCATCCGGCCGAAGATCTTGGCGATGAGACCCGCCATCACGAAAGCGAAGAGCGGATTCATGCCCATCGCCTTGAAAGGCGTGAAGGCCTTTTCTTTTCCTTTGACATCGATGAACCAGACAAAGAACGCCAGACAGAGGATCGCCCAGCCGCCTGCATAGAGCACATAGGAGCCAGTCCACAGCGGTTTACTGATCGGAAGCCAGATGCTCCAGATGCAGCCCAGCGCCAGGCAGATGGCAGCCGTGGTATAGAGTTTGGCCACCGCTTCCGTCTTGTTTTCCGTGTGCCGGATCATCTGGCCGATGAAGTAGCCCAGCAATACCGTACCTGCACCGGACAGTGCGCCCAGCAACCCTTCCGGATCGAACGCGGTGCCGTAGCCGTGATAAACGTGATTCTCGCCGACCAGCGCGATGTCGATCTTGCCCGAAATGTTTCCTTCCAGGGTAGACCAGCCCGGCTCCGAACCAAACACGTAGAGGATCAGCCAGTGCAGGAACGTAACCCCGGCGATGCCCCAGAGGATCCGCTTGGGCGTCTTCAGGATCAGCGCCAGGAAGCCGCCCAGGACGTAGCACATGGCAATGCGCTGCAGTACGCCGAAGATGCGGTAGTGCTGAATCCAGTACGTCCAGTTCTGGCCGAAGGTCCATGAACTGTCGTGCGGGGAGGTGGGGTAGAAGGGGAACAGGTTCAGGAGCGTACCTACCAGGAAAATGAGAATGCCGCGTTTGACGAGTTTCCACGCGCTCTTCTTGTTGAGGGCGTCACCGTACTTAGCGAAGGAGAAGGCCATGGCCACGCCGACGCAGAAAAGGAAGAAGGGAAACACCAGGTCGGTCGGCGTGCAGCCGGCCCAGGGGGCGTGTTTGAGTGGCGGGAAGATGTGGGCCCAGCTTCCCGGATTGTTGACCAGGATCATCCCGGCCACCGTCATGCCCCGAAGCACGTCGAGGGCGACATAGCGTTGGGTTTTCGTTTGTATCATAACATACAAAGATACAAAAAAACGTGTCAAGCCCGAATCTTTTGTATCTTTGTCTTCCGATGGAACTCTTCTATTCAAAAGACATCTCAGACGGTGGCCGGGTACTCGATGCCGACGAGTCAAGCCATTGCGTCCGGGTGTTGCGCCATCGGCGCGGAGATACCATTCACGTAGTAGACGGACACGGCCTGTTGTATCGCTGCACTATTGTAGATGACGATCCACGCGGTGTGCTTTTCGATGTGGACGAATGGGTCGAGAACTACGGAACCCACGACTACTGGCTTCGGATGGCGGTCTGCCCGCCCAAGAACATCGACCGTTTTGAATGGTTCGCCGAGAAAGCGACCGAAATCGGGGTCGATGTCATTACGCCGCTTTTCGGCGATTACTCGGAGCGTCGCATTTTCAAACCCGAGCGCATCGAACGCCTGCTGGTGGCCGCCGCCAAGCAATCGCATAAAGGAGCGATCCCGCAACTGGACGAAGCCCTGACTGTAACGGAATTCCTTCAGCAGGACCACGACGGCCTCAAACTGATTTGTTACTGCGATGAAGCCACTGGCAAAATCGACATCAAAGAGGCATTATCTGCGGCAGGCTTTGCCGACGCGCGGCAGAAGGCCGGCGCAGACCGGGCATCGAAACCGAAGGTAACCATCATGATCGGTCCCGAAGGAGACTTTTCGCGGGCGGAAGTGGCGCTGGCGCTGGAGCGAGGCTGGCAGCCGGTCTCGCTGGGCGACAGCCGCCTGCGCATAGAAACGGCGGCCCTGGTCGCCACGACGGCCGTCTATCTGCATTTCAGCCGCTAGGCCCGATGCGCGAACCTCCTTTTTTCGCTGCAATGTACGCATCAGTAATACAGCGGATTACAGAAACTGATCCTCCTCAAATCGAGGGGGATCAGTTTTCACAAACGGCTGACAATGTGTTGCGTCCGTTGCAGCGCAAAAGGCTGGGTCAAATCCGGAAATAATCTTTTCTACGACATATATGAAGCAGTGATTTCGTTCATGTTGCAGGAGGTTTTTTCCGTATATCTCGCCGCCAATAAGATGCAAACCCTAATCACGAGGAGAAGCCCGATTTTGGCTCAAATTGCACAAGATTTATCAATATACCTGTCTAGCCTGACGCCAATCGTCTTAGCTTGGCCTAGCCTGGAACGTCATGCCCAGCTTGATTGATAAAAAACGTATTCTTTTAGGAATTATTAATGATAATGAGTATATTTGTTCGTCGGGTCCCTGGATCCGGCGGACATATAGATGAAAGTGTATGCTTTCTCCTTGTATGGAAATCTGGTAAATTTCACTACGCGAGGACAGCAAGCACTCATCATCCGGATTGGTATTTCGGTGTATTCCAGACCGTTATCCATATGGGGGTAGAGTATTGCTTATTCGCGTAAGGGCCTTACCAGAGCCTACATATAAATAAGCATCGGCTCCACACTTTTTCGTGTAATTATTAATCCATCACTCGGAGTCCGTGGTGCAATAGTTTTGGGATGAGAAACAAATCTCTACTACTCCCGTTATTGATACTATCCCTTTTCGGAGCAAGTTGTTCAGAAATGAAGGAAAGCCAATTGCAGGGGCAAGAAGTGACGGTCGCTCTCAATTTGAAAGGCGATTTCAATGTAGACGTTACGCAAGATCCATTGACAAAGGCATCATCCAATGATGCTTACGGTATTAATGTTTATTATGACAAGGAAAGCGATGGTAAGACAAACGATGTATATGCGTATGGTCTATTTGACAACGTGGCGTCGATGTCCATAACTTTGCTCTCTGGCCACAAGTACAAATTCTGTTGCACTTTGGTCAAGGATGCTAAGAATACCCTGTACTATGGCCAAGCTTTTGGAAATAGTTATTCGGGCTATGCTTATCCTTTCCAAACTAGTGCTTCCAATTCAACGCCTCTAAACAACACCTTTATTATCAACGAAAACAACAAGTATTTATCGGGAATCGGAAACGACCCTGTTCATTTGAAAGAGAATACTTCTCCGAGCACTTCGAACGCAACGACAAACGCCAAAATCAATCGTTTCTACGGAGAGACAGACCAATATACCCCTGTTCCCAACGGAACAGTAGATATCTATCTGAAACGTACAATTTTTGGGGCTAAATTTGTCGTAAACGGCGTACAAGAAGGTAGTGTGAAGGTTACTTGCGCCAATTTCTTTAACCAAACCTATATTCAAGACGATCCGGGTACAGAACAGATTTATTCCTTCTCTGCTGGCCCTTATACTTGCTGGAAATATGAGGAAGACCACCCTGGTGAAACTTACTCCTCCGCAGGTACAGTTTCTATCAATTACACCAGCAATCGAGGTGGCTCGCTTTGGAATCTTAGCAGTAGCCGGAGTATTACATTTAAACGTAATGTGATTACAACCGTTACTATCAATATAAGCCCTGATTTTTCTGGCTCATCCTTTACTATAACGGAAGAACCCATGGGAGATGATAATGATATAAACATCGGCATTAATTCTGATGGTTTGATCGATATTATTGTTAATCCTAGTTAACTTTATCTGTATGAAAAGATTATTTTTTGTATTGATTTTAGTGGCCATTTTTGCTGGTGGATGCATTCAAAATGATTTTACAGATATTCAAGAAAATGAATGTACCATTCGTTTTAGTTTTGGAGGAGAGATAACATCTTCCGAAGAGCCTATAACAAAAGTGTTTTCTTCTAATGATCTGTTATTTCTGCAAATAAAGAGGGGGAATTCGAATTTTGCTTGTGGAGTGTTTGATAAACTGGAGGATGTGCGTTTATTACTAAAACAAGGAGGAGATCTTTACTCTGTGACTGCATGTCTCATAAAAAACGGGAAGGCACGTCTTAGCGGCGTTTTTAATTCATCCCTAAACGCTATGAATGCTGGCCATTCATCAGCAGGTACGTTTCGTCTCACTGGAGCTGCTAATAGTGAATGGATGTATATTAATAGTTTTTGGTATAATTCGGTTGGCCGGTATTTGTATTATACTTCTAGTAATGAAGGCCAAACCACAACAGGGAGTAGAACAGGACTGTATTTTGGCAACTTATCTAAAGGAGAGATTGGGGGCACATCTTATCCAGAATGCACTGATTTGTTTTATGGAGAAGCTGGCGATTTTACAGCGAGTAGTGCTAATGATGTTTGGAATATTGATCTCAAAAGAGTCACTTTTCAACTAAAGTATGAACTCTCTGGAGTTACAGATGGTAATGTAGATGTAACAATAAAAAATAGCACCAGAACTTTCTTCTCAAATAATATCACCACTTCTTCATTTGAGAGTAATACTAAATGCTATGCTTTTTCCAAAACGCGTGATGCGTGGTTGTATTCGAACGACTATTCTGAACAATTTACGGTATCTGTCGTTTGGAATCGCGGTATCGGCATTACCCAGAATTTGGGTTCCACAACCATCCAGATCAAACGTAATTGCCTGAATACGATAAAAATACGACTAGGTTCAGATGATTCGAATGCCGGCGTCAGCTTAAGTACTGAACCTGAAAGTACTATTGGTACCGAAGGTGTAACCATACCGGTACAGTAAGCAATGAAGAAATGAAACGAGTATTGTTGTTAATCTCAGCCCTGCTGTTTCTGCTGCCTTCCTGCATTGAGCCAGCGATGACAGAAGAAGTTGGACCACTAGCCGAAGGTAACTTTACTTTATCGTTGACAGCAGATTTACCGGAAATGCCCGTGCTGGAAAGCGAGGAGGAAGGGTCAGGGACGAAGGCTTCGACACAGTATACTGTGCGGATCAAGTGGGCAGCGGGCGACAAGTTGTCGGTTGTCAATATGACTACAGGCAAGATTCTGGGAGGATGGCTGACGGCCAATTCCAGCGGAACGTCCACCACCTTTTCAGGATCACTGCAGGGAACCGTGAACGAGGGAGACCAGATCGCTTATTTCTATCCAGCGCAGGATAACACTTCGGAGGTTGCTTTTTTAGGTATTCATGTCGATATGTCTAACCAGAAGGGAACTACCGGTGCAGTTCCTCTCTGCGTTTATTCTGTCGTGAAGGCAGGAAGCGATTCCTTTCAGAATGCCCAGATCAGCTTTGGTTTTCTGATGAGCTACATCATGATTGGCATGTCGGATATTCCGGCTTCAGCCCAGATCAAGCGCGTGACGCTGACGAATGTGACCAGCCAGTTTGATCTGGCCATCAATAGTGGGAAAACCGGTTTCGACATAACGCCTACTAAGGGAGAAATCATTCTGGCCCCTGATTCTCAGTCGGCTTCGGCTACGGGCGTCAAGACCATGTATGCGGCAATTCCTGAATCTTCCGCGACCTCGCGCTCCATTATTCTTGAAACTGGAACGGCATCTTTCGAGACGGCCTTTACGGCGGCAAAGCTGCAGAACGGCTATGCCTACAATACGAATATCTCAGGTTTTCTGAACGATGACCTCTCCTTTGAGGACTATAAAGTCCGGGACTATTGTTTGACTCACTTCGATACGAACGGCGACGGAAAACTTTCGATGGTTGAAATCGCGGGGGTCAAGTCGTTTCCCGCGGCCCTTCCGGAGGGAATCCTTTGCTTCGACGAACTGGAGTACTTCTATGGTCTGACCGAACTGCCAAGTTTCGCTGGCCAAACAAATCTGACCGATGTAACCATTCCTAAGCAGATCACCTCGATTCCGGCAGGTATGTTTTCGGGATGCAGCTCTCTGGTGGAACTCTATGTGAATCCCACGACACCGCCGACGCTAGGCGCGAACGCCTTCGGAGGTACGCCCGCCAACATGCTAATCATTGTGGCGGATGATTCCGTTGATGACTATCAGTCAGCCGAGGGGTGGAGTACGTATGCAGGCCAGATTGTCAGAACATCGAACCTCAGCGGCTCCAATGTCCGGATCAATACCGAAGGCGGCCAGATGGGCACCGAAGACGTAAATGTCAATGTTGAATAATCAATCAGTATCAAATATGAGACAATACACAACTCCGCAATCAAGAGCCATCGACCTCAAAACACGGATAACCCTTCTTCAGGGCTCCGACGGCATGGAGGAAGGCGGCGAAATCTAAAAGGAGAAGCATGCCATCTTCGTGTAACTCCTAAAACGTGGATGGCGGGGAGAATCTGCGCTCCGTTCTCGTTTTGGTCCCAAAATGGGGACGGAGCGCTGGGTTGGTGAAGTAGAATGTAGACACTAGCAGTTGAAAAGCCTCAGGATGACTATTCCCGGATCACCTTGATTTCGCCGTGCAGGCCGACGGCGATAATCTGGGAAGGCTCGCCGGTGGCGCCTTCTTCCAGGTAGGGGTCGGCTACCCAGTCGACGGCGTCGATGATTTCGATCGGGATGTCTTCGTAGAAGGCCGGCGCCGGCTGACCAGAAATATTAGCTGAGGTTGAAACAATCGGCTTGTGGAACTTGCGGATGACTTCCACGCAGAAATCGTTCATCGGGATACGGATGCCGGCACTGCCGTCTTCGGCGATGACATTGGGCGCCAGGTTCATGGCACCGGGATAGATGATGGTCATCGGCTTGTCATTGACTTCCAATAGGTTGATGGCAACTTCCGGAATCACTTTCACATACTTGCCGAGCATGTCGGCGTCGGATACCAGCGTGATGAGGCTCTTGCTGTCGGAACGCTGCTTCAGTTCATAGACACGCGCCACCGCTTCTTCATTGGTGGCGTCGCAGCCGATGCCCCAGACCGTGTCGGTCGGATAGAGGATGAGACCGCCCGCTTTGAGGGTCTCCACCGCCGCCTTGACTTCTTCAAGATCGATTTCCTGTTCCATAACTATTTGTCCAAATAAATCATCGTAGTGATCGGATAATGGTCTGACCAGGGTACACGGAGGGTCTCGTGCCGGTCGGCTGCATATTCCTGTGGCAGCAGAATGTAGTCGACGCGGAGCATGGGCCAGAGCACCGAATACGTGGCGCCGAATCCTGTTCCTGCCTCGGCGAAACTGTCTTTCTTTGTCTGGATGAGCCGGTGGTAGGTGTAGGAGATCGGTGTGTCGTTGAAGTCGCCGCATACCAGATTCGGATAGGGACTGGCCGCTTCACTGCGGAGCACAGCGTCCACCTGGGCGGAACGCCGGCGCGTCGCTTCCTGTACTTTGCCGTGAACCTGCACCACTTCATCCGTAAAACTGTTCTTGTGGAAAAGCCGTTTGATCAAGGCCGTGAAGGAGATGCTGTAACTTTCCAGATGGCAGTTGTACACCCGGACCGGCTGGCCGGCCACGTCAATATCGGTCACCAAACTCAGGTTGCGGCTGTCCGGGAAGGTAAGTGACTCGACATGACGGATCGGATAGCGGCTGAGGGTTAAGTTTCCGAAGTAGCGGTTTCCTTTGAACAGATGTTTGGCCCGATAGGGGTAGTCCGGAAGATAGGTGCTCAAGGCTGTGGTGTCGCTGACGGCGAATTCCTGCAGGCAGACGATGTCGGCATCCTGCTCCGCCAGTAAGTGGCGGATACCCGAAACGGCTTCATTGGCAGTCACCCGCCGGCCGCCGGCCGCATAGCGTCCCAAATTGTAGGTCAATACCTTGACGGGCTTCCCGGGGTGTTCCTGATCTTCCCGGCCGAATTTGACAAAACGGTCGGCCAGGAACAATGTCGGAATCAGCGCGACAATCGGGATGAGCAAGGTACGGCGGAACTTCAGCAGCGCGATCAGCAGCATCAGCATGTTGAGCAGGAGGATGGGGATGAAGTACAACCCGAAAAACATAGGCACCGGATACTCCGTCGGGTTGAAAAAGAGCGCAAGGTAGGACAACAGCAACGCAGCCGCCGTGACCAGGGCCAGCAGCGAGAACAGCGTCGAGCCGAATGTCCGTTTGCGCTTTACTCCCATTCCGTGTACATTTTCCCTTTCTTTTTCCAGACCAGGATCAGGATCAGTCCGAACAGCATGCCGCCCAGGTGGGCGAAGTGCGCCACGCCGTCGCGCGTTCCGAGAATGCCGGTGACCAGCTCAATGACGGCGAAGATGACCACGAACCACTTGGCCTTGAGCGACACGGGCGGAAAAACGAGCGTCAGCACATAATTCGGATAGAGCATGCCGAAGCCCAGCAGCAGGCCGTAGATGGCGCCGGAGGCACCCACGGTCGGGATATTGGACAGTGGCTGCGTCATCAGCACGAGTTCGTGGCAGAGGGCGGCGCCCAGTCCGCATACAAAATAGAAAATCAGGAATTTCTTGCTGCCCCACAGCCGCTCGAGCAGCGGCCCGAAGACGAAGAGCGACCACATGTTGAAGAAGATGTGGGCGAAGTTCCCGTGCATGAACATATGGGTTACGAACTGCCACCAGCGGAAAAACGGAGAACCGATGGGGAAGAGGGCGAACAATTGATACATCGGATCGCCGATCAGTTCGGTTCCCAAAAAGACGATAATATTGATGATGAGCAGGTTCTTGACTGCCGGGGGTAGGAATCTCATAGTTTTTTCTCCAATTCTTCGAGGGTGATGAGGGTCAGGGTACGTCGTCCGTCGGGAGTCAGTTTGGGTTCCCGGCAGGCGAACAACCGGTCCACCAACAATTGTGCCTCGGTGGCATTGAGGCTTTCGGCGCCGCAGGCGGAGGCCGAGGCTGCCATGCTGGCAGCCATCAGGTGATGCTGGTCTTCCAGCGACGTATCGTCCCGCAGTGCCGCAATCAGTTGGTCGATGCAGCGACGGACTTCTTCTTCCGAAGTGGGATAACCTTCTGGCAGGGCGTTGACCACGACTGTATTGCCGCCGAAGTCCTGGATGTCAAAACCCAGCCGGGCGAGCAGGTCGGGCTGCCCGAGCAGCGTCAGGCAGTCCTCGGCACTGAGTTGCACGGTTACCGGAAAGAGCGACTGCTGTCGGACCGGCTGCCGTTCGGCCATCTTCTCGAGATAGCGTTCATAGAAAATCCGTTGCCGGGCCCGCCGGATGTCGATCACCATCATGCCCGATTTGACGGGGGTGACGATATATTTGCGCTGCAGTACGATCAGGCTGCTCAAGGCAGCGGAGGACTCTTCTTCGAACAGACGGCCATAGCCGGGTGTCGGCGGAAGTGCCGGTTCGGTCGCCCCCAGTTCTGGTAACTCGGAGGGAAGCGGCTCTGAAGGCGTGTCGAACGGATTGAAAAGCGGACTGTAATCCATGCGGGGTGGGCGGTATCCGGCCCCGTTGCTGTCTCTCGGCGAGAAGACCGGGATGTCGGGCGCTCCCTTCATGTCGAAATCGATACTCGGCGTGAAGTCGTTCTTGCCCAGCGCCTCCCGCACGGCAGCCACGAGGATTTCGAAGATCATGCCTTCGTCCTCGAATTTTACTTCGGTCTTGGCGGGATGGATGTTGACGTCCACGCGCTCGGGCTCCGTCTCCAGAAACAGGAAATAGGCGGGTGTGTAATCGTCGGGGAGCAGTTTCTCATAGGGCTTGCAGACCGCCTTGTGGAAGAAGGGCGAGCGGAAAAACCTGCCATTGACGAAGAAAAACTGATTGCCCGTGCTCTTGCGGGCGTCTTCGGGATTGCCGACATAGCCGCTGACGCGCACAAGCGATGTGTCCACGTTGACTTCAACCAGTTCCTTGGCCAGGTTCATGCCGTAGATGTCGAGGATCCGTTTCTTGCGGGTGGCGGCAGGCCGCAGGTTGTGGATTTCCTTGCCGTTCGAGGTCAGTTTGAACGCCACTTCAGGCCGGATGAGCGCGATGCGGAGGAACTCCTGAATGATGGCCCGCAGTTCAGCATTGTCGGACTTGAGGAACTTGCGGCGGGCCGGGACGTTATAAAAAAGATTGCGGATGGCGAAATGGGTGCCCGATGGCGCGGCCACGGGCTGCCTGCGGGCGGGCTGGGTGCCGGAAATCTCGACCATCGTACCGATTTCGTCTTCGGGCCTGCGGGTCCGCAACGTCACTTCGGCGACTGCCGCAATGGAGGCCAGCGCCTCGCCGCGGAAGCCATAGGTCACGATTCGCTGGAGATCTTCAGCAGAAGCGATCTTGCTGGTGGCGTGGCGCTCGAAGCAGAGCACCGCATCGTCGGGCGACATGCCGCATCCGTCGTCGATTACCTGGATCAAGGTTTTCCCGGCATCGAGCACTGATACGACAACGCTTTTCGCACCAGCATCCACGGCATTTTCCACCAACTCTTTGACCACGGAGGCGGGGCGCGAGACCACTTCGCCGGCTGCGATCAGGTTGGAGATGTTCTGGGGAAGGACTTGCAGCATTACTGGACAAGCAACAGGATAAATCCTTTGGACAGATAATAGGCCGCTGCCGCGACGGCGATGAGTGTCAGGGCGAGGATGATTTTTTTGACGATGCTCATCGCGGAGTTTTCTTTTTCCGCGGAGAGCCTTTTCTCTTCATAGGTTTTGCGGAACGAGCCGCGGATGTGCATGCCCGGGATATACCGGCGCCCCGTTTCCTCCTCGACCAGGCCCTCTTTTTTGGCGATGGCCTCGATTTCTTCGCCGGGCATGGTCTTGCCGTACTTCTTGTAGATTTCCTCGAGCCGCTCCTTGCGCTCGTCGTAGTACCGCGGCTCGTAGTGGAACACGCGATGCTCCGGGATGTGCCAGAATTTGAAACCGAAAGCCATAGTCAGATCCGTTATTAAACGGATAGAAACAAATCTATCCGTTCAGATTATTGTTACAAAGGTAATCATTTTTTAACTTTGCCGTATAAACAGGAGGAAAGCTTATGGATTTCAGGACAGGCAATGGCTATGACGTGCACCAGTTGGCAGAAGGGCTTCCGCTGGTACTGGGCGGTGTGAAGATTCCCCATACGAAAGGTTGCGTCGCCCACTCCGACGGGGACGTGCTTATCCACGCGCTTTGCGACGCCCTGCTGGGCGCCCTGGGACTCGGTGACATCGGGCAGCACTTTCCCGATACGTCCGAAGAATATGCCGGCATTGACAGTCGGATCCTCCTGTCCCGCGTTACGGCAATGGTCCGTGAGGCTGGATGGGAAATCGTCAACGTGGACAACACGCTCCTCGCCCAACGACCCAAAATCGCGCCGTTCATCCTGCAGATGCGACAGGCTCTTGCCGAAACGATGAGAATTCCGGTCCGATCCATATCCATCAAGGCAACAACCACGGAGCGGCTGGGTTTCGTCGGCCGCGAAGAAGGCGTCGCCGCCTACGCCACCTGCCTCCTCCGCCGGGAGTAAAGGGGAATCAGCTTATTTCTTGTCGTCGTTGCGGGAGGCCTTGCCTTGGAAGATGCGGACTTGGAGCTTTTCGCCTGAAGGGGTGTAGGTACCGGGTTCCTTGAGGTTGACGACGATGACGCCGTTGGTGGTGTTGCCGTACTTTTCGTAGGCTTGGGCGCCGTTCCCTTTGTAAACGGAAATACTTTCGATGGCTTTTGTGTCGAGGCTTTGGAAAACGGTGGCCGAGACGGCATTGCCGTCGAGGATGTAGAGGGGCTGTGAGAGCGAGCCGCGCTGGGTCCGGATCTGGTGAACCCGGATGACCTGGCCGTCTTTTTCGACGGTCGTGATGTCGTAGCCCTCGATTTTTTCACCCAGGAGCTGACTGCCGTCGAAATTTGCAACGGGCTTGTTGTCGATGACGTAGTGGTTGAGGGTATCGACCGGTACGGTGGCCGTCGTGGGGGCGCCGGCGTTCAGCAGGAGGGCGCAAAGGGCGGTAAACAGGAAGTGGGTCATTTTCGTGTCAGTTTTGCGGGTTTTGACAGGCGAGCAGGGATGTGGTCCCTTCGCTTTCGTCGTAAGTCAGGATATAGGAACAGATGCTGCCGTCTTTCAGATGGGCAGTCAAGATGGCTTTCGATCCGTCGGGCCGGGCCTCGATCGATTCGATGTCGTCGGGGCTGAGCTGCATGATCTGCCGGATGCTTTCGGCGATGACAACGGGCGGTAAGGGC
>JAEEOM010000126.1 GCA_016284265.1 Bacteroidales bacterium | reverse complement strand
CCCGGTCAGTTCGCCGTCTGGTACGCGGCTGACGGAGAGATGCTGGGCAGCGGCGTCATCGACCAATAAGTAATCTCATGATTTCAACGGATATGAACAAAGTACTTCGTTTTTTCATTGTCCTGGGGCTCGCCTTCTTCACGCTGGCGGCCTGCGATCCGACCAAACCGGATGGAGAGACTGAAACAGAGAAGAGTGATAAAGCTTCCCTGCTCAAAATCACTTTTGCCGCCGACAAGAATCCTGGCATGAAGAGTTCTTCTACCGGCATTACCGCCAACGGATA
Source organism: Bacteroidales bacterium (assembly GCA_016284265.1). Lineage (GTDB taxonomy): Bacteria > Bacteroidota > Bacteroidia > Bacteroidales > UBA932 > Cacconaster. The sequence goes on along the minus strand of JAEEOM010000126.1, from coordinate 4,099 downwards.
TTACTGCATTTCCGTGACGGAAGGCGTCGACCGATCCCGCCTTGTTCCAGACATCCAGGCCTCCGACAAGGCTCAGATTTACATCGATGACAAGCCTTATACGCCGGGGACGGCCTATGACTTTTCCGACAACATCCAAACCGTCAAGATCGTGTCGGAATCGGGCAAGCAGACCAACAATTATTCCATTCTGGTCAAGCACGGAATCCCCTACATCGACAATAAAGTCTACCAGTTCATGGAAGACTTCAAGATCCCGGGCGTCTCCATCTCCATTATGAAGGGGACGGAAATCAAGTACTCCAGCGGTTTCGGTTTCGCCAATACCGTGGCGGAGACCCGCGTCACCCCGGACCACTTGTTCCGGATGGCCAGCATCTCCAAGCAGTTCTGCACGATGTGCATCATGACGCTCAAGGAACAGGGAAAATTGTCTCTCGACGACCAGGTTTTCGGCGATAACGGCATCCTGAAAGGCATCTACCACAACATCAACTCCTTCCACGAGGCCATGACGGTCCGGCACCTGCTGAGCCACAGCAGCGGCATCTGCAACGGCCTGGGCGATCCCGCCTTCACCAATTCCTACCGCTTCTTTGCCGGCACTGACAAGCCGGTTCCCACCGACACGCTCATCCAGCGCACGATCGACAACCGCCAGAGTCCCTATACATCGGGCGGCACCACGTACTACCCCGGGGCCGACTACAGCTACAGCAACGTGGGCTTCTGCGTACTGCACCGCATCGTCGAAGTGCTCAGCGGCAAGGATTACGAGACATTCCTCAAGGAAGACGTGCTGGCCAAGATGGGAATCACCGACACCCACATTGGCGGCTATCTGGAAGAACGCCGGCCCAACGAATGCATCTTCTATTCGCAGGGTGGCGGCGACGGATACCGGAATCCGCTCCGCGAACTGGCCGGTGCGGCCGGCATCATCACTTCCACCAACCAGATGATGCGCATCCTTACCTACATGGATGGAGACGACACCGTCCCCGATATTTTCACGCCTGAAACGCTGGCAGAGATGTACACGCCCCATAAGTATGCTGCATCGAGCTACAAGCGCTACGGTCTGGGTTGGCGGATGAACCACAGCCGTCTTTTCCCGGGCGCCCACTACCACGGCGGCAACATCGCCGGAACGGCCACGATCTGGGCCGGGAACACCAACCAGCACATGAGCGGGGCTTTCGTCTGCAACTCCCGGGCTTACAACAGCAACGCAACGGGCGATATCGATGACAACCTGTACGTGCTGCTCGACGAGTTCATGAACTATTTCAACAATTGATGAATCCGCGGCTGGCGATCGTGGGGGGCGGCCCTGCCGGCATGATGGCGGCCATCCGAGCCGCTGAAGCGCTGGGCGGGCAGGCGGTCGTGCTTTTCGACAAGAACGACCGGCTCGGCCGCAAAATCTATCTCACCGGGAAGGGTCGGTGCAACCTCACCAACCGCAGGGCCTGGGAAGAGTTCGCACCCCACATCCATCCCAACCAGGGTTTTCTGAAGAACGCTTTCCGGGCCTTCTCCAATGAAGATCTGATCCGCTTCTTCGAAACGGACCTGCGCGTTCCTACGGTCACGCTCCAGGGTCAGCGCGTCTATCCTGCCTCTCTGGTGGCGGGCGACGTAGCCCATGCACTCGAGCGGCGTGTACGCGAATTGGGGGTGGACATCCGCTACCGCAGCAGCGTCGGCAGTCTGGCCGAACTGCACGATTTCGACGCCGTGATCATCGCCACGGGCGGCAAGTCCTATCCCGTCACCGGATCGACCGGCGACGGCTACCGGCTGGCCGAAGAGGCGGGACATACGGTTACACCCGTATTTCCCAGTGAAACGGCACTGCTTCCCAAAGACTATGATCCCGGCCTGCCCGGCCTGGAGATGAAGAACGTCGGACTGACGCTCTACATCGACCGTCAGGAAGTGATGCACGAGCAAGGCGATTTCAATTTCACCGACGACGGGCTGGAAAGCGGCATCGCCTATCACCTGAGCCGCCGGGCCGTCTGGGCGTTGTACAACGGCCAGCGCGTAGACATCGTCCTCGACCTCAAGCCTGCCCTCACGGAAGAACAACTACGTGATCGTCTGTTACGGAATTCCCAGCCAACTGACGTTTCCAGCGCGCGGCAGAACCTTTCAAACCCTCGCTCAAGCTCGGGTTTGAAGAACCTGCCGCTCCACCAGGCCCACGCACGTCAGTTGGCAGGGAATTCCGCCGAAAAGTATCTGGAACGACAATCCTTACTCCCGAAAGCTTTGATCGGGCCCTTCCTGCGGGCGAATCCGGACTTGACAGTTGACAACCTGCCGGAGCGGCTCAAACGCTGGCCACTGCGCATCAGCGACTATAAGGGATACGAGCGGGCCGTTGTCACGGCCGGCGGCGTCAGCCTCAAGGAAATCGTACCCAAGACTATGGCCTCCCGCTTGCGGCCCGGCCTCTACTTCTGCGGCGAAGTCCTCGACCTCGACGGCGACACCGGCGGCTACAACCTCCAGATCGCCTTCTCCACCGGCTCCCTCGCCGGTGCCAGTGCCGCTACCTATCTTTTGCGGTCCGTGTGATGGCCTGGTGGAGCGACAGGTTCTTCAACCCTGAGCCTAGGCGAGGGCTTGAAAGGTTCTGGCGCGCTAAGGAGGGACCGCAAAGACAAAGATGATGAAACAATTGTTATCTTTGTAAAGATGAAACGATTGATTATAGTGTTGACAGTATTACTCTCCGGCGTCTGGACGATGTCGGGACAGAAGTTGACACGACAACAATACATCGAACAATATGCCGATATAGCTGTTCGGGAGATGAAAGCGACCGGTATTCCCGCCAGCATCACGCTGGCCCAGGGTTGCCTGGAATCCGGCAACGGAAACAGCACCCTGGCGACCAAGGCCAACAACCATTTCGGCATCAAGTGCCACGGGTGGAAAGGCAAGAGCATCAAACATACCGACGACGCGCCCGACGAATGTTTCCGCAGTTACGACAGCGCCGAGGCATCGTTCCGCGACCACAGCGACTTCCTGCGCTACCGCGACCGCTATGCTACTTTGTTCAACCTGGACCCGACCGACTATAAGGGATGGGCCTACGGCCTGCAGAAAGCCGGCTATGCGACAGCGACAACCTACGCGGCCAGTCTGATCAGGATCATCGAAGAGAACGAACTCTACCGCTACGACCGGCTCGACGAACAGGCCCGCGAAGCGCTGCCGCCCACTCCGCAGGAAGCTGAAACCAGCCTCCAGTTCAAGCCGCTGCCAGGCCATAAACTGTACCAAGCTTCGCTGCAGCGGGAAATCCGTTCCCGGAACGGCGTACCCTATATCATCGCCCGGAAAAACGACACCTGGCGGCAACTGGCCCGAGAATACAATCTGTTCCGGGGGGAACTCCTGCGATTTAACGACCTCCGCCATGGTGCCGTCCTACAGGCTGGAGCGACCGTGTATGTGGAGCCCAAGAAAAAGGAGAGTGCCCCGCATCTCGACAAGCATGTCGTGGAAGAAGGTGAGACCATGCACAGCCTAGCCCAACGCTACGCCGTAAAAATAAAAAAACTCTACCAGTATAATGCGATGCGCCCGGGCACGGAACCCGAACCCGGCACCATCCTCAACCTGAGAAATCCTCAATGAAAAAGAAATCCCACATCCTGCTGCTGACCCTGCTGCTCCTGGCGGCTGTCGGCATCCTGGCCGCCTTCAACTTCTATGGCACCTTCTATTACAACAACGTCAAGAAGCTTGATAAGCCGCAGGACATCCGCCTCTACCGCGACTATACCTACGACCAGCTGATCGATGCCGTGCTGCAGAGCGGCGCCATCGACAACGAGAAGACCTTCCTGCGTGCAGCCAAGGCAATGAAACTGCGCGACAGTTTCCGCCCCGGCCTGTACCGGCTGAAGCCCGGCATGGGCAACAAGGCCCTCGTGCGAATGCTGGCCAAAGGCTGGCAGCAGCCCGTACGACTGGTCATTCCGGGATACTACCGCAACCTCGACCGCTTCGCAGATTTCCTGGGTGATCAGTTGGAAGCCTCTTCGGAAGCGTTCAGCCAGGCGTTGAACGACAGCCG
>JAEEOM010000125.1 GCA_016284265.1 Bacteroidales bacterium | reverse complement strand
CTTCGCTACGGTCCAGACATTGCGGCGGCCGAGGAAGTTACCACGGGTTTCCTTCAAAATCTTCTTGCGGCGTGCTCTCGATGCGACGCTATTGACAGATCTAGGCATAATGTTGTGTTTTTTTGGAAGTCAGCGCCCCGGCTCGCGGGGTCTTTTCGGCTGATCATCCGGTTCTACAATAATTTGACTACTTGACTAACAAAGCTTTTACCCGTTTGACATCGGCCTTGTCGATCAGGGCGACGTGGGTGAGGTTCCTCTTCTGCTTCTTCGTCTTCTTGGTGAGAATGTGGCTGTGATAAGCGTGTTTTCTCTTGATTTTACCCGAACCGGTGAGCGTGAAACGCTTCTTCGAACCGGTGTTGGTCTTCATTTTAGGCATAGTGTGTTGTTTATGTAAGTTGGTTACTTCTTCTTGTTCGGGGCGATCATCATGATCATCCGCTTGCCTTCCAGTTTGGGCATCTGCTCGGCCTTGCCGAACTCCTCCAGTTCCAGGGCGAAACGCAGCAACAGTTTCTCACCCTGTTCGGAGAACAGAATCGAGCGACCGCGGAAGAAGACGTATGCCTTTACTTTCGACCCTTCCTGCAGGAAGCTCTTGGCGTGGTTGAGCTTGAACTGGAAATCGTGTTCGTCGGTCTGGGGACCGAAACGGATCTCCTTGATGACCACCTTTGAAGCATTGGCTTTCTGTTCCTTCGCCTTCTTTTTCTGCTGATAGACGAATTTCTGGTAGTCAATGATCTTGCACACAGGAGGTTCGGCGCTCGGCGCGATCTCCACAAGATCCAATTCCCGCTCCTGAGCCATCTTCAACGCCTGAGAGATCGGATAGATACCCTGTTCGGGCACGTTGTCGCCCACGACACGGACGCGGGGCGCGGTGATGGCTTCGTTGATGCGCAGGCCGTCGTCCTTGTCTTTCCGGTTCTGCGGCAGGCGCTGATCCGGTTTGCGAGGAGCTTGCGGTCTGGGTTTCGGGGGTCTGTAGTTCGTTGCTATGGTCTTGTCCTCCTGTAAATTAAATGAATAATAAAGTTATTTCAATTCGTTTTGTATCTCGGTTTTAATATAGTCTGCAAACGCTTCCATCGACATGACGCCCTTGTCTTCCCCACCCTGTTTGCGCACCGAAACGGAATCGGTCGCCTGCTCTTTCTCACCGACAATCAGCAAGAAAGGCATCCGCTTGAGTTCATTCTCGCGGATCTTCTTGCCGATCGTGACGTTGCGGTCGTCGATTGAGGCGCGAATATCGTAATTATTAAGGAATTCGCAAACTTTTTTTGCAAAATCGTTAAATTTTTCACTCACAGGGAGTATGGCCACCTGATCGGGTGCCAGCCAAAGCGGAAGCTTGCCGCCGGTGTGCTCGAGCAGCACGGCCACGAAACGCTCCATCGAGCCGAACGGCGCACGGTGGATCATCACCGGACGATGGCGCTTGTCATCGGCGCCCACGTATTCAAGTTCGAAACGTTCCGGCAGGTTGTAGTCCACCTGGATTGTGCCCAACTGCCAGCTGCGGCCGATGGCGTCTTTCACCATGAAGTCGAGTTTCGGACCGTAGAAAGCCGCCTCGCCGTATTCGACCACGGTAGGCAGACCCTTTTCGGCGGCTGCCTCGATAATGGCGGCTTCCGCCTTCTCCCAATTCTCGTCGGAGCCGATGTATTTGCTGCGGTCCACCTTGTCGCGCAGCGACACCTGGGCCGTGAACTTGTCGAACTTCAGCGTGCGGAAAATGTAAAGCACGATGTCGATCACCTTGCAGAACTCTTCCTTGAGCTGGTCGGGACGGCAGAAGAGGTGCGCGTCATCCTGCGTGAAGCCACGGACACGCGTCAGGCCGTGCAGTTCACCGCTCTGTTCATAACGGTACACCGTACCGAATTCCGCGAAGCGCAGCGGCAGGTCGCGATAGGAGCGAGGCTTCGACTTGTAGATCTCGCAGTGGTGCGGGCAGTTCATCGGCTTGAGCAGGTACTCCTCCCCTTCCTGCGGCGTGGTGATCGGACGGAAAGAATCCTTGCCGTACTTGGCCCAGTGGCCGGAAGTGATGTAGAGTTCCTTGTTGCCGATGTGCGGCGTGATTACCTGCAGATAGCCGTATTCTTTCTGGACCTTGCGCAGGAACTGTTCCAGCCGTTCGCGCAGCGCAGCACCCTTGGGCAGCCAGAGCGGCAGGCCCATGCCGACCTTCGAAGAGAAGGTGAAGAGTTCCATCTCCTTGCCCAACTTGCGGTGGTCCCGTTTCTTCGCCTCTTCGAGCAGCACGAGATACTCGTCGAGCATGCTCTTCTTGGGGAAAGTAATGCCGTAGATGCGGGTAAGCTGCTTGTTATGTTCATCCCCGCGCCAGTAGGCGCCGGCGATGTTGAGCAACTTGACCGCCTTGATGACAGAAGTATTGCGCAAGTGCGGGCCACGGCACAGATCGGTGAACGCACCGTTCCGGTAGAACGAGATCGTACCGTCCTGGAGGTCGCCGATCAATTCGCACTTGTAGGGGTCGCCCTTCTCGGTATAGGTCTTGAGCGCGTCGGCCTTGGAGACGTCCGTGCGGACGAAGGTCTCTCCGCTGCGGGCCAGCTCGAGCATCTTGTCTTCGATTTGCCTCAGGTCAGCTTCCACGAGCTGCCGGTCGCCCAGATCCACGTCATAATAGAAACCGTTTTCAATGGCCGGACCGATGCCGAACTTGATGCCGGGATACAGCGCTTCGAGCGCTTCGGCCATCAGATGGCTGGAAGAATGCCAGAAGACATTCTTGGCCTCGCGGTCCTCCCATTTGTGGAGTTTGAGCGTCGCGTCTTCCAGGATGGGGCGTTCGAGATCATAGACTTGATCGTTCACCGATGCACACAATACATCGTTTGCGAGCCTGGGGCTGATGCCCGACGCGATCTGGTAGGCCGTCGTCCCCTTCTCGAACTCTTTGACGTTGCCGTCAGGAAAAGTAATCTTAATCATTACAATTGATTTTTGATAGTCAGTTCAACCTGCAAAGATACATATTATATTTTAGAAATCCCAACTTGCGATTATTGCCAAGTTTTGCTATCTTTGCGGGATATGCGGAAAGCTTTGTTTCTGAAACTCAAAGAGGCTTTGTCCTCCGTCCTTCCAGTCGGGATCATCGTCCTGATATTGTCGCTGACTCCGCTGGTAACGCTCACAGGCCGGGAAATGACAGTATTTGGCATTTCCGCCCTCCTGCTGATCGCCGGAATCGCCTTGTTCAACCTGGGTGCCGACCTGTCGATGACCCCGATGGGCAAATTCATCGGCGAAGGCCTCACCAAGAGCAAGAAAGCCAGCATCCTGTTGCTTGTCAGTTTCCTCATGGGCGTGCTTATCACCATTGCCGAGCCGGACCTTGCCGTCCTGGCCGACCAGGTCCACTCCCTGATGAACGGAACCGTTCTCATTGCAACTGTGGGTTTGGGCGTGGGCCTCTTCCTGCTCGTCGCCGTGCTCAAGATCGTCACACGGGCCGACCTGACCAGCCTGCTGCTCTTCTTCTATCTGGTACTCTTCACGATTGCCACGATCCTTTTCGGAGATGGCAAAGGCGCCATGATGCCGCTTTCTTTTGATTCTGGCGGCGTCACCACCGGCCCCATCACCGTCCCCTTCATCATGGCCCTCGGCGTGGGTATCGCCCTGACTGTCGGTGGCCGGCATGCGAACGAAAACAGCTTCGGACTGATCGCCCTCTGTTCGATCGGCCCCATTATCGCCGTCCTGATTCTCTGCATTCTCGCGAAAGGTTCCCTGGCGTACGACCTGCCCGACTACTCGATGGATTCCGTGTTGGAAACGGGTGTATGGCACCACGTTTCCGAGACGATGCTCGACGTCGGCAAGTCGCTGTTGCTGATCGTCGTCTTCTTCCTGGTCCTGCAGTTGACGATTCTCAAACTCCCGAAGCAAGCCCTGATCAAGATTGCCATCGGCATCCTGCTGACCTTCCTCGGGCTTGTGGTCTTCCTGACATCCGTGGTCGTAGGCTTCATGCCGGTCGGCTACAAGATCGGATCCCAACTGGCCAGCTACAACGAGACTGTGCTGATCATCGTCAGTTTCATCCTGGGCTTCGTAGTGGTACTCGCTGAGCCCGCAGTACACGTACTCAACCAGCAGGTGGAAGAGATCACCAACGGCCAGGTGACGCGTCGCCAGATGATGGCCGCCCTCTCCATCGGCGTGGGCGTCTCGATCGGACTTTCCATCATCCGCATCATCTACGGATTCTCCTTGCTCTACTACCTCATTCCCGGTTATCTCCTGTCGCTGGGATTGTCGTTCTTCGTGCCGAAACTCTACACGGCCATCGCTTTCGACTCAGGCGGCGTAGCCAGCGGTCCCTTGACTTCCAGTTTCATCCTGCCGATGTCCATCGGTGCCTGTGTCGCCCTGCATTCTCAGGCGGAAGTCCTCTCGCTGGCTTTCGGGATCGTGGCCATGGTCGCCATGACACCGCTGATCACCATCCAGACGCTCGGTTTCCGCGCCGTACTTGAACGGAGAGCCCACAGCAAGGCCGCCATCCGCAAGATCCTCGCGGCCGACGACGAACAAATCATCTATTTCGAGTAACCATGACGGCAAGCAAAAAGACATATGTGAAAAACGTGGCGCCCGAGAAGCTGGAGCTGCTGATTGCCATCGTCAACGCGCCCAAGGTCCGGTTCTATACCAACCTGATCCAGTCGTCGGAAGCCAACCTGTATCTGTCGATACCGGCCAGCGGCACATCCGAGAAAGCCATCATGAACTACCTTGGACTCAACCAGTCGAACCGCAACGCCATCTTCAGCATCGTCCGGGAAGACAAGGTCAAGGATTTGCTGGAACTGCTCGACGAGAATTTCTCCACCATCAAGGACGGCGGCGGCATCGCCGTCACCGTTTCCCTGTCCAGCCTGATCGGCACCCTGGTATACGGTTTTTTAAGCAACGACAAGCGCACCATCCAACCATGAACACCAAGAAATACGAACTCATCTTCTGCATCGTCAATGCCGGTTTCGCCGTCGAAGCGATGGAATCCGCCCGCAAGGCCGGTGCCAAGGGCGGCACGATCATCCGTGCCCGCGGGACAGCCAACCCCGAAGCGGAGGAATTCTACCAGATTTCCATCCAGCCTGACAAGGAAATCCTTTGGCTCATCGTCCCCAAGGAGATCAAGGACGACGTGATGCATAAACTCTACCAGGACGTGGGACTCGCCACCCCGAGCAAAGGTATCGCCTTTTCCGTCCCCATCACGCACGCTATCGGCCTTCACGAAGAAGAATCCGCCAAAGAATAATCACCATGGAAAATACTCCTGCCACCGGCAACTCCAAATGGAGCCTGGCCGCCAAGGACGGCCTTATCCTGGCCGCCGTCACCGTCGTCATCTCGACGCTGACTTTCCTGACCAAGAACACGATCCTCAGCTCGCTGCTCTGGCTGATCAAGCTGGGCGGAAGCATCTGGCTGCTGAGTGTCATCATGAAGCGCTATGGCAAGGCGCATCCGGAAGAATCCACTTTCAGCTACGGCCTGATCGTCTGCGTGCTGTCTGCACTCGTCTGTGCCGTCTGGGCTTTCGTCGAATACCAGTTCCTCTTCCCGAACGCCGTGGCGGAAGCCTTCGAGCAGATGTACACGCAGTTCGAACAGATGGGTTCGATGTTCCCCGATGAATTTACCGACGTCCTGCTCAAGATGGAAGACAATTACGCCCAGATCAATTGCATCTCCACCTTTGTCTGGTGCACGCTGCTGGGATTGCTCTTCAGCGCCATTCTCGCCCGCACCACTTCGGGCAACCGCTCTGTCTTCACCCCCGAAGAGATGAAGCAGAACCAGGACGATGAATTCAATTTCTAGCCGCATGGACCTTTCGATCGTCATTTCCCTTTACAACGAGGAGGAATCGCTCCGCGAACTGGTTGCCTGGATCGACCGGGCGCTGGCGCCGCACCGTTACGAATACGAAATCATTCTGGTTGATGACGGCAGCCGCGACCATTCCTGGAAAATTGTCGAAGAACTTGCCGGGGAGTATCCCCAAATCCGGGGTATCAGTTTCCGGCGCAACTACGGCAAGTCGGCCGCCCTCTACTGCGGTTTCGAGGCCGCGCAAGGCGACATCGTGGTGACGATGGACGCCGATCTCCAGGACTCGCCCGAGGAGATTCCCGAGATGATGCGGATGATCCGCGAAGACGGTTATGACCTTGTGTCGGGCTGGAAGAAGAAACGCTACGACAATGTGGCTACCAAGAACTTGCCCTCCAAGTTGTATAATGCCACCGCGCGACGGGTCACGGGCATTAAGTTGCACGACATGAACTGTGGCCTGAAAGCCTATCGCAACGAAGTCGTGAAGAACATCGAGGTTTACGGCGAGATGCACCGCTTCATCCCCTATTTGGCCAAGCAGGCGGGGTTCGACAAGATTGGCGAAAAAGAAGTTCACCACCAGAAGCGGAAATACGGCAAGAGCAAGTTCGGCATGGACCGATTCATCCATGGTTTCCTCGACCTGCTCTCCATCTGGTTCCTGCAGAAATTCGGCAAGAAACCGATGCACCTGTTCGGCGGCATCGGCACGCTGACTTTCCTGATCGGTGCGGTAATCGCTATCTGGTTGATCGTGGACAAACTGGTCTCCCAAGCCCACGGCGCGTATTTCCGTCCCGTGGCTGACCAGCCGCTCTTCTATCTGGCACTTGTGGCCATCATCCTGGGGGCCCAGCTCTTCCTCACCGGTTTCCTCGGCGAACTGATCGCCCGCAACGCCAGCGATCGCAACAAATACAATATCAAACGCCGGATCCGCTAAATATGGATGGCTTCGCCGTGTACGGCGGCAGCCGCTTCCATCAGGGCCTCACTCATCGTGGGGTGCGGGAACATGGATCCGGCCAGTTGCCTGGCGGTGACGCCGAGATTGCGGGCCGCGACGATGCCGCCGATCATCTCGGAGACGTTGTCGCCGACCAGATGGGCACCGAGGACCTTGTCGGTCGCCGCATCGACAACCAACTTGACAAAACCGTCGCGGGCACCCGCGGCCGTTGCCTTGCCGGAAGCCGTGAACGGGAACTTGCCGATCTTGTATTCGATACCCAACTCTTTGGCCTTGCGCTCCGTCATACCGACCGAAGCGACCTCAGGCGTAATATACGTACAACCCGGAATGTTGTCGTAGTTGACCGGAGCCGGATTCAGACCGGCAATCGCCTCGACGCAGCAGATCGCCTCTGAAGAAGCCACATGGGCCAGCGCCGGCGTGGCAATGATGTCACCGATGGCATAGAGTCCTTCGACCGCAGTCCGGAAGAAGGTATCCACCGACACTTTCCCACGGTTAAGCTCGATGCCAAGCGCCTCGAGGCCCAGCCCTTCGGTATTCGGCCGTACACCGACAGCGGAAAGCACCTTCTCTGCCTCCACCGTCTCCATCCCCTTCTTGGTTTCCACAGTCAGTTTACACAATTCACCCGTGGTGTCCACGCTCTTGACCGAAGACGACACCATGACCTTGATGCCCGCTTTGCGGAACGAACGGCTGATCTGAGCGCAAGTATCGTCGTCTTCGATAGGAAGCACGCGATCCATAAACTCAATGACCGTGACCTCAACACCGAGCGAGCGGTAGAAGAAGGCGAACTCGCTGCCGATGGCACCGCTGCCGATGACAGCCAGCGACTTGGGCAGCGACTCGGGAACGAGGGCCTGGTAATAGCACCAGATCTTCTCACCATCGATGGGTGCAAACGGCAACTCGGCCGGATGCGAACCCGTAGCCAGGATGATGTGGTCGGCGTCGTATACCGTAGTAACGCCCTGCATGTCCATGACACTGACCTGCTTGCCGGGCAACACCTTGCCGGTGCCCCTGAGGACGGTTACCTTGTTTTTCTTGAAAAGGTACTCCACGCCTTTGTTCATCGTGGCGGAGACACCGCGGCTGCGGGCGACGATCGCAGCCAAGTCGGGCGTGACATTCTCGGCCGTAAAGCCATAGTCTCCTCCCCGCTCAGCGTAGTGCAGCGCCTGGGCACTCTTGAGCAGCGCTTTGGTCGGTATGCATCCCCAGTTAAGGCAGATACCCCCCAATTCACTCCGTTCGACAACCGCAGTATTAAACCCGAGCTGGGCAGCCCGGATAGCAGCGACGTACCCTCCCGGGCCCGCGCCGATGATGATCACATCGTATTTCATAGCTAAGCTTCTTTACCGTGACAGTTCTTGTATTTCTTGCCGCTGCCGCACGGGCAGGGATCGTTTCGGCCGACTTTCTTCTCGACATGGATCGGCGCGTTGGATTTCGGCTCCGTGCTGTTGGTCAGCATGTCGGAACGGCTCGTCTGCATCCGGCTCATGTCGGAACGCTTCTCGTGGCCTTCCGTCACCACATCCTCCGGCTGCTGTTCCTGGCGCAGATAGATCTGGGCGCGGAGCAGGAATGCAAGTACGTCTTTGCTCAGGTTCTCGAGCATCGTGATGAAGAGGTTGTAGCTCTCCGTCTTGTACACCACGATCGGATCCTTCTGCTCATAGGCCGCATTCTGGACCGACTGCTTGAGGTCGTCCATTTCGCGAAGATGGTTCTTCCAGTATTCGTCGATCGTACGCAGGTTGATGGTTTTCTCGACGGCACGGATCAGTTCCTTGCCCTTGGTCTCATAGGCTTTCCGCAGATCGACCAGTACCGTATAGACCATCTTGCCGTCGGAAACGGGGATGGCGATGTTCTGGTAGAACATGCGTTTGGTCTCGTACACATATTTGATGATCGGCCAGGCCCGCTCCACCAGTGCGTCGAAACGGCGCTGCTGCACCTCGAGGATCGTCTGCTGGAGTTTCTCCACCAGCTGGTCCCGCTTGGCATGCTCGTAGAACGAGGCGTCGAAATCGGGCTCCACCGAAAGCGTCTGGCGCAGTTGCTCGCTGAATCCTTCATAATCGAGATCCCGGTTCTGGTCGACGAACATCTCACAATAGTCTGTGGCCATGTTGAGTACATCCACATCAATGCGCTCACCCGTAAGGGCGCTGCGGCGCTTCGAGTAGACCACCTCGCGCTGGTTGTTCATCACGTCATCGTAGTCCACCAGGCGCTTACGGGTGCCGAAGTCATTCTCTTCCACCTTGCGCTGTGCCCGTTCGATGGCATTCGACAGCATCGATGCCTCCAGCGCCTCATTTTCATTCATGCCCATGCGGTCCACGATGCTCGAGATCCGCTCGCTGCCGAAGATACGCATCAGGTCATCTTCCAGCGAAACATAGAAGATGGAACTGCCCGGGTCGCCCTGACGACCGGAACGGCCGCGGAGCTGACGGTCCACACGGCGGCTGTCGTGCCGTTCTGTGCCGATGATGGCCAGACCGCCCGCCGCCTTGACCTCGGGCGTCAGCTTGATATCCGTACCACGACCGGCCATGTTGGTGGCGATGGTCACGGTCGAAGGCTCACCCGCGTGGGCCACAATCTCGGCCTCGCGCGCATGCTGCTTCGCATTCAGAACCTGGTGCTTGATGCCGCGCAGCTTCAGCATGCGGCTCAGCAATTCGGAGATTTCGACGGACGTCGTACCCACCAGCACCGGACGTCCTTCTTTGACGTATTGCTGGATGCGCTCGATAACCGCGGCATACTTGCCTTTCTTGGTCTTGTAGATCAAGTCGTTCATGTCGTTGCGGATGACCGGCCGGTTGGTCGGAATCACCACCACGTCGAGCTTGTAGATGTCCCAGAACTCCTTGGCTTCAGTCTCGGCCGTACCGGTCATGCCGGAGAGCTTGTGGTACATGCGGAAATAGTTCTGCAGGGTAATCGTCGCGAAGGTCTGCGTCGCCGCCTCGACCTTCACGTTTTCCTTGGCCTCCACGGCCTGATGCAAACCGTCACTCCAGCGGCGGCCCTCCATGATACGGCCCGTGCCCTCATCGACAATCTTGATTTTGCCGTCGATGATCACGTAGTCCACGTCCTTGGCAAACATGGCGTACGCCTTGAGCAACTGGTCCACCGTATGCATGCGCTCAGCCTTGAGGGAATAATTCGCGTAGAGCTCGTCCTTGAGCCTTTGCTTCTCCTCGGGCGTCCCTTCGCCTTTCTCGATGCGGGCCACTTCGTCGCCCAGACGCGGCATCAGGAAGAAGTCCTTGTCGCCCACAGCCTCGGCGAGAATATCATTGCCCTTATCGGTAAGTTCCACGGTGCGCTGTTGTTCGTCGATGACGAAGTAGAGCTCATTCGTGATGATGCGCTGCTCGATATCCTTGTCCTGGAAGGCGGCGCGGATGATCTTGCTCTCTGCGTTCTGCAGAATCTGCTTGATGCCCGGTTCGCTGAGATATTTGATCAGGGGCTGATACTTGGGAAGGCCCTTGTGCGCCCGGAGCAGCATCAGTTCGCCCTTGTCCACGATTTCGCCGGCAGCGATAAGCCGCTTGGCTTCGTTCAAGGTCTGGTTGACAAAGTTCTTCTGCGCGTTGTAGAGGCGTTCTACATAGGGTTTGTACTGGATGAACGTTGCGTCTCCAGCTTTTTCAACGGGTCCTGAAATAATGAGCGGGGTCCGGGCATCGTCAATAAGCACGGAGTCCACCTCATCGACGATGGCGAAGTGATGCTTGCGCTGCACGAGGTCCTTGGCGTTGATGGCCATGTTGTCGCGCAGGTAGTCAAAGCCGAATTCGTTGTTGGTACCGAAGGTGATGTCTGCCTGATAAGCGTTCCGCCGGGCGTCAGTGCTGGGCTGGTGCTTGTCGATGCAGTCGACGCTCAAACCATGGAACATATACAACGGGCCCATCCATTCCGAGTCTCGTTTCGACAGGTAGTCGTTGACGGTGACCACATGGACGCCTTTGCCGGCCAGGGCGTTGAGGAACACGGGAAGCGTAGCCACGAGGGTCTTGCCTTCACCGGTGGCCATCTCGGCGATCTTGCCCTGATGCAGCACGATACCGCCGATCAGCTGCACGTCGTAATGCACCATGTCCCAGGTAATCATGTTGCCGCCGGCCATCCAACTGTTACGCCACACGGCATAGTCGCCGTCCACATTCACGAAATCATGGCTGGCACTCAGGTCGCGGTCGAAATCCGTGGCTTTTACGCGGATCTTGTCGTGTTCCTTGAAACGGCGGGCCGTAGACTTCATGATGGCGAAGGCTTCGGGCAACACCTGATTCAGAATCTCTTCTATCTTCTTGTCGATGGTCTTGACCAGTTCGTCGAGTTCGGTGGCCAGCTTTTCCTTGCGGGAGACTTCCATCTCCGGGTCGGAAAGCTGTTCGCGGATCTGCGCCACCTTCTCCTCTTCTGCGGCCGTATAAGCCCGCACTTTATCGCGCAGCTTCGCGCTCTCGGCACGCAGGTCGTCGTCGCTCAGTTTGTCGAGACGGTCATACGCCGCCAGAACGAGTTTGAGGGTCGGATTGATTGCCTTGATGTCGCGGTCCGCCTTGCTGCCGAACAGTTTCTTCAGAAAGTTTGCCATATAATCTCCTTACACTTTATAGTTTCTTCTGGTATTTTTCAATCAGTTCCGTGGCTGCCGAGAAGGATTCGAGGTCGCCGCGCAGGACGGCATCCTCATACTCAGGAATCAGCTTCTCGATACGTTCGTCCTCATAGAACATGTTCTTGAGGCTCTCATTGATGCTCTCATACATCCAGTAACGCGCCTGTTCCCGGCGCTTCTTCCGGTAATAGCCGTTGCCCTTGACCAGGGCAAAGTAATCTTCGATCTTCTTCAGGATTTCAGGAAGGCCCTCCTTGGTGACGGCCGATGAGGTAACAGCCGTAGGAACCCAGGTTGACTCAGTCGGCGGGAAGAGGTGCAGCGCATTGGCATACAGGGCCCGCGCCATCTGTGCCTTCTCCACATTGGTGCCGTCGGCCTTGGTAATGGCGATCAGGTCGGACATCTCCATGATACCGCGCTTGATGCCCTGCAGATCGTCGCCGGCACCGGAAAGCATCAACAAAAGGAAGAAATCACTCATCGAATGGACAGCCGTCTCACTCTGTCCCACGCCCACGGTTTCGATGAAGACCACGTCAAAGCCAGCCGCCTCGCAGAGAAGGATGGTTTCGCGGGTCTTCCGTGCCACACCGCCCAGCGAACCGGCGCTCGGGCTGGGACGGATGAAGGCTTTGGGGTCGTGACAAAGAGTCTCCATCCGGGTCTTGTCGCCCAGGATGCTGCCTTTGCTCTTTTCGGAACTCGGGTCGATAGCCAGCACGGCCAGTTTATGGCCTTCGCTCGTCAGATAGGAGCCAAACGCCTCGATGAAAGTGCTCTTGCCGGCACCCGGTACGCCCGTGATGCCGATGCGCATCGTTTCCTTTTCGTTGGAAATGACCTGGCAGCGCTGGATGATCTGCTGCGCTACGGCGCGATGCTGGGGCAGCGAACTCTCCACCAGCGTAATAGCCTGGCTGAGTACGGTCGTGTCTCCACGCACAATGCCTTCCATGTATTCGTCCGCGCTCAGGATGGCCGGACGTTTCTTGAACACCCGCTTCAAATACGGGTTGACGATCGGGGGCTGTTTCACGCCCTTGTTGATGATCAGACTGGTATCCTCATTGTGGTAATCGTCGAAGAAATCTCCCTGATGCTCCTTGTCGAT
>JAEEOM010000124.1 GCA_016284265.1 Bacteroidales bacterium | reverse complement strand
TCAGAAGATAGCCGACGATATCTTCCGGGCTTTTTCCACCTTCAAGTCGCAGTACGATTCTGAAGGAGGCACGATCACAGTCGATGAGACGGTCCTTTCGGCGCAGGAACCGGACGAGGAGGTACAACAGCCAGAAGCGGCATCCGGTCCGCATTTTGAAATCCAGATCCTGGCATCCAAAACAAAGTTGAAAAACGGCTCTCCTGAACTGAAGGGCCTGACGCAGTATCAGTGCCGGTTTATCAACGGTTTTTACAAATATTCTGTTGGTAACTTTGCCACCCGGGAGGCGGCATCCAGGCAGCTTCCCGAAATCCGGAAGAAGTTTTCGGGAGCCTTTGTCATCTCTGTCGAGTGATTCGTGCCGGGGCTTGAACTTAATTGCATTTCTAAGTGGATTATTATCAGTGGGGTAGCCGTTTTATAAAACTGTAATTAATTGATTGTCAGGTTAAAACAAAAGCCAGAAAAATTTTTTCTTGATAATTAAGCAGTTGCGGAATTCTGAAAAAAAACAACAAAAAAAAGTTTTTTTTTCCACCATTTTTTCCCCAATTTTGTTGTCGGAAAAAGACCCGAACCAATCCTTTTCATGACTCCCGACAACCAGACGACTGTGTGGACCCGCTGCCTTGAGATTCTCAGGGACAACTTGAACGAAGAGACGTTCAAGACGTGGTTTGGTCCCATCAAGCCTATCGCGCTTGAGGACCAGCGCCTCACGATCGAGGTTCCTTCCGATTTCTGGCGGGAGTATATCGAAGAGCATTTCATCGGCCTGCTGAGCAAGGTGCTCCGCCGGGAGATCGGCCCCGCGGCTTCTCTGGTCTATAAGGTCCGTATCCTGGATGATATTTTCATCGAGCAGCGCCCCAAAGGCGGCCGCATCCGCAACGCGGAACTCCCCGTTCCCGATGCGGGCGAGCATTACACGGGCAGTGTCTATGCCATCCCCGGCCTGCGCAAGCTCAATATCGAGCCCTGTCTCAATCCGCTCTACAATTTTGAGAATTTCATCGAGGGTACCTGCAACCGCCTCGGCCGGTCGGCAGGCCTGAGCATTGCGGCCAATCCGGGCCGCAGCACATTCAATCCGCTGTTCATCTATGGCGGACCGGGACTGGGCAAGACCCATCTGGCCCAGGCTATCGGCATCGCCGTCAAGGAGCGTTTCCCGGAGAAAGTAGTGCTCTACGTCAATGCCAATACCTTCCAGAACCAATATATGAATGCCGCCTGTTCGGCCAAAAGCGCGAACAATGGCAACAAGGTGGCTGATTTCCTCCGGTTCTACCAGCTCATCGATGTACTGATTATCGATGATGTGCAGGAGTTTGCCGAGAAGAAGGGAACGCAAGGCGCTTTCTTCCATATCTTCAACTATCTTCATCAGAGTGGCAAGCAGCTGATTCTCACTTCTGACAAGCCACCTGTGGACCTGCAGGGCCTCGACCAGCGTCTGCTCTCCCGTTTCAAGTGGGGACTCTCCGCTGAACTGCTTCCGCCGGCCTATGAGACACGCCTGGCCATCCTCAAATCGAAATGCGCCCGCGAGGGTGTCGAGATTTCGGACGAGGTGCTCGCCTTCGTGGCGCGCAGCGTCAAGACCAACATCCGCGAACTGGAGGGCATCCTCTTCTCGCTCATGGCCAATGCCACCTTCAACCGTCAGGAAATCACTTTGGAGCTGGCTCAGCGTCTGGTTGACAAGATCGTTACCGATCCGAAGAGTGAAATCACGGTCGGCAAGATCCAGGAAGCCGTCTGCCGCTATTTCGGCATTACCGACGACGTGTTCCTCTCCAAGACCCGCAAACGCGAAATCGTGCAGGCCCGCCAGATTGCCATGTACTTGAGCCGCAGCCTGACCAAGACCTCGCTCTCGTCGATCGGCGCCCAGCTGGGCGGAAAGGACCACGCTACGGTACTGCATGCCTGCAACACGGTCAACGACCTGATGGACACCGACCGCAGTTTCCGCGGCTTTGTCCACGACATTGAGCGGGTTCTCAACGCTCCCGAGTAAACACTCTCTCTAAAATAGCCTTTTGATGAATACAGAAAAAGTTTTGAATTTTTTCCGTGAGATTACCCGTATCCCGCGGGAATCCGGACATGAAGAGCAGATTGTCGCTTATCTGCAGCGTTTTGCCGCCGACCGCGGCCTGGAATGCAAGACCGACAAAGTCGGCAACGTCATGATTGCCAAGCCCGCATCCAAGGGCTATGAGGATCGTCCGACGGTGGTGCTTCAGGGACATACCGACATGGTGTGTGAAAAGAAGAGTACCTCCAACTTCGATTTTTCCAAGGATCCGATCCATTATGTGATCGAAGACGGCTGGATGATCGCCCATGACACGACGCTCGGTGCCGACAATGGCATCGGCGTGGCCGCGGCGATGGCCATCCTGGACGATGATGCCATCGCGCATCCGCGCGTGGAGTGCTTGTTTACCGTTTCTGAGGAGACAGGCCTGGACGGGGCCCGTGCCGTAAAGAAAGGCTTCATCACCGGCAAGACCCTCATCAACCTGGATGATGAGGACGAGGGCTATTTCTGTGTCGGTTGTGCCGGCGGAAACGATACGATCGGTACGTTTACCTACCGGGAGAAGAATCTTCAACCCGGTGCCGTCGTGACGAAATTCACGATCGGTGGAGGGCTGGGCGGACATAGCGGTGATGATATCGATAAAGGCCGCATCAACGGCGTGCAGCAGATTGCCCGTTTCCTGCATGAAATCTGGCCTTGCCATGTGGATCTTTGTGAAGTAGCCGCCGGTAACAAGCGCAATGCCATCGCACGGGGTGGCGAGGCGGTCGTGGCCATTCCGGCCCGCAGTGAGGCAAAAGTCGTGGCCCTGTTCAATGATTTCGCCGCCCGGCTCAAGGCAGAATATGCGGTGACCGATCCCGGCCTCTATTTCGAAGCGGAGCCGGTCCAGTGGCAGAAAGGTGCCATCGACCGGGCTACGGCCCGCCGTGTCATTCAGGCACTGATCTCCATTCCGCATGGTGTGGCTGCCATGAGCGCTGACATTCCGGGCCTGATCGAGACTTCGACCAACCTGGCTTCCGTGAAGATGGAATCCGGCCATAAGATCGTGGTCGGAACCATGCAGCGCAGCTCGGTCAACAGCCAGCGGATCTTCCTGTCTCAACGGGTTGCGTCAGTACTTGAGTTAGCTGGCGCAAAAGTCCGTCAATCAGATGGATACCCCGGATGGAAACCGAATATGAATTCGCACGTCAAAGACGTTTGCGTGGCATCGTACAAACGTCTGTTCGGCCATGAACCGGTGGTCCGTGCCATCCATGCCGGCCTCGAGTGCGGCTTGTTTACCGAAAAGTTCCCCGACATGGACATGATCGCCTTCGGTCCTACGCTCCGAGGTGTTCATGCGCCCGGCGAACGCCTCGACCTCGCTTCCCTCGACCGTTTTTGGGTTGTGTTGCTCGATGTGCTTAAAAATCTGTAAATTATGCCCAGACTGATTGCTCCTTCCATGCTGTCTGCCGATTTCGGCAACCTGCATCGCGACTGCCGTCGCGTGAACCGGAGTGCGGCGGGATGGTTCCATCTCGATGTGATGGACGGTCTTTTCGTTCCGAACATCTCGTTCGGATTCCCGGTCTGCAAGGCCATCGCCGAGGTGGCGGAAAAGCCCCTCGACGCCCACTTGATGATTGTTGAGCCGTGGCGCTACATCGAACGTTTTGCGGCTCTTGGCGTAAAGTATCTTAGTGTTCATTATGAGGCATGTAACGACAGACACCTCAAGGAATGCATCAAATTGATTCGCGACTGTGGCATGGGGGTGGGTGTTGCCATCAATCCAGAAACGCCTGCCGAGGTGCTGATCCCGTATCTGCGCAGCATCGACTATGTCGTAGTGATGGGGGTGCATCCGGGTTACAGCGGACAGAAATACATTCCTGAAACCACCGAGAAAGTGGCCGTGCTGGCCGAGATGATTGCCGGCGCCGAAGCGGACTGCTTCATTCAGGTGGACGGTGGCGTGAGCGTGCAGATCATTGCCGAACTGGAACGGTTGGGCGCCGGTGTCTTTGTCGCCGGTTCCGCCGCTTTCTCTTCGGGTGATCCGAAAGCGGCCATCCGGGCCCTGCTGGAAGCTTAAAGGAGGTATTTGATCTCTTTGAAGCCGTAAGCATGCAGGGTACCGTCGCGGTGCTCCAGTAACAGACGGGCCTTCGTGTCGATGCCCAGGATCCGGGCCTCTACGCGGAGGCCCGACCTGTGTTCGGCAGGGATGTCACTGGCTGGCAGTTCTTCGAAAAAGTGCCATTGACCGCGCCGGTAGAGTCTTTCCAGATACAAGGCGTCGAAGCCGTTCCGGGCATAGACGGAGCCTACCCGGTCGTAGTAGCAGAAGATGCAGGCAAGGAGCTTCGGCAGCTCTTCCCGAATATCGTAGGCTTTTCCAGTCTGCAGCGTCAGCGAAGTGGGGTTGGGCAAGGAAGGATCGAAAGCCTGCTGGTTGAGATTCAGGCCGATTCCGGCGACAGCGGCAGCAACCCGGCCTTCCGACAAGGTGGGTTCGATGAGGGTACCGCAGATTTTCCGGTCGCCGGCGTAGATGTCGTTGGGCCACTTGATTGTGGCAGAGACTCCTTCAGCAGCCAAGTAATCCACCAGCCCGAGGGCCACAATCTGCGACAGGATGAACTGTTCCACCGCAGAGACTGCTTCCGGTTTCAGCAGGAGGGAGAAGGTGAGGTTTTCGCCGGCGCGGCTTTCCCACCGGTTGCCTTTCTGGCCGCGGCCTGCGGTCTGGAAGCGGGCGGCATAGACGGTTTTGTCGGGGAGGTCAGCCTTGTCGTTCATCAGGCGGGTGTTGGTCGAATCGACCGTGTCAAACCATCGGATAGAATCTGCCATAATTTCAGTTACGGTCAGGTGGCCGGATATTTGTAAGAAAGTTGTATATTTGTCAGATATTTGTAATTCCCCGCAAAGATAGTTTATTTTGATGAAGGTTAAGAGTGAAGTCGGCGTTATTGCCGAAGCCATGCTGGAGAAAAAGGCCAGCGACGTGGTGTCGCTGGACCTGACGGGAATCGGCACCGCCATCGCCGATCAGTTTGTCATCTGCCATGCAGATTCTACGACACAAGTTGTCGCCATTTCCGATTATGTTGAAGAACAGATGGAGAAGGAGTGCGGACGGAGTGTCCTGCGGAAACAGGGCCGGGAGAACGCATTTTGGATCATCCTCGACTACAGTGATATCGTCGTCCATATTTTCAAGACCGACCAGCGGTTGTTCTACCGCCTCGAAGATCTGTGGGCCGACGCAGTGAAAACTACCTGGACCGACAAGGAGGCGTAATGGAACGGAACAACCGGGGCCAACAGGGCCCGCAGAACGACAATTCGCGCCGGATGCGCCAGCCCCGTCGCGGTTTCAACTGGTTTTCGCTGGTTTATCTGATCCTGCTGCTGGGCCTGGCTTACATGTGGTCCTCCACCGGGACAGCCGATCCGCTCAAACGTGAATGGATCGATGTGAAGGAGAACCTGCTTATCAGCGGCGATGTGGAGAAACTGGTGTACGTGCGCAATGAGCACAAGGGAGAGATCTTTCTCAAGCAAAGCGCCCTTGAGAAGTACAAGAATCTCTATGGCGGCCGGGAGCCCAAGGGCGGGCCGCACTTCTATTTCCTGGTATCCGAGAAATTCGACGCTGAGAACCAGCTCGACGCGCTGGTGGAGTCCTTGCCCGAAGCGAACCGCTTCAAGGTCGTGGTGGAAGAGCATAAAAGCTATTGGGGGCCCATCATCGAGTGGCTGCTCTTCCCGCTGATGCTCCTGCTGATGTTCTTCTTCTTCATGCGACCGATGCGTAACATGGGGGGAGGCTCCGGCGGAGGTATCTTCAGTGTCGGCAAGTCGCAGGCGAAACTGTATGAGAAGGCCGGAAGCGTAAAGGTTACGTTCAAGGACGTGGCCGGCATGGAAGAAGCCAAGGTGGAAGTGAAGGAGATCGTAGATTTCCTGAAGAATCCCAAGAAATATACGGCCCTGGGCGGCAAGATTCCCAAGGGCGCTCTGCTGGTCGGTCCTCCGGGCACCGGCAAGACGCTGTTGGCGAAGGCTGTGGCCGGGGAAGCTGACGTGCCCTTCTTCTCGATGTCGGGTTCCGATTTCGTGGAAATGTTCGTCGGTGTAGGTGCCTCGCGCGTCCGCGACCTGTTCCGGCAGGCCAAGGAGAAAGCCCCCTGCATCGTTTTCATCGATGAAATCGATGCCGTGGGCCGCGCCCGCAGCAAGAATGCCGGTTTCACGTCGAACGACGAACGGGAGAACACGCTCAACCAGCTGCTTACCGAAATGGATGGTTTCGGTTCAAATTCAGGTGTCATCATCCTGGCGGCCACCAACCGGGCCGATATCCTCGACAAGGCGCTGATGCGCGCCGGGCGCTTTGACCGTCAGATTCACGTGGATCTGCCCGAACTCAAGGAACGTCTCGATATCTTCAAGGTGCATCTGCGAAACATCAAGCTTGAACCGGGCTTCCAGATTGATTTCCTGGCCAAACAGACGCCCGGATTCAGTGGCGCTGACATAGCCAACGTGTGCAACGAAGCGGCGCTGATTGCCGCCCGCAAGAATAAGGATGTCGTGGAAAAGCAGGATTTCCTCGACGCCATCGATCGCATTGTCGGCGGCCTGGAGCGCAAGAGCAAGATTATCACCCCGGATGAAAAGAATACGATCGCCCATCACGAAGCGGGACATGCCACGGTCAGCTGGCTGCTGCCCAATGCCAACCCGCTGCTGAAGGTGACCATCATTCCACGCGGCCAGAGTCTGGGTGCCGCCTGGTATCTGCCCGAAGAGCGTCAGCTCACCACCACGGAACAGATGATGGACGAAATGGCTGCCACCATCGGTGGACGTGTGGCCGAAGAAATCGTCAATGGCCGTATTTCGACAGGCGCCTTGAGCGACCTGGAAAAACTGACCAAGCAGGCCTACGCCATGGTGACCTATTTCGGCATGAGCGACAAGATCGGAAACTTGTCGTATTATGATTCCACAGGCAGCCGCGACATGGCTTTCAGCAAGCCTTACAGCGAAAAGACGGCCGAACTGATCGACGAAGAGGTCAAGCGCCTCATCGACCAGGCCCATGCTACAGCCCTGCAGGTGCTGACGGAGAACCGGGAAGGCTTTGAGAAACTGGCCTCGCTGCTGCTTGAGCGAGAGGTGGTCTTTTCGGAAGACCTGGAGGCGATTTTCGGTCCCCGGAAAGGCGGGGTCGATCCCAACAAACTGTTGCGTGACGAAGCATGAGTACCTTGTTGAAACGGACGTTGGGCGGGGTGCTCTTCGGGGCGGTGGTCATCGGATGCCTGCTGATGCCCTGGGGCGTGTGGGCACTGGTATGCTTGCTCGCCGTGGCGCTCTCTCATGAATTCTACCGGATGACGGTGGATCGTCGTTTCCGCAAGGAGATGGTCTGCGTGACACTGGGCGCTGTCGTGACGCTGACCCTGTTGTTCTTCCATCTGCAGACAGGCCTGCCGCTTCGTTTTGCGGCTTTGGGCTTGCTGCCGGTTGCTGCCGCTTCCGTTTTTCTGCTGTTTGATGCGGCCGCGGATCACGAGTTTCCCGCAGCGGTCTATTTTCCGCTGCTCTATGTGATGCTGCCGCTGGCTGCGGCCCTGTGGCTGGCCTGGCCGGGTGGTGCGTTCACCTGGCGCCTGCTGTTGGGACTGCTCGTCCTGCTCTGGCTAAACGACATCGGCGCTTATGCAGTCGGTATGTCACTGGGGCAGCGGCCGGACAGCCGTAAGCTCTTTCCAGCGCTCTCTCCCAAAAAATCGTGGGTTGGCGTTGTCGGTGGTACTGTCTTTTGTTTTCTGGCTGCCTGGGGCATCTCCGCCACGTTCGGCGGGGAGGTACTCCCGCTGGCTCATTGGCTGGTCCTCGCCTTGATTGTATCGGTTTTCGGTGTCTTCGGTGACCTCTTTGAATCCCTGATCAAGCGTCACGCACACGTCAAGGACGCCGGCCATCTGATTCCCGGCCACGGCGGTTTGCTTGACCGGTTCGACGACGTCATCTTCGTCCTGCCGCTGGCCGCTCTTTATCTTTCGCTCGTTGGACAATTATGAAACTGGACAAAGATACTTACGGAACCGTGCTGCTGGTCTATTTGGTATGCGCCGTGGCGATTTTCCTGCTGCTGCGCTTCGTGTCGCCCTGGTGGATCAAGTGGCCCCTGACGCTCGCCCTGCTGTGGATCAGCGGGTGGCAAACTTATTTCCATATGGTGCCCGACCGGGAAGCGACAGGAGATGAGAATCACGTGTCTGCCGTTTCCGACGGCAAGGTTATCCGGATTGAGCAAGTGTATGAGCCGGGTTATCTAAAACGCGATGCGTGGCTGATTTCCGTGTATATGGATTTCTGGGACCTGCACGCCAACTTCTGGCCGGTAACGGGGACCGTCTCCTATACGGAATATTTTCCGGGCAAGCATCTGCTTGCTTTTAAGCCCAAGGCTTCTGAGGAAAACGAGCATTGTTGTACGGCCATCCGCACCAAATCCGGCAGTGAAGTGCTTTTCAAGCAACTGGCCGGTGGCTTTGCCCGCCGCATAGTCTGCCATGCCGAAATCGGCCAGCCCGTGCTTGCCGGCGACCAGTGCGGCATCATCAAGTTCGGCTCCCGGATCGATTATTACCTGCCCCTGGAGGCTCGGATCTGCGTGCAGGTAGGGGAGTTGGTCAAGGCGGTCCACTCCATCATCGCTGAAATCTGAATTACGATCCAGCAGCATGTGGGTTTAGGGATTTCCCTGACCAGATGACTCCGGCCAGAATGGCGGCGGAGCCGAGGGCGGCGAGCGGGGTCATGCGCTCTCCGAGGAAGATCATGGCTGTAATCAGGGTAAAGACGGGATTCAGATAGACGTAGTTGGTAGCCGAGACATTGCCCAGTTTGTCCATGACATAGTTCCACACGATAAAACAGGCCAAGGAGGCAATCAGACCCAGGAACAGCAGGTTTGTCCAGACTTCTGGACGACCGAGTACGGCAGGGGAGAAGGAGCCGGTGCAGCTGCCCAGGAACGGCAAGATCGTGACCAGCCCGTAAAAGAAGACTTTCCGGGTAGCGAATACAGCTCCGTAGTCGCGTGTCATCTGTCCCATGAACAGGCTGTAAAATGCCCAGCAGAGCGCGGCTCCGATGGCTAGCAGGTCGCCTTGGACAGAGAGATGGAGCCGGGTTCCGTCAAAGATGACCATCGCCATGCCTGCCAGTGCCAGCGACGTGCCGCCGATCAGCGGCAGTCCGACCCGTACTTCTTCCAGGCCCCGTGCAAAGCGGCCTTTTCCGAACTTCTTGTAGATCAGGGTAAACAGTGTGGTAAGCAGGGGCGTAGAACTCACGAGGAAAGCGACGTTGGCCGCTTGGGTGTAGGCCAGGGCCGTATTCTCCGTCAGGAAATAAAACGAACCGCCCGTGATGCCCAGCATCAGGAAGACCATCTCGTCTTTGAAACAGGCACTCCAGATTCTCACCCGGCCGCTTCCCGTCAGGGAAAAGATCCAGATGCCGAGATAAGCGAGAATGAACCGGATGGCGAAAATGCCGGCCGGCTCCATCCCCGCGGCAATGAGGACTTTGGTGCAGACGAATGTGACACCCCAGACGGCGACGACCGCGAGGGCGAGCAGGTGATACTTCAGGCGGGGCAGCGCCATTGGACTATTTGTACCAACGGGGCCGTTCGTCGGCGTTGGCGACGGAGAGGCCGACACCGAACATCATGTTGACATGGAGGAGGGTCCCGGAGAAATCCCAGTCTTCCCGGTATTCGTCAGAGGGTTTGTGGTACCAGTCGGCGCGGGGATATTTGTTCGGGTGGGACGGGTCAACCAGGTCTTTCCCGTATTCAATAACAACGGCGGGAACGCCCTTCTTGACGAAGTTGAAATGGTCGGAGCGGAAGAACCAGCCGTCTGAATTGTCGTCGTTGAAGACGACATAGCGGCCCTGGGCGCCGGCACAGGCCAGGATGTAATTGTCCAGTTCGCAGGCACCTCCGCCCAGTACTACCACGTCGTGCGTCTGCGGCTCGGGTGCGATGCAGTCAAAATTAATGCAGGCGGCCGTCTTCTCCATCGGGAAGGCGGGATGTGCGCAGTAGTATTCGGAACCGAACAGGCCGCTCTCTTCCAGCGTGGGGATCAGGAACAGCATGGAACGGCGTGGCCGGACAGGTAGTTCAGCGTATTTCTTGGCCAGCAGCAGTACGGCCGCCATGCCGGATCCATTGTCAGCGGCACCGTTGTAAATGCGGTCTCCCTTCTCGTCAGGAGTGCCGTAGCCGAAATGGTCCCAGTGGGCGCTGAACACGACGGCCTCTTCTTTCAAGTCGGTACCGGGCAGGACACCGGCGACGTTGCAGGTCTGCTGGATTTCGTAGGTGACATCCATCTTGATCTGACCTTTGGCTTTCAGGACGAACGATTTGAATCCAGGCTTCTTGGCGGCGGCCAGGGTGGCGTCGAAGTCGGCTCCGGCGGCTTCGAAAAGTTTGCGGCAGCCATCTTCGTGAAGCCAGCCCTTCAGTGCGAGTTCCGTTTCGTTTCGGGTTTCGGTATCATAGAGGGCCAGGTTGCTGTCCACGTGGCCGTTCTGGCAGACATGCCAGCCGTAGCTGGCGGCCGCCGTGTTGTGCAGCACGAGGCAGCCGGCAGCACCCAGCCGGGCGGCCTGTTCGAACTTGTAGGTCCATCGGCCGTAATAAGTCATGTTCCGGCCTTGGAAGAGGCTGGCATCATAGAAACCAGGGTCATTGACCATGGCGATGATGATCTTCCCCCGGACATCGATTCCGTCAAAGTCATTCCAATTGAATTCCGGCGCGTCGATGCCGAAGCCGCAGAAAACAAATTCGGCGGAAGGGATTTCCACGCTCTTTGTGGCGCGGGCTGTCCAGACGACCACGTCTTCGGGATAGCGGAGGTCAGCTTTCTTGCGGCTGCCTTTGATGCGGAACTTCCCGCCCACGGGCCTGCTGACCGTCGAGATGGTCGTCACTTGCTGGAGATAGCTGTCGCCAAAGGCGGGCTGCAGACCCAGTGCCTTCATCTGACCGGTCAGGTAATTGAGCGTCACGGTTTCGTGTTGCGTCATCGGCTTGCGGCCGCCGAATTCGTTGGATCCGAGCGTGCGGATCCAGTCGCGCATGAGCGCTTCATCCGGAGTCTGTCCCTGTCCGGGAATCGCCGGCAGGAGTAGGGCCAGGGCGGCCAGGAGCGTAAGGAAGATCTTCTTCATGGAATCTTGTTTTTACAAAGGTAACGATTTCCCGGAAATGTCGGGTTACAGGAGACCGAAATCGATGCTGCGGGCCATCAGGCAGCCGCCGAGCACGCCTGCATCTTCCCCCAGCTGGCTGGTCCGGATGACGGTATCTTCCCGGACCCGGTTCAGGACATGTTTGTTGACGGAGGTCTTGAGCGGCTGCAACAGGTAGTCGCCGGTCATCGCCAGTTCGCCGCCGATGATGACGGCATCGGGATTGAATATATTGATCATGCTGGCTACCTGGACGCCCAGCAGGGTTCCGATCTCGTCAATCGCATCGATGCAGAGTGCGTCTTCGCGATGGACGGCATCGGTGATTTCCTCCAGGGAAAGGGGGCTGTCCGATTGGAGCACGCGGTCGGAAAGGATCGACGATTCTCCGTGGCGGATCCGTTCCGTCAATTTGCGGCGGAGTGCCATGCCCGATACCTCTGTTTCCAGACACCCTTTCTTGCCGCAGCGGCAAATGATGTCGTTTTCGAAGGCATGGATGTGGCCGAATTCGCCGGAGTAGCCTGATTTGCCGAAGTAGGGCCGTCCGTTGAGGATGAGTCCGGCGCCCAGTCCCCAGTTCGCATTGATGAAGATGATATTCTGTTCATCGGGGCGGCAGCATTTCATGAATTCGGCATAGGCCATGGCCATTGTGTCGTTGCAGATGCTGGCCGGAATGCCGAAGGCGCCGGTGAGAATATCCGTGAGCGGACGGTCGGTGAAGTTGAAATTGGTATGGCTATAGCCGCTTCGGATGTTGATGCGTCCGGGGATGTTGACGCACATTCTCCTGATTTTGCCCAGGTACTGGGGGATGCGCCGCTTGTGCTCATGAACGATTTCGGCAAGCGTGTGAAGTGCGGCTGTCGTATTTTCAAGCTTGTAGGCTACGTTCGTGCGCTGGCGGACCGTGTTTCCGGCCATGTCAATGATTGCCAGGCTGACATATTTGTCGTTGAGGTCGATGCCGGCGAAGTAGCCGGCTTCTGGGTTGAGATCGTAAAGCCGGGGTTTCCGGCCGCTGTTCGTGTCGATCTTGCCGGTGTCCCGAACCAGGCCTTCCTGTTGGAGGGAGGCAATTTCCTTAGTAACGGTGCCGATGCTGATGTCGAGCGTATCGGCCAGTTCGGGGAGGGTGGCGCCGCCTTTTTCGATCAGCCGGGCCAGGATCCGTCGCGCGTTTTTCTCCATTTGTTTATTGAAATTTTGTACAAATATAAAAATATTTTGAATTATATCATATGAAAGTGCGGTATATATTCTAATATTGGATTAATTTGTAAAAATTTTTTGTAATTATTTCAAAATAATCCTGAACTTTTGAAATTAAAGATTAAATTTGTTGGAAAAGAATGCTGATCATGCTCGAAAGACTCAAAAACGCGAAAGGATATCCGTGGGTGGTCGTCGGCCTTCTCTGGGTTGTCGCTCTCCTGAATTATATGGACCGGCAGATGCTCTCCACCATGCAGGAAGCCATGAAAGCCGACATCGTGGAACTGCAGAAAGCCGAGGCTTTCGGCGCGCTGATGGCCGTGTTCCTCTGGGTCTATGCCGTCCTGAGTCCTTTCGCCGGCATGGTGGCTGACCGCCTCAGCCGCAAGTGGCTGATCGTCGGTTCGCTGATCGTCTGGTCGGCTGTTACCTTCCTGATGGGTTATGCTGAGAACTTCCGTACGCTTTATGCGCTCCGCGCCCTGATGGGAATCAGCGAGGCCCTTTATATTCCTTCCGCACTCTCCCTGATTGCCGACTGGCATGAAGGCAAGTCGCGCAGCCTGGCCGTAGGTGTTCACATGACGGGCCTCTATGTGGGGCAGGCTATCGGGGGATTTGGTGCCATCCTGGCTGCCGCACTCTCCTGGCGTCTGACCTTCCACTGGTTCGGTATTATCGGTGTCGTATATGGTATTATCCTGATTGTCTTCCTGCATGAGAATCCCAAACATGATACCGCCCCGGCCCCCAAACTGTCCGACAGGCCCGTGAAGAAGGAATCCCTCTTCAAAGGCCTCGGCGTGGTGCTTGGCACATGGGCGTTCTGGGTCATTCTCATCTATTTCGCCGTGCCTTCACTCCCGGGCTGGGCTACGAAGAACTGGCTGCCTACACTCTTCCGCGACAATCTCGGTATTTCGCCCGAGCGGGCGGGCATCATTTCCACCCTGACCATCGCCGCCGCTTCGTTTGTCGGCGTCATCGCGGGCGGACGGCTTTCCGACCATTGGGTCAAGAAGAATATCCGCGGCCGCGTCTATACCGGGGCCATCGGTCTTGGCCTTACCATCCCGGCCCTGATCCTGTTGGGCCTGGGACACAGTCTTGTCCCGCTGATCGCGGCGGGTCTGCTCTTCGGCGTGGGCTACGGCATGTTCGACGCCAACAACATGCCCATCCTCTGCCAGTTCATCTCCTCGAAATACCGCGCTACGGCTTACGGTATCATGAACATGACGGGCGTAGCGATGGGCGCTCTCGTGACGACGCTGCTGGGACGCTGGAAG
Organism: Bacteroidales bacterium; assembly: GCA_016284265.1. Taxonomy (GTDB): domain Bacteria; phylum Bacteroidota; class Bacteroidia; order Bacteroidales; family UBA932; genus Cacconaster. The sequence goes on along the minus strand of JAEEOM010000124.1, from coordinate 980 downwards.
GATCAGGGTGTCTCGCTCGGCGTCAGTTTCGCCGTGCTTGGCTGCATCGTCATCGCCGCTCTCGCCCTGCAGCTGATTTTCCTCAAGCCCAAGACCGACAATATGGAATAAACAAATAATTATAATAATATGGAAAAAATCATCGGACTCATTGACGCACCTTTCACTCCGTTCCTGCCGAACGGCGACGTCAATTACGAACCCATCCCGGCCTATGCTGCCATGCTGAAGAAAAACGGCCTGACCGGCGTGTTCATCAACGGCTCTTCTGGCGAAGGCTACATGCTCACCACCGAAGAACGCATCAAACTGGCTGAAACCTGGATCAAGCATGCTCCGAAAGACTTCAAGGTCATCGTGCATGTAGGCAGCTGCTGCGTGCGCGATTCACGCAAGCTGGCCGAACACGCACAGGCTATCGGGGCCTGGGGTGTCGGTGCCATGGCGCCGCCTTTCCCGAAGATCGGCCGTATCGAAGAACTCTGCAAATATATCGAGGAGATTGCCTGCGGTGCACCGGATCTTCCGTTCTACTATTATCACATCCCGGCTTTCAATGGCGCCTTCCTGCCGATGACCGAGCTGCTGCCCGCGCTGGACGGCCGCGTTCCCAATTTTGCCGGAATCAAGTACACCTTCGAGAGTCTTTACGAGTACAATCAGTGCCGGCGCTACAAGGACGGTCGCTTTGACATGCTCCATGGCCAGGACGAGACCATCCTCGCTTCCATGGCCCTGGGCGGTGCCCGCGGCGGCATCTGCGGTACTTCCAATTATAACGGCCGCTGCCTGGTAGGCATTCAGGAGGCATTCTACGCGGGGAATATGGACAAGGCCCGGGAACTTCAGAACTATGCGCAGGATGTCATCGACGTCATCTGCCACTTCCGCGGCAACATCGTGGGCGGCAAGCGCATCATGAAACTCATCGGTCTCGATCTCGGCCCCAACCGCACGCCGTTCCGCAATGTTACCGATGC
>JAEEOM010000123.1 GCA_016284265.1 Bacteroidales bacterium | reverse complement strand
ACGCCGTGGGAGCAACCAGGACAATAGTGCATGATGTTGTCGGTCAGAACCGACGATTTGCCGTAAACTTTGTTTTCGGGCTTGATGATGTCATTGATGTCCATAGTCCTGATTATTTGATGAATTTAAGGAAAGCTTCGTAGATTTCGTCGGGGTTGGGAACCACGCCGCCCTGGCGGCCGTAGAATCCCACGGGGACGCGGCCGTTGGCCACGAGGCGGACGTCTTCGACCATCTGGCCGGAGTTGAGTTCGACCGACATGATGCTCTTGAGCTGCGGCACGAGGGCATCGATCTGTTTCTTCGGGAACGGGAAGAGGGTGATGGGGCGGAGCAGGCCGAGTTTGATGCCGTTTTCACGGGCCATGTCCACCACGTTCTCGCAGATACGGGACATGCAGCCGAAGGCCACGATCAGGTGTTCTGCGTCTTCGGCCTTATAGGTGCTGTAGCGGACTTCCTTCTCTTCGATCTCGGCGTATTTCTTCTGGAGCTTGATGTTGAAGTTCTCCATGACGACCGGATCGAGGGCCAGGGAGGTGATCACGTTGCGCTCACGGGTCTTGGGTTTGCCGAGCGTGGCCCAGCTGTCGCACTGCGCACGCACTTCTTCATCGGTACGGCGGGGCTTGGGTTTCCGGAATTCCAGTTTCTCCATCATCTGTCCGATGACGCCGTCTGCGAGGATCATCGCCGGGTTGCGGTATTTGAATGCCAGTTCGAAAGCTTCGTCCACGAAGTCGTACATGTCCTGAACGGAGGCAGGTGCCAGGACGATGAGCCGATAGTCACCGTGTCCGCCGCCCTTGGTAGCCTGGAAGTAGTCGCCCTGGCTGGGCTGAATGGTTCCCAGGCCCGGGCCGCCGCGCATCACGTTGACGACAAGGCAGGGGAGTTCGGCGCCGGCCAGATAGGTGAGGCCCTCGCACATCAAGCTGATGCCCGGACTGGACGAGGAGGTCATTACCTTCTTGCCGCAGGCGGCACCGCCATACACCATGTTGATGGAGGCCGTTTCACTTTCTGCCTGCAGGACCACCATTCCCGTGGTCTCCCAGGGTTTCTCCTTCATCAGGGTCTCCATCACTTCTGACTGCGGAGTGATCGGGTAGCCGAAGTAGCCGTCCGCTCCGCAGTTGATCGCTGCGTGGGCGATGGCTTCGTTACCTTTCATCAATACTTTATCTGCCATATTGCTGCTTGTTTAGATTTTTACTCGATAGACTGTGATCACGGAATCGGGACAGACGGTCGCGCAGCTGGCGCAGCCGGTGCACTTGTCCGGTTCTACCATGTGGAGGAAGTTGTAGCCTTTGCTGTTCACCTCATGGGAGAGCGCAATGACCCCGAATGGACAGTTGACCACGCAGACGCTGCAGCCCTTGCATTTCTCCGTGTCAACGACGATAGTACCTTTTACTGCCATAGTGTTTCGGTGTTTTGATTTATAATTTGGAGATTATTTTCGTCTTCAGTTTGCAAATATAATTAAAAACCCCGAATCAGTCAATATTCTGTTTTGTTTTTTGGCTGGATATTGATAACTTGCAGACAAATAGGGACCGGGATATGGAGAACTCCTTTTATCGTATGGAATTCAGGCAGTTAAGAGAATTGGTGTCTGAAGTGGCGTCTTTGTGCGACAATCCGGACATCCGATTGACCGCCGGGGAAACGGGCATGGCAACCCGTTGCCTGGAACTAGTCAAGTCAATCCTGCAATCGGGGTCATCCGGGAGCCGGCACCGCATATCCCGGGCGGAGGAAGTACTCGACAAGTTCTTCTGTCTGCTGCAAGACTGTCATGCGCAGGAACGCAGCGTCCGTTTCTACGCCGACAAGCTGTGCCTGAGCCCGAAATACTTTTCCAAACTGATCAGGAATGCCAGCGGCCGCAGTGCGGCTGATTGGATCGACACGTATGTCATCCAGGAAGTAAAGAATTGTTTGAAATCTACCGACCTGTCAATCAAACAGATCGTTTCCCGGTTCAATTTCGCCGACCAGCCTGCCTTCACAAAATACGTCAAAGCCCACACCGGCCTCACTCCCGCTCAGTTCCGCAAGGGATCATCTGCTGACCTGTGATGATCCTTCCGCCAGAGCTGATAGCTGTTGAAGAGATTCTGCCAGATTGAGTAGAGTGCCGTGAAGACCGAAGCCAGCGGCAGCAGGTAGGTGTTGGCGATCCAGATGCCCATGGCACTGTTCTTCTGCCCCAACAACTGTCCCCCGGCCACGCGGTCGCCATATTTGCTTCCAAGCCATTTGCCGACAGCGAACTGCACGATACAGAAAAAAACAGAAGCCGCCCCCAGGATCAGGATGCTTTGCTTTTCTTCACGGCCGTTGAGAAACATGAAATCAATGGTCTGACCCAGCGTAATGGTCAACGCCGCCGCCCACAGATAGAACGAGAAGCTCTTGTACCGGCACAGAAATGCATTGGTCTTGGGCGCGAAATGCTGCAGCAAGAGTGCAATGAAGAACGGCAAGGCAAGGGTTGGGGCGATGCGTCGGAAAATCAGCCACATCGACTGGAGCAGCGGAAGGTCCTGCATCGTTCCGACGAATGAGAAATACACCGGTCCTACAAGCGCTACCATCAAGTTGCCTACAATGGTGTAGGTTGTCACTGTTTCGCGGTTTGCCCCGAGCAGCGTGGCTATCACCACGGAGGAGGCCGCTACAGGACAAAGGACGCCTCCCAGGATGCCTTGTGCTACAAGTTCACTGGCTCCAAACGCTTTGGCCAAAAAGTAACTGCCCAGGGAAACGACGATCTGGAACAGCATGATCCACAGGTCCAGTCCCGTGACCTTCAATTTCTTCATATCGACGGCCACGTCGTTGAGCAACAGGATGGCGAAGATCAGATACGGCGTCACTTCGCGCAAAGAAACGAGGGGGCGGTGGAACAACAGCCCCATGACGATGGCGAAGGGGAGGACGAAACTGCGGAAGCGGTGCATCTTACAGAATCAGGTCGTCCAGCGCGATTTTTGGCACGTAATGGACGCCGTTTTCACGGTAATATTTCAGGTCACATCCCTCCCGGACAGGAACCAGTTCGATGCGTTCGGCAGGTTTACCGATAGCAAGCACGAGTTGGGGCGGATAAGGGAGTGTGAAAGCTTCCGTGACGGCAGCCGGGTTGAAGGCGCCGATGCAGATACCGCCCAGCCCCATTTCCACAGCCTTGAGCAGCATGCTCTGGGCCGCGATGCCGATATCCATGTTGACCCAGCGGTCAGGTTCTTTTACACTGCAGATGACAATGAAGGCTTCGGGTTCCGTACCCGGGTAAGGAAGGTGCAGCTCGGGCAGTGCTCCGCCCAGCTTGTAGAGTCCCTGCATCTTTTCCGCACCCGTTTCGCGGGTCACAAGCTTGAAACGGAGTGCCTGCTGGTTGCGGCCGGAAGGTACCTTTGTGCAGACTTCCACGATCCGGCGCAACTGTGCCTGCGTCACGACGCAGGATTTGTCAAAGCCGCGATAGCTGCGATTTTGGCGAAGCAGGGTGCTCAAAGAGACAGAATGCCTATGGGTAGTAGGTTTGTTGCGGAATTCTTCGAACTTGTTTTCGAGATAATTGTCAGCCATAATTCAAATGTATAACAGGATGCCGGCGACGGCCGACAGACAGATCATCAGGATGGAATCGACCTTGAACCAAGTGGCGAGGAAGCAGACCAGGAAGATGGCGTAGCTCTTCCAGTCAATGAAGGTGCTTCCGTTCACGAAGAGGAGTGCCGCTGCACCGATCATGCCGCAGATCATCGGTTTCATCCATTTCATCGCGCCCTGCATGACCCGGTTGCGCTTGAGCCGGGTGTAGAAAAGGGTGATGAGCACCATCAAAGTCAAAGGCGGCAGGCTGACGGCCAGCGTGGTAAGCAGCGACCCCCATACATTGCCTGTCACGGTATAGCCCACATAGGTTGCGCAGTTGATGGCAATCGGGCCGGGCGTCATCTGGGACACGGCCACAATGTCGGCCAGTTCTGTGGCCGTCATCCAGCCGTGGCGCGTCACCATTTCGTTCTGGATGAGCGACAGCATCGCATAGCCGCCTCCGAAACCGAAGAATCCGATCTTCAGGTAGGAGAGAAACAATTGTAAGTAAATCATCTCGCACCTCCTTCTTTCGGTTTTTCATAAAAGGTCAGGATGACGCCGATGGCGGCACCCGCGAGGATGAACCAAATGGGAGACACGCCCAGGTAACAGATGACCGCCGCTACGGCACAACCCAGTATCATGAAGTACCAGGGCAGCTTTTTGAGCATGTTGATGAAAGGAACTGCAATCAGCGCGATGACGGCCGGCCGGATCCCTTTGAAGGCAGCTACAACGTAGCGGTTGTCACTGAATTCTGTCAGATAGATGGCGATGACCAGAATGATGACGAACGAAGGGATTACGGCCCCCAGTACAGCTGCAAGCGAACCCCACCAGCCCTTCATCTTATAGCCTACGAAGACGGCCGTATTGAGGGCGAACGGACCCGGTGCCGAAGAGGCGAGGGCGAACTGGTCGTAGAAATCGTCCTTGTCGAACCATTTCCGTCGGTCCACCACTTCTTTCTCGATCATCGGAATCATGGCGTAGCCGCTCCCGAAGGTAAACGCTCCGATCTTGAAAAATGTCCAGAATAATTGCAGCAGCGTTTTCATCTTGCTTCATGCCCGGCTTGACCGGACATCTCATGCAACCAGATATCCTCCATCAGTGCCTCCAGTGCTTCCCGGTCAGCCATCATCGTGCGGAGTTCCTGCAGTTTCCTGGCGTTCTCGGATTCCGGAAACCAGAGCTTCAGATATCCGCCTTCCCCGTATTTCTCATGGAGATGCGCCTGGGCTCTTGCGAAGTGCCCGGCTTTGTCAAGTTCCGGGTAGTGTTCCAGACCGTATTGAAGGGTGCGCAATACGATGGTTCGCGGATCGATCTGCCGGTCCGCCTCGGCCACGATGCGGCCGTAGAGGGAGCGGGGAGCGCTTTTTGACGAGGCGCGGTGGTCTTCCACAGCTTCTTTCATCGTGACAAGCTGTTCCTGGGTGAAGAATTGTTTCAGGAAGGGGTCGGCCATCAGGATTTTTCCTGAATCGATATGGTGGTTCTCCCGCCCGTTTACAATGCCCAGGTCATGGTAGGCGGCGATGATGTACACCATGTCACGATCTACCGCAACGCCTTGGCGCTCCAGCAGATCGGCCAATGCGGCGCTCTGGCGGATTACGGTCGTGATATGATCCAACTGGTGCGCCTTGTCGAAGTGGGTATAGCGGGGAAGAATCTCCGTTTCCACGTAGTTGATCAGTTCCGGGTTCATTTTCTTCGCAAAGATACGAAAAACAAGTCAGGTTATCGGAATTATTGTAACTTTGCCCGGTAATGGCAAAAGAGCGAAAAAAGAAACGACTGTGGTATTGGCTGTTCGTCAGGATTCCGTTCTGGCTGGCCGTTGTTTGCCTGTCATTGGTTCTTTTGTGTAAATGGGTTCCGGTTCGCTATACGCCCCTGATGCTTCGGCGAAGCATCGAATACTGCGCTGATTCCTCATACCATACGCAAAAAGTCTGGGTGCCGCTGGAAGCGGTTTCGCCTGAATTGATTCGGGCCATTCTGCTTGCGGAAGACAGCAAGTTTCCGATCCATCGCGGTTTCGATTTTACCAGGATGGAGTATGTTTGGAAAAAGCACCGAACGGAGGGACGGCCATTGGCCGGATTCAGCACGATATCCCAGCAGACAGCCAAGAATGTCTATACTTGGGGTTACCGGACATGGTTCCGAAAAGCCGCTGAAACAGCCTGGACTTTACTGATCGAGTGGATTTGGGGGAAACAACGTATTCTGGAAGTTTATTTGAACGTCGCTGAGATGGGGAAGGGAATCTATGGGATTGAAGCTGCTGCACAGGCCTATTATTCCGTTTCTGCCCGGGATCTCGATTTTGAACAGGGCCTTTCCATTGCATCCTGTCTGCCCAATCCGATTCATCTTCTGCCGACAGATGAACCTAGTCCGTCACGGAAGGAACGGATGGAACGCCTGCGTAAGCGAAAAGCGGAGATTTCTTTCCCTGGCGTTTTGTAGCCTTGGCAGAATTATTTGGAAATAACGAAGATACGTAGTATCTTTGGATTATGTTCGTACGCAGGCAGGTCAAAAAATCAGGTTCGATCAGTATATCGGTCGTGGACAAAAGCCGGGGCCGGTATGAAGTGGTCCGGACTTTCGGAACGGTCAAGACGGCGGCGGAAGCCGATTTGCTGGAAAACCGGGCGCGGGAGTTTGTCCGTGAGCAGACGGGCGAGCCGGAACCGCTCTTTGCCCGGATGTCAGAACCCCAGTTGCGCGCTTATGCAGCTACGCTGGATCAGGGGCGGATTGAACTGGCTGGCCCCGAGTTATTGTTTGGCTTCCTGTTTGACAGGTTGCACTTGGGCGAAGGTCGCGAATCCCTGTTCCGTCATCTGGTCATGGCCCGACTGGCTGATCCGGGCAGCAAACTGCGTGTGACCGGATACTTGCAGCGATATTTGGGAAAGCCGTGTGAGCCTGAAGTGATTTACCGGCTGGTAGACGGCTTGTATCTGACGGACATGTGTGTTTCGCCGGCGGCGCCTGTCGCCTGCCAGGTATTTCCGTCTCCGGTCGCCCGGATGCCCTTCTGCCTGTTGACGGATGCCGACGGCCGTCCTGTCGCCGGCCGTCTGCTGGATCGGAAGGCTGTCTCCGGTGCACGGGGGGAGAAGGCGCTTCAGCGGTTGGCTAGGAAGTATGGCGCCACGGAACCGGTTGCCATCCTGAAAGGCAGTGAAGTGTGCAAGGACTGGCCTGTCGCTTTCCGAATGAGTCCGAAAGACCTCTCTTTCAAGCCGATGCTCCGTCGGAAAAAAGGCCGTGTAGAAGGCCACTTGTGCATCTGTCTGGCGGTCTGTGCCGTCCAGGCAGAATGGGAACGCCTGCTGGCGGGTTCCGACATCACGTTCTCACAGGTTCGTGAAGCCGCCGGCACGATGTTTCGCCTGAACTACGTTTCACCCTACACCCATCGCCCCAAATCCGTCCTTCTTCCGATGGACCCTGTCCAGAAGAAGGTTTTCGATTTGGTTCATGCTGGCTAGAAACATTATCAGAAATACTGATAGAACAGTGCGATGGATTCCATCCCCTTGTAGAACTGCGACAACAGGTAACTTTCGTTGGGGGAGTGGATGAAGTCCCGTTCCAGACCGAAACCCATCAGCAACGGGTCCGCATGCAACGCGCGCTGCATTTCCGCCAGGATGGCGATGCTGCCGCCGCCACGGCTCGGTACCGGCTCAACACCGTAAACCTCGCCGACTGCCCGCGAAGCCGCCTGATAAGCCTTTGAAGAGATCGGAATCAGGAACCCGTCGCCGCCGTGCTTCTCCTCGACCTCGACCGTCACGCCCTTGGGCGCGATGGCCTTGAAATGCTTGGCAAACAATTTGGCAATGGTCTTCGAGTCCTGGTTCGGTACCAGACGCATCGAAATCTTGGCGTGTGCTTCGCTGGGAATGACCGTCTTGGAGCCTTCGCCCGTGTAGCCGCCCCAGATGCCGTTCACGTCGAGGCACGGGCGGATACCCACACGTTCCAGCGTCGTGTATCCTTTCTCTCCTGTCAGCGCTTTCACGCCGATGCCTGCCATATACTCCTGCGCATTGTAGGGAGCGCGGCCCAGCATCCGGCGGTCCTTGCGACTGAGTTCCACTACGTCGTCATAGAATCCCTTGACCGTGATATGACCGTCTTCGTCGATGAGCGAGGCGATCATCTTGCAGAGCGTGTTGATGGGATTGAACACGCCGCCGCCATAATGGCCGGAATGAAGATCCTTCTTCGGACCGGTGACCTTGACTTCCATGTAGGTGATGCCGCGCATGCCGCAGTTGATCGACGGGATCTTCTCGTTGAGCATCGTAGTGTCGGAGACCAGGATAATATCGCAGGCGAGCAGTCGCTTATGCGTCTTGATCCACTTTGAAAGAGCAGCCGAACCCATTTCTTCCTCGCCTTCGAAGATGAACTTGATATTGTGGCGCAACTTGCCTTCGCGCACCAGGTATTCGAAAGCCTTGATGTGCATGAATGTCTGTCCCTTGTCATCGTTGGCCCCGCGGGCATAGATGGCCCCGTCGCGGATTTCCGGTTCAAAAGGATTGGATTTCCAGAGACTCAGCGGATCGACGGGCATTACGTCGTAGTGGCCGTACACCAGGATGGTGGGTGCGGCAGGATCGTATTTTTTCTCGGCGAAAACGACCGGGTGGCCGGTCGTCTCATAGACGGCAGCGCGGTCTGCACCGGCTTCCTTGAGAAGCTCGACCAACCGTTCCGCACAGCGGTACATGTCGTTGCGGTGGGCGGATTCGGAACTGATGGAGGGGATGCGGAGGAGAGAGAACAGCTCCTGCAGGAACCGCTCGTTGTTTTGCTCAATGTATTGTTTCATACCGATTTTGTTTTCTATTCCTACAAAAATAGGTAATTTTTTATAACTTTGCGCCTCTTATAGGTACAATTCCGAATTTTAAAAGGTTTACATCAATATGAAAGTAACGAAGAATCAGGTTGACGACCTCAATATGACCGTCAGCATCGCCCTCGACAAAGGCGATTGGGCCGAACCCAGAAAAAAGAAATTGAACGAGTACCGTCGCACGGCCGATATCCGCGGTTTCCGTCGCGGCATGGCCCCGATGTCACTGATCGAGAAAATCCACGGCGGCCAGGCCCTGGCCGAAGCGGTGAACAAGCTGGTCACCGACGCCCTCAACGGTTTTATTGAAGAGAACAAACTGAACCTCCTGGGTGAGCCGCTTCCGAGCGAGAAGCAGTCTGACAACAACTGGGACGATCCCGATACGTTCTCGTTTGATTTCGATCTGGCCGTGGCGCCGGAAGTGAACCTGACCGTTACGGCCGACGACAAGATTCCGTTCTATACGGTAACAGTGTCCGAGGAAGCGCTCAAGGATTACAAGCAGGGCCTGCTCAAGCAGTTTGGTCAGCTCGAGAGCGGCGAAACCGCCGGCGAAGAAGATTTCGTGATCGCCGATTTCGTCAGTGGCGAACAGAAGATCGAAGGTGCCTATGTCGCCCTCCGCAGCATGTCCGACGAGATCAAGAAGGACTTTGTCGGCTTGAAGAAAGGCGACGTGAAAGAAGTCGATATCGTCCGTTCGTTCCCCAATGAAGCCGACCGTGCCGCCATGTTCCATGTGAAGAAAGAAGAACTCGATACGCTCCCGGCTGTCTGGACGATGACCGTCAATGATGTGAAGACTTTTGTGGACGCGCCGCTGACACAGGCCACCTTCGACCAGATCTTCGGCGAGGGAAACTGCAAGGATGAGGCTGAATTCGAGGTCAAGGCAAAGGAACGCCTGCAGGAAGAGTATGCCCGGGAAAGCGACTATCGCTATATGATCGATGCCAAGGAGTATCTCATCAACAAAGCGGCCATCCAGTTGCCCGATGCCTTCATGAAACGCTGGATCAAGACCGCCAATGAAGACAAGTTCACCATGGAGCAGATCGAAGCCGAGTACGACCTCTTTGCCAAGGATTTCCGCTGGAACATGATCCGCACCAAGATCATGAAGGATCAGGACATGAAGGTCGAGAAAGAGGACGTGATGAAGCAGGCCAAGTCGATGGCTGCCTATCAGTTTGCCATGTACGGCATGCAGAATGTTCCCGAGGAGCATCTGAACCGCTATGCCGAACAGTTGCTGGGCGACCGCCAGCAGGCGGAACGCATCGTCGAGAAAGTTGAGGACGACCTGGTCCTGACCTGGATCCGTCGGACCGCGACCCTCGAGGAAAAAGAGGTCTCGCTCGAACAGATGCGAGAACTCACGAAGTAAGACAACCCGTAAACCCTTTGCCGATATGACCGAATTTGAGAAATACGCCATCCGCGGACGTGGCATCAGCTCGCTCAGTCTGCACCGGTTCAACTCGATCTATTCGAGTTACATGAATCCGATGATCATTGAAGAGCGTCAGCTCAACGTCGCCCAGATGGATGTCTTCAGCCGCTTGATGATGGACCGCATCATCTTCCTGGGCTGTCCCATCAACGACGACGTGGCCAACATCATCCAGGCCCAGCTTCTCTTCCTGGAGAGCAGCGACCCGAAGGCCGACATCATGCTGTACATCAACTCGCCGGGTGGTGTGGTCTATTCCGGTCTAGGCATTTACGACACGATGCAGACCATCCAGCCCGACGTGGCTACGATCTGCACCGGCATGGCAGCCTCGATGGCTTCGATCCTGCTGGCGGCCGGCGCCAAAGGCAAGCGTTCCGCCCTGCCGCATTCGCGCGTGATGATCCATCAGCCGATGGGTGGCGCTGAAGGCCAGGCTTCTGAGATGGAGATTACCGTCCGCGAAATCGTCAAGTTGAAGAACGAATTGTACCAGATTCTCTGCGACCACACCGGCAAGCCGATGGAACAGATCGTCAAGGATGCCGACCGCGATTTCTGGATGACTGCCGAAGAAGCGTGCCAGTACGGCATGGTGGACCGTATCGTCGAAAAGAACGGACATGGCAAAGAAGAACGATAATCACAGCGAAGGCACAGACCACTGCGCTTTTTGTGGCAGGGGACAGGACGAAGTCGACCTGTTGATATCCGCCGGTGAAGTCGCTATTTGCTCCGACTGCGCCCGGATGGCTTACGAATATGCCAAGGAAGCCCTTCACGCGGGCGAGGACCATATCCGTACCAACGGCAAGATCGTAGGGGAGAGCAAGCTTTACAAGCCCGTTGAGATCAAGAATTTCCTTGATCAATACGTAATCGGACAGGATGAGGCCAAGCGCTTTTTGGCCGTCGCCGTGTACAACCATTACAAGCGCATCAACCTGAAGGAAGACCTGATTGAAAAATCCAATATCCTGATGGTCGGCCCCACCGGTACCGGCAAGACGCTGCTGGCCCGGACCATCGCCAAGATGCTCAACGTGCCCTTTGCCATCGTCGATGCCACTGTGCTGACCGAGGCGGGCTATGTGGGTGAAGATGTGGAAAGCATTCTCACACGCCTGCTTCAGGATGCCGATTATGATGTCGCCAAGGCCGAAAAGGGCATCGTATTCATTGATGAGATCGACAAGATCGCGCGTAAGAGTGACAACCCTTCCATCACGCGTGATGTGTCAGGTGAAGGCGTACAGCAAGCTTTGCTGAAGATTCTGGAGGGAAGTCTGGTCAATGTTCCGCCGCAGGGCGGGCGAAAGCATCCTGAGCAGCGGATGATCACGGTCAACACAGAGAATATCCTTTTCATTTGTGGCGGTGCCTTCGAAGGGATTGACCGTTATATTGCCCAGCGGCTCAACACGCAGGTCATCGGTTACGGAGCACGCAAGAAGCACGAGATGATCGATACTGACAATCTGATCCAGTACGTGGCGCCGCAGGACCTGCGCGCCTACGGCCTGATTCCCGAGATCATCGGTCGCCTTCCGGTGCTCTGTCACCTCGACCCGCTCGACCGGCCTACGCTGCTGGCCATCCTTACACGGCCGAAGAACGCGCTGGTCAAACAGTATCAGGAACTCTTCGCGCTTGACGGTATCAAGCTCAAAATCAAGCCTGAAGTGCTGGAGTTCATCGTGGATACATCCATCCAGTACAAGCTTGGCGCCCGAGGCCTTCGCTCCATTTGCGAGGCCATCATGACCGACGCCATGTTCGATGCACCAACCAGCCGCAAGAAGCAACTGACCATTACACTCGATTATGCCAAACAAAAAATCGAGAAATTCGCCGGTAAAATGATTGGACTGGAATAGAGGGCTTTTTGCCGCCTCCGGGGTACAAAAAAAGAAGCAACCAAGTTGCTTCTTTTTTTTTTGTACCCCCTCAGGGGCTCGAACCCTGGACCCCAACATTAAGAGTGTCGTGCTCTACCAACTGAGCTAAGGAGGTGTCCCTTTGTTTTGGGACTGCAAATGTAGAAACTT
>JAEEOM010000122.1 GCA_016284265.1 Bacteroidales bacterium | reverse complement strand
GTCATCACTCGTCCCGGCTCCCGCGTCAAAGTCGTGGCCGTCACGACCAACGAAGAACTGGTCATCGCCACCGACACCATGAACATCGTCAACAATAATTAATATCCGATAGCACCATGATTACTACCTTTAACGAATTGTTCGAAGTCCTCCGCGCACGGAGCAAGAAACGCATGATCGCCGCCTGGGGCGTCGATGACCATACCATCACCGCCGCATCCAAGGCCATCGAGAAAGGCATCGTCGAAGTCACCCTCGTAGGCGACAAGGACAAGATCCTCGCAGTCTGTGAAAACGAAAAGATCGACCCGGCCATCTTCACCATCATCGACAACAAGGACGAACTCAAATCCATTGCCCAGGCCGTCGGCATGGTCCGTGACGGCGAAGGCGACATCCTGATGAAAGGCCTCTGCAGCACCGACAAATATATGCGCGGCATCCTCAACAAGGAGCGCGGCCTCCTGCCGCCGAAGGCCGTCCTCAGCCACGTGGCCGTGATTGAAAACCCGAACTATCCCAAGCTGTTGATCGTGAGTGACATGGCTGTCATCCCGCTCCCGGACTTCAAGCAGAAGATTGCCATCTGCAAGTACCTCGCCTCCACTGCCCGTGCCCTGGGCATCGAGAAACCGAAAGTGGCTGCCATCGCCGCCACCGAGCAGATGCTCGACGGCATGACGGCCTGCGTCGAAGCCGCCCTGCTGGCCAAGATGTCCGACCGCGGACAGATCGCCGGCTGCGTGGTCGACGGTCCGCTCGCCCTTGACGTGGCCATCGATCCCGAATCGGTCGCCATCAAGAAGATTGCGAGCCCTGTCGCCGGCGACGCCGACTGCCTCCTGTTCCCGAATATCGAGAGTGCCAACGTCTTCTACAAGGTCAACTCCAAGCTTTGCAAGGACGTGCGTCAGGCCGCCATCATGGCCGGCGGTATGGCCCCCTGCGTGCTTTCGAGCCGCGCCGACAGCATCGACACCAAACTGAATTCCATCGCCCTCGCCGCCCTGACGGCCAAATAGCCCGATCCCAGACATGAAGATCCTCGCCATCAACCCCGGCTCCACTTCGACCAAGATCGCCGTGTTCGAAGACTATGAGCAGGCTTTCACCAAGACGCTCCGCCACTCCGCCGAGGAGATCGGAAAGTATCCCAACATCGTCTCCCAGTTCGAATTCCGCAAGAAGATGATTGTGGAGGCGCTCAAGGAGAACGACATCGCGCTCAAGGAAATCGCAGCCATCGTGGGCCGCGGCGGTCTGTTGCGTCCCATCCCTTCGGGCGTGTATGAAGTCAACGACCGCATGCTCGAAGATCTGCGCTCCGGCCAGTACGGCGAACACGCCAGCAACCTGGGCGGTATCCTCGCCCACGCCATCGCTGAGGAGATCGGCTGCCGCGCCTTCATCACCGACCCGGTCGTCGTCGATGAATTGTGCGACCTGGCCCGTGTGGCCGGCCATCCGCTTTTCAAGCGCATCTCGGTGTTCCATGCCCTCAACCAGAAGGCTATCGCCAAAATGTATGCGGCGCAGCAGGGTGTCAGGTATGAGGACCTGAACCTCATCGTGGTGCATCTGGGCGGCGGTACCTCCGTCAGCGCCCACTGCAAGGGTCGCGTGATCGACACGAACAACGCCCTCAATGGTGACGGCCCGTTCAGCCCCGAGCGCTCCGGCGGCCTTCCGGCGCAGCAGCTGGCCGACATCTGCTTCAGCGGCAAATACACGCCCGTGGAAGTGAAGAAGATGATCAATGGCCGCGGCGGCACGGTAGCCCATCTGGGCACGAACGATTTCATTGAAATCGAGCGCAAGATGCAGGACGACCCGCACTTCAAGCTCATCGCCGATGCCTATGTGTATAACATCGCCAAGGAAATCGGCGCGATGGCCTCCGTGCTCAAGGGCAAGGTCAACGCCATCCTCCTGACGGGAGGCATCGCCTACGGCAAGCCTATGATGGCGAACCTGGCCTCCTACGTCGACTGGATCGCCCCTGTGAAGGTCTATCCCGGCGAAGACGAAATGGGCGCTTTGGCGCACAATGGCCTGAGCGTGATGCAGGGCCGCGAAGTTGCAAAAGTTTATTAAGCGAAACCATGAGAACAATCCGATTCCTCCTCCTGCTGGTCCTTCCGCTCCTGCTTGCCGCACCGGCACCTGCCCAAACCCGCACTCGTACCGGCAAGGCAAAGCCGGAAAAGGCCGATATCATCAAAGCCCGACCCGCCAATCCCCGGACGGAAGGCTACTACAAGGATATCTTCATGGACGGAGGAATCGGCTTGAACGCCTACCCCGACCTGCCGGCCGCTGATTTCCTGAACCTGACGCTGGAACAGTACACCTCTTCCGAACGCACGAAGCTCATCTCCATCGACACCGTGCTGCAGACCGCCCTGCTGGTCGGAAGCCCGATCGATGAGAACGGCATCCTGCTGTATCCCGATGGGGAGCCGCGCTTCCGCATGGTCTACTTCAACGGCGGACGTGCTACCATGCACGGCCGCTCGCTTACCGAAAAGGGACGCCAGAACATCCGCGACTTTGTCAAGAACGGCGGCAGTTACCTCGGCACCTGCGCCGGCGCCTTCATCTGCGCCAAGGGCGTGGCCCGCGACACGGGCTACGTGGTGCGTGAAGACTACCTGGGCGTCTGGCCCGGCTGGACGGTCGGCACCGGCCTGGAGAACTCCTATACGAGTATGTTCGTGGAGCCGGGCTCCCCGCTGCTGCAATACTATGACTTCGGCAACGACATGAAGATCGACAGCGTGCGGCACAACGGCGGGGACTACGCCTATATGGATGCCGACGTGCCCGCCGGCACGGAAATCCTGCTGCGCTTCGACGGCGACACCCTGAAGTTGAAGAAATCCATCCACAACACGGTCAGTGCCTGGGCCTGGAAAGAAAATGCGCAGACCGGCCGCGTCGTGGCCATCGGCTCGCACCCCGAGCGCCAGATCTTCGGCGAAAGGCTGGAGCTGATGTCCGCCCTGATCCGCTACGCCCTCGACGGCAACGGCACCGTGAAACTCAAAGGAATGATGAAAAACGGGGAAGTGCGCACCATGGACCGCACCACCGGTGACAACGATCCCGCCCACACCCGCGTGGGCGACCGGCAGTACCACCATTTTGCCGTCGATGTCCCCGAAGGCGTGAAAGAGATCAAAGTGGAACTCCGCGCGCCGGAATTCTGGACCGACCGCTTCGATCTGTGGCTCTTCGCCGACGGCCAGGACTTCGCTTTCAAGAGCAACGCCCGCTACAAGAACATCGCCCACGGAAGCGACAAGACCCTGATCGTCCCCGTCGACAAAGCCGGCCGCTACTACATCTCCGTCT
>JAEEOM010000121.1 GCA_016284265.1 Bacteroidales bacterium | reverse complement strand
TAATAATCAACAAAGTGGACACTTTAAGCTACAAGACCATTTCCGCCAATAGCGGTACCGTCAAGAAAGAATGGTACGTTATTGATGCGACCGATCAGGTGCTGGGTCGTCTCGCTTCGCGCGTCGCTCTCGTCCTCCGGGGCAAGAACAAGCCGGATTTCACGCCGCACGTGGACTGTGGTGACAACGTCATCATCGTCAACGCCGAGAAGATCCGCCTCACGGGCAAGAAGCTGACCGACCGGGTGTACGTGCGTCACACCGGTTATCCGGGTGGCCAGCGTTTCGCTACGCCCAAAGAGATGCTTGATCGCAAGCCGACTTTTGTCGTGGAGCATGCCATCAAGGGAATGCTTCCGAAGAACCGCCTCGGTTCCGAGCTGTTCCGCAACCTTTACGTGTATGAAGGACCGGAGCACCCGCACGCCGCACAACAACCCAAAACCCTCACGTTAAACGAAATTTAAGACAGAGTAATGGAAGTATTCAACGCCCTTGGAAGACGTAAATCAGCAGTTGCTCGCGTCTATGCTTGCGCCGGTGCCGGTAACATTGTCATCAACGGCAAAAACCTCGATGAGTATTTCAAAGAGGATACGCTGAAGTACATTGTCAACCAGCCCCTCGTCCTTACCAATACCGTCGGCCAGTTCGATCTCAAGATCAACGTGGACGGTGGCGGTATCAAAGGTCAGGCCGAAGCCATCCGCCTCGGTATCGCCCGCGCCCTGTGCCTGGTCGATGCAGAAGCCTACCGCCCGGTCCTGAAGTCCAACGGTTTCCTCACCCGCGATGCCCGCGAGGTCGAGCGTAAGAAACCCGGACAGCCTGGTGCACGCAGACGCTTCCAGTTCAGCAAACGTTAATCGAGCCCGAACTGATTTACCTTTGTACAGTCCGGATCCAAAACCCCAGGACCTTTGCCAGAAAAGCAGGCAAGCTGCCTGAGATTTGTCCGGCTGCGGAAAATCCGGGAGACCGGCCTCACAGAAAGACCGCTGCTCCGGGATTGAAGAAAAGAGAAAAAGAAACAAATTAAAAACAAACAAAATGTCTAGAACGAATTTCCAAGACTTACTCGATGCAGGTGTCCACTTCGGTCACCTGAAGCGGAAATGGAATCCCAAAATGGCTCCGTATATCTTCATGGAGAAAAACGGGATCCATATCATCGACCTGCACAAGACTGTCGTCAAGATAGACGAGGCCGCCGGTGTGATGAAGCAGCTTGCCCACGCAGGACGCAAGATCCTCTTCGTCGCCACCAAGAAACAGGCCAAGGACATTGTCGCGGAGTGCGCCCAGAAAGTCAACATGCCGTATGTGACCGAGCGCTGGGCCGGCGGCATGCTCACCAACTTCCCCACCATCCGCAAAGCCGTCAAGAAGATGAACACCATCGACAAGATGATGACTGACGGCACATTTGAAACCCTTGCCAAGCGCGAGCGTCTGCAGATTTCGCGTCAGCGCGCGAAACTCGAGAAGAACCTCGGTTCCATCGCCGACCTCAACCGCCTTCCCTCCGCCATCTTCGTCGTGGACGTCCAGAAAGAGATCAACGCCGTCCGCGAAGCCAATCGTCTGAACATCCCCGTTATCGCAATGGTTGATACATGTTGCGACCCGACCACGATTGATTATGTGATTCCGGCCAACGACGATGCGGCGAAATCCATCCAGCTGATCACCGAGACGCTCTGCGGCGCCATTGCCGAAGGTCTTGAAGACCGCCGGATCGAGAAAGAGAAAGAGAAGGAAGAAGCTCCCGCCAAGGAAGAGGCCCCCGTCAAGCGCGTCCGCGCCCGTCGCTCCGCCCCCAAGGCTGAGGAAGAAGTTTCCGAAGAACCGCAGAACGAATAATTGAACCTTTAATCCGTTAGACAATGGAAATCAAAGCATTAGATGTTGCCAAACTGCGCAAGATGACCGGCGCCGGCATGATGGACTGCAAGAAGGCCCTCGTGGAGGCGGAAGGTGATTTTGACCGCGCCCAGGAGATTATCCGTGAGAAAGGCAAGCTCGTGGCCGCCAAGCGCGCTGACCGCGAGACCACCGAAGGTGCCGTCAAGGCTCGCGTGGCCGACGGAAAAGGTATTCTCGTCTGCCTCGGCTGCGAGACTGACTTCGTTTCCCAGAACGCCGAATTCCAGGCCCTGGCCAATGCCATCGCCGACACGGCGATCGCCTGCTGCCCGGCCGACGTCGAAGCCCTGAAGGCTTGCAAGATGGCCAACGGCGAGACGGTGGAAGAAGCCATCTCCCAGCAGACCGGCAAGAGCGGTGAGAAACACACCCTCGCTTTCTACGGCAAACTCGAGGCTCCCTACGTGGCTTCGTACATCCACACCACCAACGGCAAACTCGGCGCCATCGTCGCTTTCAACAAGCCGATCGACGAGGAACTGGCCAAAGGTATCGCCATCCAGGTCGTTACGATGAACCCGGTTTCTGTTTCCGCTGAAGACTGCCCGGCTGAGGTGGTCGAGAAGGAACGCCAGGTCGCCATCGAGAAGACCAAGGAGGAGCAGGTCCGCAAGGCTGTGGAGAACGCGCTCAAGAAAGCCGGCATCAACCCGGCTCACTGCGACAGCGAAGACCACATCCAGTCGAACACCGCGAAGGGCTGGCTCACGCAGGAGCAGGCCGATCAGGCCCGCGCCATCATCGCGAAGGTTTCGGCCGAGAAGGCTGCCAACCTGCCTGAACAGATGATCCAGAACATCGCCGCCGGCCGCGTCCAGAAGTTCTTCAAGGAGAGCACCCTGGAGCAGCAGGAGTACCAGATGGGCGACGGCAAGACCCCGGTGAAGGACGTCCTCGCCGCGGCCGACAAGGAAGCGAAGATCCTCGCTTTCTACCGCTTCTCGCTCACCGACGAGTAGAAAATAAAGATGCCCGGCCGAAACCGGGCATGACGCAGAATCATATCGTCACCCCCGGCTTGACCGGGGGTCTTTTTTTATTGGATGACGCCGAGTTCCTTGCCGATCTTGGTAAAGGCGTCGACGCATTTGTCGAGGTGCTCTTTCTCGTGGCCGGCAGAGACCTGGACGCGGATGCGGGCCTGTCCCTTCGGGACTACCGGATAGTAGAAGCCGGTGACGTAGATGCCCTCTTCCTGCAGGCGGGCCGCCATCTTCTGCGACAGCGGAGCGTCGTAGAGCATCACGGCGCAGATGGCCGATTCGGTGGGCTTGATGTCGAAGCCGGCGGCCTTCATGCGGCCGATGAAGTATTCGGTGTTGGCGTGCAGCTTGTCCTGGAGCTCGTTGGTCTCGCTCATCATCTCGAACATCTTGATGCCGGCGGCGGCGATCATCGGCGGAATGGAGTTGGAGAAGAGGTACGGACGGGAGCGCTGGCGGAGCATCGCGATGATCTCCTTCTTGCCGGTGGTAAAACCGCCGACCGCGCCGCCGAAGCTCTTGCCGAGGGTGCCGGTCAGGATCTCGATCTTGCCGCGAAGGTTGAAGCGCTCGGTGGTACCGCGGCCCGTTTGGCCGACTACGCCGGCAGAGTGCGACTCATCGACCATGACCATGGCATTGTACTTGGTAGCCAGGGCGTAGATCTTGTCGAGCGGGGCGACGTTGCCGTCCATCGAGAAGACGCCGTCGGTCACGATGATGCGGTGGCGCTGGGCCTGGGCGGTCTTCAGGCAGTTCTCCAGTTCTTCCATGTTGGCGTTCGCATAGCGGTAGCGCTGGGCTTTGCACAAGCGGACGCCGTCGATGATCGAGGCGTGGTTGAGGGCGTCGGAGATGATGGCGTCGTGTTCGTCGAGCAGGGGTTCGAACACACCGCCGTTGGCGTCGAAGCAGGATGCGTAGAGGATGGCGTCTTCCGTGCCGAAGAACTCGGAAATCTTCTTCTCGAGCTCTTTGTGCAGGTCGCCGGTACCGCAGATGAAGCGGACGGACGACATGCCGTAGCCATGGGTGTCAAGCGCCTGCTTGGCAGCTTCAACCAGCTTGGGGTTGTTGGCCAGACCCAGGTAGTTGTTGGCACAGAAGTTCAGGACATCTTTATCGGGCTGCACTTTGATGGCAGCCTGCTGGGCGGACGTGATGACGCGTTCCTCCTTGTACAAGCCGGCTTCACGGATCGACTGAAGTTCGGCTTCCAGATACTTTTGAAAATCGGTATACATCTTGTAAGTGTGTTTGCTTGTGTTACAAATATATGAAAATTTGTGATTTTCAGCAAAAATTACTTACTTTGCAAAATATTGCCGCAGTAAGCGGACATTGACAGAACAAGACAAAAACCATTTATAATTACTTTAACCAAAACCATTTTACCATGGAAGATATTGCTTCTAAAGTCATCTCCATCATCGTCTACAAACTGGGCGCTGAAGAGAGCGAAGTGACTCCCGCCGCCAGCTTCAAGAACGACCTGGGCGCCGATTCCCTCGACACCGTCGAGCTGATCATGGAGTTTGAGAAAGAGTTTAATATCACCATCCCTGACGACGTCGCCGAGAAGATCTCGACCGTCCAGGATGCGATCGACTACATCAAGGCGAACGTTCAGTAGCCCATGCCGAGGAAAAGGGTTGTCATTACCGGGATTGGGACCATCAATCCCCTGGGCAACAACGTTGCAGAGTATTTCTGCAACTTGGACCGGGGTATCAGTGGGTCCCGCATCATCGACCGGCTGGACACCACTTTTTTCGCGACCAAGTTTGCGTGCCAGATTCCGGACTACGATCCGTTGCGCTTTCCCGAGGCCATCGACCGCAAGGAAATTCGCCGGACCGACCCGTTTACCCAATATGCCATGATTGCGGCCGCGGAAGCGGTCCGCGACAGCCGGCTGGATCTTGAGACGACCGACCTCAAACGGATCGGCGTAGTGGTCGGTTCGGGTGTAGGCGGCATCAACACGTACACGGAAGAAGTCAAGGAGTATTTCGAGAGCGACCGCCCGCGTTTTTCTCCTTTTCTCGTTCCGAAATTCATTACCAACATCGCTTCGGGCCACATTGCCATCAAGTATGGCTTTCGTGGTCCGAATTTCGGTGTTTCCTCCGCCTGCGCCACGTCGGCGCATGCCATCCTGACGGCCGCCTCGCAGATTCAGCTGGGCCGGGCCGATGTGATGATTTCCGGCGGCACGGAGGCACCGATTTCCGTTCCCGGCCTGGGCGGCTTCAATTCAGCCCACGCCCTCTCGACCAATAACGAAGAGTACCAGACCGCTTCCCGTCCTTTCGACAAAACCCGCGATGGCTTTGTCATGGGCGAAGGCGCTGCCATCCTTGTGGTTGAGGAATATGAGCACGCGCTGCAGCGCGGAGCGACCATCTATGCCGAGATTGCCGGTTTCGGCATGACCTGCGATGCCTGGCACATCACGGCACCGCGTGAGGATGGCGAGAGTGCCGGCGACGCCATGGAACTGGCGCTTCGGGAAGCGGGGCTCACACCGGCCGATGTCGATTACATCAACGCGCACGGCACCTCCACGCCGTTGGGCGACCTGGCTGAACTGCATGCCATCAAGCGCGTCTTCGGCGACGATGCCTACCGGGTCAATATCAGTTCCACCAAGTCGATGACCGGTCACATGATGGGCGCGGCGGGTGCGGTGGAGGCCCTGGCCTGCATCCACGCCATCCGGGACGGCGTTATTCCGCCGACCATCAATTTCCAATTCGAAGACGAGCAGATTGATTATCGTCTCAACCTCACGCTCAACGAAAAGCAGGAGCGCAAGGTGCGGGTGGCCCTGAGCAACAATTTCGGTTTCGGCGGGCAGAACGCCAGCCTGATCTTCCGCGCCATCTAGCGGAAGTTTTATTTCAGTACGGTATAGGTAAGTTTGAGCACGGGATGACGCGCCGCGTCCGTCCCGTTGAGCAGCGTCCGTGAATAGTACACGTTGTCCGCGTAGTAGTAGGTCGTGCTCGTGTTGGCGTTATAGTAACTGAGAGTAGGCATCAGCCACAGGTCATCCTCGTCGGTCAGCTGGCCGGTGTCTTTCTTGATCAGCTTCTGCAGATAAAAACTGATGCTCGACTTGTAGGACAGCAGGGACCGGTCGAACGAGCCGTTCTCAATGGTCGATTCGCCCAATTCGCTGAGCGGGGCGTAGTGGGGCCGGCCGCTGACCAGGGTGCGTTTGCAAGGGTACAGGTACTTGGCGTAATGGTCCAACTGGTGCCGGTCGCCACTGAATTCGAACGGAAATTCCAAGGTAGCCTTGGCAATGACCAGGTTTTCGAGCGGAATGTCCTTCGAGGCGGCCCAATCGGCGACCACTTTCCGGAGCCGGGATGCTTCAATCCGGGGTTTGCGGCCGCTGAGACCCTGTACTTCGAGCGCGCCGGCCGCGGGACTGCCGTCACCGAG
Organism: Bacteroidales bacterium; assembly: GCA_016284265.1. GTDB lineage: Bacteria > Bacteroidota > Bacteroidia > Bacteroidales > UBA932 > Cacconaster. The sequence goes on along the minus strand of JAEEOM010000121.1, from coordinate 14,108 downwards.
ATTCCGGTAGATGTTCAGCGCAAAATAGTCACCAAGCTGGAAGTAGGTCGATGCGTTCTTCCGGTTGCCGTCCTCATCCGTGTAGTCCCACGACAAGTAAAGGAAGGAACTGGAGAGGTCGAACAGGTTGAGGCGGCCGGAGCCTTCGGGAGCGATGCGCGGATCGTCCGGCTCGTCGGTACGCAGGCAGAAGCCATAGAACTGCTTCATGAAAAGTTCCACGCTGTCGCGTGTCTCCATCGGGATGCGCAGCAGTTCTTCGCCGACTTCCGGTTTCAGGTCGATGGACCAGACATCATCCCCCGTGTAAATGCTTCCGCCCAGGGAGACGGGCTCGGAACTGTAATAGGGCTTCTGGAACTGCGCCTGTTCCCCGTTGACATGTGAGGAATCGAGTTCGAAGTTCAGCCGGTGGACATAGAAATTCTGCGGAATGTGGAGCTGGTCATCCCGCAGGGCCTGGATAGAGTCGCAGGTGAAGCTTATATAGATCCGGCGCACGACGGGATTCTTTCCCCAATCGACGGAGTCGGAAGCGGGCGTCACGGACATCAGGCCCTCGGAGTAGAGTTCAGAGCCGATGTTGCCCACGGTGATACCGTTTGAAATACGGCTCTGCAGGTCTGCCGCTGCGCGCGATTCGCTCAGGGGCAGATCAAGGGTGACGGTCTGTATGGTGATGTCCTGGCTGTCGGAGACCAGGGCTGAACCCAGGGTCGGGTCGGTGGTGATGCACGAAGCGAGGAAAAACACGGTCAGCAACAAGGCCGTGGCAATCCCGGAATGTCTCATCTTATCTTCTTCTCGTTAAAAGGTCGTCGTAAAACTGGTTGTACTCCCGGACGTAGGCGCCGCCCTCTTTGCTGATGGGCGAATAGGGCAGGACCGGAATGTTCCGTTCCCCGGCGAAGGCAGTCAGCCGCGGGTCGATCTCCGGTACGCCGGCGATGACGCCGTCCGCATACTGGATGGCCAGTTTCGCAAGATTTATGCCATCGGGGTCCTCCAGGACCGCCACGTCTTCCGGCGAAAGATTGTCCGTCATCATCTTCTGGACAAGGTTGTCGCTGAACCGGGCGTCGAGCATTTCGTTGTAAAGCGAGAGTACGACACGCGATTCGGTGAAGATGGGGTCCTCGTGATAAACCTTCTTGAGATAGACTGGCAGGAAATGGGAAATCCAGCCCTGGCAATGGACGATGTCGGGTTTCCAGCGGAGCTTCTTCACGGTCTCGAGCACGCCACGCGCGAAGAAGATGGCCCGTTCGTCGTTATCTTTGAAATCCTTGCCTTCTGCGTCCCGGTAGATGAATTTGCGATGGAAATAGTCTTCGTTGTCGATGAAATAGACCTGCATCCGGGCGGATGAGATGGAAGAGACCTTGATGACCAGCGGGCGGTCGGCGTTGTTGATGACCAGGTTCATCCCCGAAAGGCGGATGACCTCGTGCAACTGGTTGCGGCGCTCGTTGATCGTGCCGTACCGCGGCATGAACGAACGAATCTCCTTGCCGCTCTCCTGAATCCCCTGCGGGAGATACCTTCCCAGCACAGCTATGTCTGTTTCAGGCATATAGGGGAAGATCTCGGAGTTCACGAACAATACTCTGGCAGGTTCTTCCATTTTTAAAGACGTTTTAAGGCAAATTCGATACAAAGGTAATAAAATTTTTTGATTATCTTTGTGTCTCCGTCCTGAAAATGGCTGTAAAGGGTAAAAATATAGTACACAAGCGGTTGATCCGTTCCTACGTCACGTCGGTCATCAGCATTTCGCTCGTCCTGCTGCTGATGGCGGCTGCTGCGCTTTTCGCGGCCAATGCGGGCAGCGTGGCCCGCTGGTTCAAGGAGAATATGGCGGTGTCGGTGCTGCTCAAGCAGTCCACCTCCGAGAAGGAGGGCCGGGCACTTGCCGAGACACTGGCAGCCCGTCCCTATGTCAAGGAGAGCCGGTTCATTTCCAAGGAGGAAGGGGCCGAAGAGATGAAAGGCTTGCTCGGCGAGGATTTCCTCTCGGTTTTCGAGAGTTCGCCGATTCCCCTCTCGATCGACCTGAAGCTCGACGGCAATTTCGTGACGGCCGATTCGCTCGATACGGTCAAGGCCGACCTGCTGGCCGACCGTCATGTCGAAGAAGTTGTCTATCAGGAGTCCCTGGTCGAGGCGCTCAATGCCAATCTTCGCAAGATCAGCCTGATTCTCGGCGTGGTAATCGCGTTGCTGCTGGTCATTTCGTTTGCCCTGATCAACAATACGGTGCGGCTCAACATCTACGCCCGCCGCTTCACCATCCACACGATGAGCCTGGTAGGTGCCAAACGCTCCTTTATCGCACGCCCCTTTGTGCGGCAGGCGGTCATCCAGGGTGCTGTGTCAGGCCTGATTGCGGCTGGCCTGCTATATGGCGGCATCCGCTGGCTGGGACGCGGCTCCGAATTGCTGGCCATGCTCTTCGATCCCCGGTTGATCTGGGTCGTGCTGGTCGGGACGGTGCTGGTGGGCATTGCGATCTGTGTGGTCTGTACCCTGCTGGTGGTGCGGCGTGTCGCTTACTTTACCAAAGACGATTTGTATTATTAATTGAACAGACTGTATGGCAAACTTTTCCATGCCTTCTAAAAACGTTAAGATCATCGGGATCGGCCTGCTGGTGATGGTCCTGGGCTTCGTGCTGATGCTCGGGGGCGGATCTTCCGACCCGAATGTGTTCAATCCGGCGATGTTCAATGCCCGCCGGCTGGTGGTCGCTCCGATTGTGATCGTCCTGGGCATTGCCGCCATTATTTTCGGAATCATGAAGACGCCGCGTGACGGCGGGGAGGTGTAAGCAATGAGTTCATTGGAAGCCATCATCCTGGGTCTGGTCCAGGGACTGACGGAGTTTCTGCCCGTCAGCAGCAGCGGCCATCTGGCCATCGGCAAGGCTTTGTTCGGCATTGAAACGGCCGACCTGAGTTTCGAAGTGGCAGTCCACGCCGCCACGGTGCTGGCCACGATTGTCGTTTTTTGGAAAGTTATCTGGAAACTGCTGGGCGGTCTCTTCAAGTGGAAGCTTAACAGCGAGACACGTTATATCCTGCTCATCCTGCTCTCGATGATTCCTGTCTTCATCGTCGGAATGTTCTTCAAGGATTCCGTGGAATCTCTTTTCGGCAATGGCCTGCTTGTGGTGGGTTGCGCCCTGCTGGTGACGGCGCTTCTGCTCTTCCTTTCCGAGACGCTGACCGCCCGTCGGGGTGCCGACGGCGGAAAGGTTACCTGGAAATCGGCGCTCTGGATGGGTCTGGCCCAGGCCATCGCCGTGGTGCCGGGTCTTTCCCGAAGCGGTTCGACCATCGCCGCCGGTCTGCTCTCCGGTGTCTCGAAGCAGGAAGTGACCCGCTTCTCGTTCCTGATGGTGCTGATTCCGATTCTGGGCGAAGCATTCCTCGATGTGGTCGGCGGAGATTTCGCTGCGAGCACAGTCGGAACACTTCCGTTGATCCTGGGCTTCCTGGCCGCCTTTGTTTCCGGCCTGTTTGCCTGCAAGTTCATGATCGCGATGGTCCGCAAGGCGCGCCTCAAGTGGTTCGCCCTCTACTGCGTCCTGGTCGGAGCAGCCTGCATCGTCTCCACGCTGGTATAGTATGGCCGGCGGCAGGTCATATTTCGTAGCGGATCTTCATCTGGGACCGGATTCTGATCCCGGCGGTGTCCGGGAGAAGGCTTTCGTGGATTTCCTGCGTTCGTTACCTGCCGATGCGGAAGCCCTTTACCTGTTGGGCGATATCTTCGATTTCTGGATTGATTACCGGGACGTGGTCCCGCGCGGCTGCGTCCGGGTGCTGGCTGCCTTGGCCGATACGGCACAGCGGATGGATGTCTGGTTCTTCCGGGGCAACCACGACTGGTGGGTGACCGACTACTTTGAAAAGGAATTGGGTGTCCACATCGTCCGGGAACCGGTCAAGGAGATTGAACTTGGCGGCCGCAGAATCTGCCTCGGCCACGGCGACACGCTTGGCGCCCACGACGCCAAGTCGAAGCTGATCTTCCACGTTTTCCGCAACAAGACCTGTCTGGCTCTGCTCAAGGCGCTGCCGCCGCACTGGGTCTTCCGTTTTGCCCGCGCCTGGTCGGCCCGCAGCCGCCGCAATCATCCCGTCCCCACACCTTTCGCGGGCCGCGAAGCGCCGCTCTACCATTTCGCCAACGAATACGGCCGCAATCACGATATCGACCTCTACATCTTCGGCCACTGGCACGCACCCACCCGTCTCCCCGTCGAATCCGGCGGTGAACTGATCATTCTTGGTGCCTGGACGGGGGCGGAGGATACGTTTGAATTGTAGCGGCTAGTCCATCAGTTTGATGCGGATGTTGCGGTACCACACATCATCGCCGTGGTCCTGCAGGCCGATGTAGCCTTCATGCTCGTCGCCGCCGCAGTTGTTCAGCAGCACGAAAGCGAGCGGCCAGGCGGTCTCGCTGAACTTGCTCGCCTGGAGCATGTCGGTCCACTGCGGGGTCCACAGATGGTATTCCAGGACTTTCACGTCGTTCTGGAAATGCACCACCGTGCCCTTGTACACCAGGATCTTGACTTTGTTCCACTCACCATAGGGGTTCTGGTTCTGGGGAACGGCCGGAATCATGTCGTAGAGGGAAGCCGACTGGCGGTTGCCGTCCACGCCCAGCAGGGCGTCGGGATGGTTGGCGTTGTCCAGTACCTGGTACTCGGGTGCTGAGATGTAGATGGGCTCGTAGCGCTCTTTGCCGTTTTCATCTTTCGTGGTCACTTCCTTAGCCAGATAGAAGATGCCGGAATTGCCGCCCTTGGAGATTTTCCATTCCATCTCCAGGGTGAAGTTCTTGAACTGTTTGGCGAAGATCACGTCGCCGCCCTCGCCCGTCTGGCCTTCGCCGGTTCCGGTACCGTTGAACTTGAGCGCGCCTTCATCGATTGTCCAGCGCGGGGGCAGTTCGGCCTTTCCGTAGCCGCGCCAGCCTTTGGTGGACGTGCCGTCGAAGAGGACGATGTAGCCGTCGGCATCCACCGGGAATTCGTCCAGGTTCACTTCGGGGGCTTTCACCACGGTATAGGCAGGCACGCCGCCCTTGTTTTCGTTCTTGTTGTTCTTGCAGGAAACTGCACCCAGCACGAGAGCCACCATCGCAGTAAAGAGAATCAGTTTTTTCATATCAATCGGGAGAATTAAAGGTTAATCTTTGGGCATGTCGGGCAGTTTCCAGCCTTCCCGGAATACCGGTTTGATGAGTTCCGCGGCGAACTTGTTGGCGTCCACCGGGTCGGTATACACATTCTCGAAGGTCGGGTGACCGTCGTGGATGGAGAAGCCGTCGTGAATCATGGTGCGGATGGTCGCGTCCTTGGGAATGTTGGTAAAGCGCATGTTCTCGCCGTCCCACTCCAGTTCCATGTTCAGGCTCTGCAGGCGCACGGCCACGACACCCATGGCCACCATCTCGTTGAACGGGCCGGCTTGGGCGAAGTCCGACACGCAGGGGACGCGGTAGTCGGGATGCTCCTTGCAGGCGCGCACCCAGTCCTGCTGGTGGGAGGTCTTCACCTCACGCAGCACGTGCGGCACTTCCGGATTGCGGCCCGAAAGGAGATACGGGCGGGCGCCATAACAACCGCAGATGAGCGTATCCTTGGTGCCGTAGAAAATGAGGCAGCCGCCGGCGTCGTTGAGGTTCTTGCCGGCCGGAAGGCCTTTCGGCCGGTCCGGGAGGATGCCGCCGTCGGTCCAATTCACCACCACTTCGGGCATGGCCACTTTGGGTAGGTTGTCACGGGCGGGGAACACAAAGCGGACCTTCTCGGCCTGCGGGCAGGATTCCGTGAGGAGCGCAGTAGAACTGCCCTGCACTTTGGTGGGATAACCCAGTTTGAGGGCGGCGAAGACGGGATGCAGGATGTGGCAGGCCATGTCGCCCAGGGCGCCGGTGCCGAAATCCCACCAGCCGCGGAAGTTCCACGGCGTATAGATGGAATGGTACGGACGGTAGGGGGCCGGGCCGAGGAAGCAGTCCCAGTTCATGGTCTTGGGCACTTTTTCCTCTTTGGCGGGGCGTTCCAGGCCCTGCGGCCAGATGGGACGGTCGGTGAAGGCATCCACCCGGGTCACCTCGCCGATTTCACCGTTCCAGATCCATTCGCAGATTTTGCGGACACCTTCATCCGAAGCGCCCTGGTTGCCCATCTGGGTGGCTACCCGGTACTTCTTGGCCAACTTGGTCAGCAGACGGGACTCATAAACGGTACGGGTCAGCGGTTTTTCGCAGTACACGTGCTTGCCGGCCTGGATGGCTTCGGCGGCGATAATGGCATGCGTGTGGTCGGCGGTCGCCACGATGACGGCGTCCGCTTCGGGCAGCAGTTCCTTGAACATGACCCGGTAGTCGCTGTACTTCTTGGCGTTGGGGTAGGTCTTGAACACGTGGTCGGCATATTTCCAATCCACGTCGCACAGGCCGATGATCTCTTCGGTCTTGGCCACTTCGGCAATCACGGCGGCGCCACGGCCGCCGATACCGACAGCCAGCACTTTCAGTTTGCGGTCCATCGGCGGCGGGGGAGCGTCCTTTGCCTTGGCAAGAACAGTGGAGGGAGCCACGGCAAGACCGATGGCGGCGGCGGTTCCTGCTTTCAGGAACGACCTTCTTGACATTTCATTTGACATAGTATCGTGTTTTATGTTAGTTCCTTATGCCTGTCCTGCCAGGTTGTCTATCCGGCGAGGAAACAAATCCGGTGACTCTCCAGCGAGTCCTTCAGGGTGACAGCGGGAGAACGGTCCGGGTCGGCAACCGCTCCGATGAAGTCCTCCACCAGAAGCAGATCGGCATTCGCATGGTATGGAAGAGAGGCCTCCTGCGAAAAATCCTGTACCTGGATCAGCGAGCCGGTACGGTCCCGTACCTCGATGACCTGCCCGGTGACGATCATCTCGCCCTTGGTTCCGGCAAAAACGGTCTCCCGGCCTTCCCGTCGCGTGAGGGCATTCATCTCAATGGTGATCAAGATGCCGTCGGTTGCGGTGAGCGTCACCAGCTGGCGGTCGGCCACGTCGTTGTCGCAGCGGAATGCGCATCGGCCGAACCGGCCCGTTCGCATCTGGTCCTCCAGCACTTCCTCCAGGGTCTTTCCTTCCGGAACCGTGAAATTGCGGGTCCAAACGCCCCGGCGAAGGTACATGTCCACGGCGGAATAGGAGCAATCTTGCTCCACGGGGCAGGTAATACAGCGATCGGTGCTGTCTTCCGGTGCGTTCTCCGGTCTGTACCAGGCCAGACTTCCGGCCGACTGGACGCGTTTGATCTTCGCCCCAGTTACCCACAGGAGCATGTCCACGTCGTGACAGCACTTGGATACGAACGATGGTGCCGTTGTCTCCGCCCTGTTCCAATAGCCTCGTACAAACGTATGCAGCATCCGGTCAATGCCCACGAATTCCTGGTGGGAAACGCCGGTAACCCGGCCGATGGCACCGCTTTCAAGCAGTTCCTTCACTTTGCGGTAGAGCGACATGAAGCGAAGCACATAGCAGACGCCGACCTTGACGCCGCGGCGGCGGGCTGCTTCGGCGATCTCTACGCATTGCTCGTACGACTGTGCCACCGGTTTCTCCAACAGGATATCCCAGCCCCGCTCAATGGCCTTCAATGCCTGTTCATGATGGCAGCGGTCCGGGGAACCGATGATCACGCCGTCGCACGCTTCCTGAAAGTGGTCGAAGAAGTCATCGGAGGAGGCAAAGCATCGGTCTTCGGGCAGAGAGAACTGCTTCCGGCAGGTTTCCCGGCGTACCGGGTCGGGTTCCACCACGGCGGCCAGTTCCACGACGTCAGGATGCAAGGAGAAGTAGTGCAGATACTTTCCCGTCCGGTTTCCGATCCCGATGGCCGCCAATTGTATGCTCACTGAATTACTTTTTTCAAAACTGTTTAAAGTTACGAAGTTTTGAAGAATAAAGAAAGATTATTGCATGTTTCTCGCTCGCGTCATGCCCGGTTCCTGTCCCTTTGTGTCATGCCCGGCGTGACCGGGCATCCCGCCATCGTCCGGGCTCCGCTTGCTCTGGTTTTTGTTCTGGCCGGCAGAAAAAATGCCGTCCAGCCCAAAAACCACCCGCCGCTGCGCCCTCATCGCCTTCGTTGGCTCGTGTCAGCGGTTATACTTTGCTCCGATTTCTATGTGTCATCTTCGGCTTCGCTCTCTTGTCTCATTATCTGTTCCCGCCCCTTTGTGTCATGCCCGGCCTGACCGGGCATCTCTTTTCGTGCGCCGTCAGGTCGGACGCGAGGCGGTTGGCGGCGCCGCTTGATCCGTCTCGCGAACGGAATCCCTGGCAAAACCCCACATTTCAAGGCGCGAAACGGACGAGATGGATGAACCATCCGTCTCGCGTCACAAGAATGGAATGAACCTTCCATCTGGGCAGATTTAGCCGACGTTTTTTTGGAATCGGACAGAATCTGTGCTATCTTCGAACCAGCATTTCGACTGTGACGCAAGAGGCGGCGGGAGAAACGTGAAACCGGAATCTGTGTATGAATGAATGGAATGCCATGAAAAAACTCTATCATCTTTGTCTGTCTTCTCACGACGAAGTCCTTTTTCGAAGCGAAGCTGATCTGGTCCGGGGTTTCAATGCCTTGGCTCTTGCTTGTTTGACGACAAACTCCTCTTTGTTGGCCGATGGCTTGTTAACGACACATTTGCATTATCTTGCGCAGACGGAGGCTCCCAAAGAAACGCTTTATCGTATGCGGTATTCCCATGTGCGGTATTTCAATGCCAAGTACAAACGAAGGGGAAAATTGGGAGAAAAAAAGCCGTTCTGCCTGGAGATAGAAGGATTTCACCATACCGTGGCTGCCTTGAACTATGTAAACCGTCAGGGGCTTCATCACGGACTATCTTCAACGCCTTTCGGATATAAGCATTGTTCGGCGAATGTGTTCTTCGGAAAACAACTGGGAAAAACACCCTCAACATCGTTAATGTCGAGTGACCAACGCTACAAGTTTTTGCCGGAAAAAGTCGTCGTTCCTGACAATTTCCGAATGGATGCTTCCGGGTTGCTGTTACGGGAAGACGTCATAGATACCGCTCAGGTGGAATCGTATTATGGGACGCCGCGGAACTATCTCTTTCAAATGAACAAGATCGGTGATGAGATATCTCGGAAAGAGCAACAAGAAGAAGGGTCATCCACGCCGGTCATCACGCTCGAGTTGATTGAGCAGGGTGTTCCCGGTCTGGATATCGACCAGTTGTTGCGCAACGAATCCGGTAAGCACAATCCGCAGATAATCAGTGACCTTGAATTATGTGAGCTAATCGATGCAACACTTCTTCCCAAATACTGCCGGAATGCGACCATCTACGAAACAACGCTTTCACAACGTCGGTACTTGTATGAAATGGTTTGGAACAATCTCTGGGCCTCCCGCCACAAACGAACCTCGGACGCGCAACTCCGGCGCTGTCTCTGCTTGAACACGCAAGAATAAGGTCTTTCTTTTATTACAGCATACCAGATACCCGTCTTTTGGTGTCATGCCCGGCCGACCGGGCATCTCTTTTCGTGCGCCGTCAGGTCGGACGCGAGGCGGTTGGCGGCGCCGCTTGATCCGTTTCGCGAACGAAATCCCTGGCAAAACCCCACATTTCGAGACGCGAAACGGACGAGATGGATGAACCATCCGTCTCGCGTCACAAGAATGGGATTCGCCGATGATATTATTTGCCGGCCGCCGCTTTTTCCACCGCGCGCATCACGCGGAGGAAATTGCCGCCCCAGAAGAGTTCGAGCTCGTGGTCGGTCCAGCCGCGGCGCATGAGCTCGACGGTGATCATCTTCATCTTCGAGGCATCTTCCAGTTCGTTCATGCCGCCGCCACCGTCGAAGTCGGTGCCGATGCCCACGTATTCTACGCCCACCAGGTTGCGGATATATTCCACGTGGTCGCAGAAGCAGCCGATGTTCACCTCAGCGTGGGGCTGCCACGACAGGGCCCAACGGCCGGTCGTGACCTGGATCACACCGCCTTTTGCGGCGATGGCCTTGATCTCCTCGTCGGTCAAGTTGCGGGGGTGATCCTTGATCGCATAGACGCAGGAATGCGAGCAGATGACCGGTGCCGTGCTGAGTTTCAGGCAGTCATAGAGCGTGGACGTGGAGGCGTGCGAGCAGTCTACGATGATGCCCAGGCGGTTCATCTCCCGGATGAGTTCCTTTCCGAAAGGCGAGAGGCCGCCCCAGGTGTTCTTCGGGAAGCGGGAGGCGTCGCAGATGTCGTTGTCGTAGTTGTGCGAGAGCGTGATGATGCGCGTACCCAGATCGTAGAAGGTCTGCAGTTTCTTCAGGTCTTTCCCGACGGGGTAGCCATTCTCAATGCCCATGACCAGACTCAGGCGGTGCCGTTTCTTGTTCTTGACGATGTCGTCGGCCGTCAAGGCAATGCGCGCCTCGCGCGGACGCGCTTCTATATAGGCGCGGATGGCCTTCATCTTTTCAACGGTCCATTCGAAGGCCGAGTCGCGCGAAGCGTCGGTCAGCGGTCCCTGATCTACGAAGATGGGATAGAAGCAGCAGTCCACCCGCCCGGCGCGCAGCTTGGCAAAATCGGCCTGTACCTTGTCCAGGTTTACATTCTCCGCAGTGAGAGCCAGAGCCGTGTCGGTATGTGTATCGACGGCGATGATCTTATTGTGCAACTTTTCGGCGCGTTTGAGCAGGGCCGCGTCTTCGTCCTGCTGGGCCGTGAAACCGAGCGCCAGGAAGATCATCAGCACCGGCAGAAAACTTAAAAACCGTTTCATTTCAGTTCATTTTTGGGGATCCACCACTTGAGCCGTTTGGCCAGCCAGAGAATCAACAGTGAAAGCGCGAGGCAGCCGAGCATGAGCCAGAGGCCCTGGCCGGCCGCGAACATGATGGGGACGAAAGTGATCAGCAGGATTTCGACCGGAGCGCAGGGCAGGTAAGCCAGCGCGTAATCGTCCATGGCCCGGCTGGCCTGCTTGGGATCGACGATGCGCAACAAAGCGATTCCCATGGCCATCGTTCCGGTCCACCAACCCCAGGCGAAAATCGATTTCTCGAACCAGTCCTTCCGGTTGAGGTGCCGGCCGAAATAAAAGACTGTGAAAACTGTTACGCAGATGCCCACCAACGCCAGTACGATCAGCGGCCATGCGTACTTGACCACGACGCTCAATTTGATGGAGGCCACGCCGCAGGCGACCAGCATGTCGGTGGCCGAGCTGCTGATGCTGCCCGTGGTTTTTGGGTCGATATAGGTTGCGGCACCGGCCTTGTTGAAGGCCGTCTTGATGAGCATGCCCACCACGAAGGCGCAGCTGAAGACAGGCAGTTCCAGCTTGGGCCAGGCCATCTTCACGCCTTTGCTCAGCATATAGCCGCCGAACGCGGCCAAAACTACGATTGCCAGATGGAAGATGTGCGAATCGATGGAGATGGGCGACGTCGTACCCACGGCCGTGGCTTCGCGCTTCTCTTTGGGCAGCAGGCCGCTGCGGTATTCATCGGGCAGATCGGCGAAATCGGTGAGGTAAGAGGTCTGTCCCTTCTTTGTGGCGATTTTGATGAACAGGAGGCCGCCGAGGATGGCGACAATCACACCGACCGTGGCCGTGGTCATGCCCAGACTCGTGGCTTCGTCCCAGCCGAGGCCTTCAAAGGCGGATCCGATAGCGGCAGCGGTGCCGTGGCCGCCGTAGAAGCCGGTCGGCAGCATTACGCCGAAGGCCGGATGAAGCTGCGGCCAGATGAGCCGCAGCACCAGCAGGCCGAACAGGCCCATGACTGCCCACTGGAAGACCATGCCGAACTGCGAGAAGGCCCACATCGGCCCGACGCGATGCGCCACTTCCTTGATTTTGAAGCTGGGCGATGACAACGGCAGGGCACCGAAGACTATGGCGATCAGGATTGCCGCGTAAGTGCTGATGTTGCCCGAGAGCGGAAGCCAGCCTAAGCCACCCGGTCCGAAGGCAAGCCCGAGGAGGCCGGCCAGCAGGCTGGGTGGTATGAAAAGTTTCTGGATCAGACGGATTTTCACCCGCAGGAACTTCCCGACGAGCAGCAAGCCGCAGATGATACCTATGTCGGAAAACAAGGTCCACGGCGTGAAATTTGCAAGGTCGAACATCGGCAAAAGTGGTTTTATCTGGTAAAATTAACTTTTTTTCAGAAAGAATCCTACCTTTGCCCCGCGAAAATGAAGATCAACGCCTTCTCTCTCCTCCTGGCCGTGCTCTTTGGCGCACTGCTGGCACCGACGGCTTCCGCGCAGACGAACCGGCGCGAGCTGAAGGTGATGGAGTACTATGTCTATCAAGGCGACACCATCTTCCTCGACGAGTTGCCGCCAGCCGTCATCCATCCGCGACAGACCATGAACCGCCGTGACTGGGTGAAATACTACAAGCGTGTCCACAACTTCAGCAAAGCTTACCCCTACGCCGTATTCGTCGCCCGCGTCATCAACGAAACCGACAGCCTCTTCGAGGCAGACCACTATACCAAACGGCAGCAGGACAAGTACCTCAACAAGATGAAGGATGACCTGCTTAAGGATTTCGACCCGATCTTCCGGAAACTGACGCTCAAACAGGGCCTGATGATGATCCGCCTCATCGACCGCGAATGCGGACAGACGCCCTATTACATTCTCAAGCGTTACCTGGGCGGCACGACCGCCGGCTTCTGGCAAGGCGTCGCCAAAGTCTTCAAGGGAAACCTCAAGCAGCCTTACGACAAGTTCGGCGAAGACAAAGACCTCGAAGAATTGGTGGGCTATTGGGAGCGCGGCCAATTCGACAGTCTCTACGAGATGATCTTCGGCAAACCCCGTCCTGAAATCTACATTCCGGAAAGATTCCGCTAAAGGGGCGGTCGAAAATGCACGGGAATGACGCATTTTAGTTTCTTGTAAACGCCTGAAAGTCCAGGAAGTTAAGTACCAAAAATTTTTGTCGAAAATTTCGCAAAAGTTTTTGGTATTTGATTTTTTTGTGTACCTTTGCAACCCTGTATCTTGCGCTCGGAGTGGGCTAAGATGCTGATAAATAGAAGTTTAAGATATTTTTAAGTAATAAAGGCTATGTTACAACCTAAGAAAACCAAGTTCAGGAGACAGCAGAAAGGCCGTATGAAAGGGATTGCCCAGCGTGGCAGCCAGTTGGCCTTCGGTTCCTTCGGCATCAAGACCATGGAGAGCTGCTGGCTCACCGGTCAGCAGATCGAAGCTGCCCGTCAGGCTGTCGTGCGTTACATGAAACGTGAAGGTAAGATCTGGATCCGCGTGTTCCCCGACAAGCCGTATACCAAGAAACCGGCCGAGGTCCGTATGGGTAAAGGTAAAGGTAATCCGGAAGGATTCGTGGCTCCCATCACCCCGGGTCGCATGATCATCGAAGCCGAAGGCGTTCCGATGGAAGTTGCCAAAGAGGCGCTCCGTCTCGGTGCCCAGAAGCTCCCTATCACCACCAAGTTCGTCGTCCGCCGGGACTACGCTGAATAATCCAGGAGAGAAAGACCATGAAAAGAAAAGAAATCGAAGAGATGGCAGTGAAAGACCTGCGCGAGCGCCTCGAAGTCGAGAAGCAGAATCTCAACAAAATGAAGATGAACCACGTGATTTCTCCGCTGGAAGACACTTCCGCCATCAAAAAGGCGAAAACCGATATCGCCCGGATGATGACCGTGCTGGCTGAAAAAGAGAAACAGAACTAAAATAGAAATGTCCCATGGAAAGAAATCTTCGTAAAGAAAGAATCGGCATCGTGGTCAGCAACAAGATGGACAAGTCTATCGTAGTTGCTGTGAAGACCAAGGAAATGCATCCGATCTACGGCAAGTTCGTGAACAAGACCACGAAGTTCGTCGCCCAGGATGACAAGAACGAGTGCAGCGAAGGCGACAAGGTCCGCATCATGGAAACGCGCCCGCTGAGCAAGACCAAACGCTGGAGATTAGTAGAAATCGTAGAAAAAGTCAAATAACATGATACAGCAAGAATCACGTTTGTTGGTGGCTGACAACTCGGGTGCGAAAGAGGTTCTCTGCATC
>JAEEOM010000120.1 GCA_016284265.1 Bacteroidales bacterium | reverse complement strand
TACCTGACGTCTCCCCCATCCTGGGATCCGAAAAGACCGATCATTATCGCAATAAACTGGAGTATACCTTCTCGAACCGCCGCTGGCTGCTCCCCGGTGAAGACTGGAGCACGATGGACGAGGTGGACCGCCTGGGCCTGGGCTTTCACGTCAGTGGTTTCTTCGACAAGGTGCTCGATATCCGGGAATGTCATCTACAGCGGGAGCCATCAAACGCCATCCGCCTGTTTATCAAGCAATACGCAATCGATCACGGCCTCAGCTTCTACGATCTGCGCGAAAACCGGGGTTTCCTCCGCACGATGGTCGTCCGCACTACTTCTACAGGCGAAAACATGTTGGTCCTCTGCTTTGGCGGTGATGCGGAAGGCCCGGATGCACGTCCGGCCCGGGAAGCGTTGCTTGAAGCCATAGCGGCACGCTTCCCCGAGATTACGTCGCTTTACTATGTCATCAATCCCAAGGGCAATGACAACTTCAGCGACCTGCCCTGCACGCTGTATCGCGGTGCGGAAGCCGTGTACGAGCAGATGGAAGACCTTCGTTTCAAGATCGGGCCCAAGTCCTTCTATCAGACAAATTCCGGGCAGGCATACCGGCTTTATTCCGTCGTACGGGATTTCGTGCGGGAAGGCGTGTCCACCCGTGTAGAAACGGGTAAACCGGTGATCTATGACCTGTATACGGGGACTGGTACGATCGCGCTTTTCCTCTCGTCACTGGCTGAGAAGGTCGTAGGTATCGAGTATGTGCCCGAGGCCATCGAGGATGCGAAGGTCAACGCCCGGGAGAACCATATCACCAATACCGAGTTCTTTGCCGGCGACATGAAAGACGTGCTCAGCGCCGATTTCATCCGTACGCATGGACATCCCGACATCGTCGTGCTCGATCCGCCAAGGGCCGGCATCCATCCTTCCGTCGCCCACGTCCTCTTGGAATGCGCACCGAAACGGATGGTCTATGTAAGCTGCAATCCTGCCACGCAGGCGCGCGACCTGGCTGTCTTCGCCGACCATTACGATATCATCCACGTACAGCCCGTGGACATGTTCCCCCATACCACGCACGTCGAAAACGTGGTTTCCCTGATTCATAAAGTGCTTTAGATATGGATAATATCGTTTTTTGGGGATTGGGGCTCCCGGGATGGATCACCATCGCCACGGTTCTCACCCTGTTTCTTGTCCTTCTTTTTACCAAGCTTAAGGAAGAGGTCGCCTTTTTGGGAGCGATGGCCGTTCTGGGCATTTGCGGTATCCTGGACCAGAAGGAAGACCTTGCCGGCTTTTCCTCCGAATCCGTCGTCCTGGTCGGCGTCCTGTTCATTGTCGTAGCCGGCCTGATCCATACCGGCGTCATCCGCTGGATCATGGAGCATTTCCTGGGGACGCCGAAAAACTATCCGGCCGCGATCGTGCGGCTGATGGCACCCGTTGCGACACTGAGCACGATTCTCAGCAACACGACGGTCGTCGCCCTGTTCGTCCAGATTGTGAAAGACTGGGCGAAGAAACTGGGCATCGCGCCGTCCAAGCTTCTTATCCCGCTCAGCTACGCCGCAGGTATGGGAGGCATCTGCACCATCATTGGCACGCCGCCCAACATGATCATTGCCGGTCTTTACGCCCAGAATACCAGCCAGCATATCGGCTTCTTCGCCCCGACGATTCCGGGCCTCTTCTGCCTCGTGGTCGGTATCCTGGCCACTTTGGCGATGCGCCGTCTCCTGCCCGTCCGTGAGAGCCGGGAAGACGGTACCGAAAACAATGCCGTGCAGGAGAAAGTGCCGCAGATCGGTGTGAAGACCGTTGTCTCCGCCCTCATCATGTTGGCGATGATCCTGCTTTCCTCGCTGAAGGTGATGAGCCTGCTTCAAAGTGCGGTCGTGGCGGCCGCTGCGATGCTGATCTTCCGCTGCTGCACGCCCGACCAGGCCATGAAATCCATCGACTGGAACGTCCTGATGATCTTTGCGGGCAGCGTCGTCATCGGAACGGCCATCCAGAAGACGGGCGTTGCCGAGGCGCTGGCGAACGGTGTGATGCACCTGTGCGGCGCCAAGCCACTGCTGGTGATGATCATGATGAGTCTTACGGCAACCTTCGTCACAGAATTCATTTCCAATACGGCGGCCGGGGCCATTTTCTTCCCGATCGTCTATCATGCGGCCGTGACCATGGGCTGCGATCCCATGCCGTTCCTCATTTCGCTGATGATCGCCGTCTCTTCGAGTTTCGCTACGCCCATCGGGTCGACGACGCACTTGCTGGTCTATGGCCCGGGCGGCTATAAGTTTTCCGACTTCATGAGGATCGGCATACCGATGAACCTCATCATCCTGGCAGCCAATATCCTCATCGTCAACTTGGTTTACCCGTTAGGATAGGCTGTTTCGTCATGCCCGGCTTGACCGGGCATCTATTTTTCTGTGCCAGGTTGAAAACCAGATGATCGCGACCAGGACGGCCGCAAAGCCGATACCGTAGGAAACGTAGACATTCAGACCGAAGGCATTGGGAGAGAACATCAGGAATGCCGTGCAGACCCAGGTCATGAACAGCGCCGGGACCAGGGTGATCCAGTAGAGCTTCTTCTGCTGGGCCAGGTAAACCGTCAGTGTCCAAAGCGTGAAGACGGAAAGTGCCTGGTTGGACCATCCGAACCATCCCCAGAGTTTCTCAAAGCCGGCCTTGTCATTCATCTGCCACATCAGCAGGGTAAATACCAGGGCGAAAAGCGGGATGCAGATGTAGAGCCGTTTCCGGACGGATTTCTGTTCGAGTTTCACGAAGTCTGCAATGATCAGGCGGGCGCTTCGGAGCGCCGTATCGCCGCTTGTGATCGGCGCGGCCACAACGCCCAGCAGTGCAAGGATGCCGCCGAAAACGCCCA
>JAEEOM010000119.1 GCA_016284265.1 Bacteroidales bacterium | reverse complement strand
GACGGGCCTGCTGAATGCCGACGGCTCCTACCAGTATATTATCGGCTACGCCCCGTCGATGTCGGGCAACCAGGAGCTCAAGTGGGAGACCTCCGAGCAGTTCAACGTGGGTCTCGACCTGCGCTTCCTGCGTGACCGTCTGACGGTGAGTTTCGACTGGTTTGACAAACGGACCAAGGACCTGATCGTGACGGGCATCACCACCTCCACCATCGTGGGTGTGAGCGCTTCTCCGATGAACGCCGGCAACGTGGACAACAAGGGTATCGAACTCGAGGTCCGCTGGCGCGACCAGATCGGGGAATTCACCTATGGCATCGCCGGCAACTTCTCTTCGCTGAAGAACCGGGTTACCTACCTGCACCCGACCCTGAAAGACGGCCTGGGCGGCGTGGGCGTCCGTAACTACGGCACCGTCACACGCTTTGAGATCGGTTATCCGGCCTGGCACCTGTACGGGTATGAATTCGCCGGCATCGAGCCTTCCACGGGCGAGGCCCTCTTCAACCACTACAATGAAGACGGTACGCTGGGGCAGCCGACCACCGACCCGCTCGACAGCGACAAGCGTCACCTGGGTTCGGGCATCCCGGTCTATAACTACGGTCTGACACTCAACGCGGGCTGGAAGGGCATCGACTTCCTGGTGTTCATGTCCGGCGCCGGCGGGAACCAGATTCTCAACGCGCTGAACAACATCGACTATACGTCGAACCGTCTTTCCTACCTGACGGAAGACCGCTGGACTCCGAACCATACCAACGGCACCATGCCGGCGGCGGGCGCGGCCAACTATGCCAAGTTCCTGACTTCGAGCGGCGTCGTGATGGATGCCAGTTATTTGAAGATCAAGCAGATCCAGCTGGGTTACAACTTCCCGAAGAATTTCCTGCACAAGGTGCTCATCGACAATCTTCGAATCTATGCATCCATGGATGATTGGTTCACTTTCACCAAATATCCGGGCTTCGACCCTGAGATCGTGGGCGTTGGCTCCTCGATGGGTGTGGACAAGGGTAACTATCCGACCTCCAAGAAGGTGGTCTTCGGTGTCAATGTCACTTTCTAAACCGACTGCCTTATGAAAACCAAGTATATCATTCTTTCCTTTCTGACGGCCGTCATGGCCTTGTCTTCCTGTGACAGCCTGCTCGATATTCCCCGCAAGGGCGCCATCGACTACAATACCTACTACAAGACCGACGACGAGATCGAATCAGCCGTCATCACCATGTACAGCGACGTGCGTGGTTGGTACTACAACGTGATGCTGGTAAAGAATATCCTTTCGGATGACTATTATGCCGGCGGGGCCGCCCACGGCGACAATGTCGACATGGACGCCCTGGGTGAATTCGCGTTCAACTCCGAGACCGGGCAGATTGAAGGCTCTTTCAGCGGCTACTACGGTCTGATCTACCATGCCAATGTGATTATCGGCCACATCGATCCCGAACAGAGTAAAGCGGCTGCGCGTGCTGTCGCCGAGGCGCACTTGTTCCGCGGCTGGGCCTATTTCGAACTGACGACCCTCTGGGGCAATCCGCCCATCGTGGACCATGAGCTGGAACCTTCCGAATATGCACAGCCCAACGGCGCTACCGAGGACCTTTGGAAACTCATCGAAGAAGACCTGACCTATGCTGTCAATTCCGGCATGCTGGCGCAGAAGAGCTCGGTGAACGACGTTACCTGCTGGCGCGCAACCAGGCAGTTCGGCCAGGCCCTGCTGGGCAAAGCCTATCTGTGGATGGCCTGGGCACTCAGCGATGAGTCCTACTATCGGAAAGCGGCCGATCAGTTCGCCGCCGTGGTCAACTCCGGCCTCTATGACCTGTTCACGGCGGGTCCTTACGGCGACATGCGTCACCTGGCCTACAAGATGAACAGTGAAAACCTTTTCGAAAGTATCCGCGTCAATGACCTGGACAACCAGATGGACAACTTCGACTTCTACGGTGCAATGGTCAGCTGGCGCAGTTCCGGCAGCGAGATGACCATTCCTGCCGATGTCTGCGGTACTGGCGGCTGGGGCTTCATGGTTCCCACCGTTGACCTGATGAACGCGTTCAAAACCTATGAAGGCGCGAACAGCTACCGTCGTACGGAGACCTTGAAGACGTACGACGAACTCCGTGCCATGGGCGTTGTATGGAACATGACCACGCTCTCCACCGGTATCTTCAACTGGAAAGGCCGCTTTATGAGTGACGAGCTTTCCTTCTACGGCATGGTCAATACCAAGAATCCGCTCTGGATGCGTTTGGCAGAGGTGCTGCTCTGCGGTGCAGAAGCCAGCTTCCGGGCAGGTGACGCCGGAACGGCACTCCAATATGTGAACCGGGTTCGCTCCCGTGCCCAGCTCCCCGCACTCCAGTCCGTCACGCTCGAAGATATCAAGACTGAGAAGCGACTGGAACTCTGCGGCGAAGGTCAGCGTTTCCAGGATCTGCTCCGTTGGGGCGAGGCGGCCGACCGCCTGAAGGAAATGGGAAAGGACTATCCGAAGATGGAACCCAACGGCACCGTGACCTATGTGCCCAGCGGCCGTTCCGTCTATGGTTTCAAGACAGGCAAGCATGAGCACCTGCCTTATCCTTATACGGAGGTCATGCTCAACGAGAACATTCAGCAGAATCCCGGTTATTGATACATTAAAGGATGAATACCATGAAAAGAACATACATCATCAGTCTGATGGCGGCCATCCTGGCCCTTGTCTCCTGCACCGACACTTCGCTGGATCCCCTGACCGGGGTGTTCCCGGATGCGCAGGAACCTGTGCTGAGCAACTTGACGGAATCTTCCATGGAGAAGACCGAACGGAACCGCATCTTTACCCTGAAGTTCAGCGGCAGCGGCGCAACAGTTGAGACCCAACTGGTGGGTGCCCGTAACCAGTATTACCTGGAGCCCAATGTGTACGGTCCCGGTGAATCGAACGGCAGCTTTCTGGTTGGCCCGACCCGGATCAACGGCAACACCGTTCAGTCGGGTACCATCACCGTCCAGAAGAAGGCCGGCGACGTCTATAAATTCATTTTCGTTCTCTTCGATTCGGCCGGCAACGCCTATCGGACCAAGTGGGAGGGGGAGATCGTCTATGAACCCGATCCGGAGCCGGTGGTGCTCACGAAGGTGTTGGTGGCACAGTCCAACACCAACGGGACAGTGACCTTCAAACTCGGTACGGCAGACATGGACGTCGATATGATGGGATCGCCCGTCGGTGACGGATTCGCCCTGACGGCCGACCTCTACAGCGCCGACGGCTATCTGCAGGAAGGCGTCTATACGCCTGCTGCCAACAGCGACAATGTAGGCCCCGGCCAATATGCGCCCGGTTACGAATATGACCTGAGCGAGTGGGGAATGGGCATCATGCACTGGGGTACCTGCTGGTGGGCCGGTGCTGCGGTCACGCATATCAACAAGGAACCCATCACCGTCGAGAAGAAGGGAAGCAAGTTCGTCATCACCTGGGGCAGTGAAGAAACGTATCCGCACTGGGCGACCTTCACGGGCGAGATCGAAGCGCTGACTCCTTCCGCCGTGCCGAATCCCGACTATTCCTATACGGATGAGGTGAGCGACGCGGTCGATGAGACCTTTGCTCCAGTCGCGGGCGTCAAGACACACAACCTGACCCTCCGCAATGCGGCCGGTGAGGAAGTCGCCTGGTTCCAGCTGGTCCTGGCGGAAGGTGTCACCGACTACTCCGGCGACTACTTCTGCAAGGAATACGCACACGAAGACCATACTTTCGGCAACGGCTATGACCTGAGCATGTGGGGTATGGGCATGGGAGGCACGCGCTACATCGCCGCCAACGGTTCCACCGTCCTTATCCAGCCCGGCGAGAGCCTCAGCATTGCCAAACTGGGCGACGACATCTGGGAAGTCAGCGGCAACGGCTTTGATTTCATCTTCGGCAATGGCAGTGGCGAAGTGGTGGTCGGTTACACCATCACCGATGAACTGAGCGACCCGGTCGATGAGGCCTTTAATCCCGTCGCGGGCGTGAAGACGCACAATCTGACCCTCACGAACGCGGACGGCGTGGAATGCGCCTGGTTCCAACTGGTCCTCACGGAAGGTTCGACCGATTTCTCCGGCGAGTATGTCTGCAAGGAATACGCGCACGAAGACCATACTTTCGGCAACGGCTATGACTTGAGCATGTGGGGCATGGGCATGGGCGGCACCCGTTATGTCGCCGACGGTTCCACCGTCATGGTCAACCCGGGTGAGACCTTGACCATCACCCAAGTGGGTGCCGATACCTGGAAGTTCACCGGCTCGACCGGTTATGAATTCGTGGGCAGATTTGAATAAATGAAACGTCTGTTCACCCTCCTGGCCGTCATGGCGCTGGGCGCATTCGCGCTCAGTGCCTGCGGCGGCACGGATCCTGACGAAGGAAAGGAAGGGATCGACCTGCTGGATTACATCAATCCCGACGGTCAGGCGCTGCGCGGGCTAACCATCGACAGCAAGTCGATGAAGCAGGCCATGAAGTATAATGTCTGGCTGCCACCCAAGTTCGACGCCAATACGGCTTATCCGATCCTTTACCTGCTTCACGGCGCCGGCGACGACCAGAATGCCTGGCTTGACAAGGGCAATGCCATGACGATTGCGGCCAAGTATGTCAAAGGCGGCGGCAAGCCGATGATTATCGTCATGCCCGACGCCCAGATGACCTTCTATGTCTGGAACGGTTTTGAGACCTACTTTCAGGAAGAACTGATGCCTGCCGTAGAAGCCAAGTACAAGTTCAATGGGAAAAGGGCTGTGGCGGGTCTTTCGATGGGCGGCTATGGCACGTTGTATCACGCTTTGAAATTTCCCGCCCGGTTCACCTACGCTTATGCGATGAGTCCGGCGGCGGACCTGGGTTTCACGGCCCTCATCGATGCGCAGTCCGACAAGAAGGTTTTTCCGGCTTTCACCATCGAGGTAGGTACGGAAGACACTACGGTCAACAATGCCGATTCGGAGAAGCTGGCCAACTATATGAAAGAAAAAGGCCTGGCCTGTGAGTGGATCGCCCGTCCGGGCGTCCACTACTGGAATTTCTGGCAGGAATGTCTGCCGAAGGCCCTGAAAAAGGCCGGCGAGTCTTTTTGATGGATTTGATTAAATTTGCAAAATGAAAAGAATTTATACTATCGCTGCTGCGCTGCTGCTGACCATTTCGGCTTTCGCCCAGCAGGCGCTTTGGGGAGGTCCGAACGTGGAATCTCCCGTCATCAACCCCGACGGAACCGTTACGTTCCGCTATCGTGCCCCCAAGGCCGTCAAGGTCCAGATTACCGGTGATTTCCTTCCGACCCAGAAACTGGAGTTCGAAATGAACGGCAACAAAATGTCGTACGATGCCCCCGGCGTGGCTGACCTGGTGGAAGGCCAGGGCGGCGTGTGGGAATACACCACACCGTTCGTCGTAGCTCCCGAAATGTACACCTACACAATGATTGTCGACGGAAATTCCGTGATCGACAACAACAACGTGTTTGTCAACCGCGACATCGCCTCGCTGACCAGCGTCCTGCTCGTTCCCAAGGCAGGGGAACGCAGCGACCTCTACGCCATTCACCGTGTGCCCCACGGCACCGTGTCGAAGGTGTGGTATCCGTCGGCCACGGCTGGTTTCGACCGTCGTCTGACCGTTTACACGCCGGCTGGCTACGAGAGCAATCCGAAGGTCAAGTATCCCGTGCTCTACGTGCTCCACGGGATCGGCGGTGACGAAGATGCCTGGGTTACGCAGGGCCGTGCCACGCAGATTCTCGACAACCTGATCGCGCGCGGCGAAGCCAAACCGATGATCGTGGTCTTCACCAACGGCAACATTTCGCAGGAGGCAGCTCCGCTGGAGAACTCCACCGATTACACGCGTCCCACCATGCAGTTGCCCCAGACGATGGAAGGCACCTTCGAAACATCGTTCCCCGAGATTGTGAAGTTTATCGACAGCCGTTACCGCACCATCGCCAAGAAAGAGTCCCGCGCTATCTGTGGCCTGTCGATGGGTGGCTTCCATACGCTCTACATCTCGGTCAACAATCCGGATCTGTTCGGCTATTCGGGCATGTTCTCTGCCGCCATCGGCGTGAACGATCCCGGCATCACCCCGATCTACCAGGATTTTGACAAGAAGCTGGCGACCTATTTCTCCAAGAAACCGAAGCTCCTGTGGATCGGCATCGGCCAGACCGACTTCCTGATCCAGGCCAACAACGACTTCCGGAAGAAACTGGATGAGAACAAGTTCCCGTATACCTATATGGAAACCGACGGCGGCCATATTTGGCGCAACTGGCGCATTTACCTGAGCGAATTCGTTCCGCTCATCTTCAAGTAACCCTCTGCATCAGACATGAACCCAGGGATGGGGGAACGGCCGCTGCCGTTCCCCCTTTCTTTATTCTCTTTTTTTTGTTATATTTGCTCATTGGTACCCACTTGTCACTCAAATGAAAACATACAAGCCTGCTCCGGTGGATCTTTCCGATATCCGTCTGCCCGACACATTGGTCGAGTTGACCGAAGTCATTGCGAAGAATACGCATGAGGTCTGGTCACAACATCGGATGGATGAGGGATGGACCTACGGCCCTGTCCGGGATGAAAAAGCGATGAAGCATCCGTGTCTTGTCCCCTATGCCGAGCTCTCCGAAAACGAGAAGGACTATGACCGGGCAACGGCCATGAACGCCATCAAATTGCTTGTGAAGTTGGGCTATAAGATTGAAAAAGGCTAGTTATGGGAAAGATATTCATCAGCTATTCGACCAAGAACCAAAAGGTTGCCAATGCCCTCTGCGAGTATTTGGAGCGTCAGGGTGTATCGTGCTGGATAGCGCCCAGGGATATTCCTTCTGCTTCCAATTATGCTGGGGAGATAACGCGAGCCATCAAGTCGTGTGAACGATTCCTGTTGGTCTATTCCAAGGACGCCGGCAAGTCGGTCCACGTCAAGAACGAAGTCAACCTGGCCATCAACAATACCAAGGCGATTCTTCCTTACTGCCTGGATGACAGTCCCTATGATGATGATTTGGAGTATTATCTCTCCACCCGGCAGAAGATTGCTTCCTGTGGGGTGCAGGATCAGGATTTTCAAAACATAGCGACACTCCTGCTGGGCCATCCTGTGGCTTCTCCCCGTGAAAAAACGGAAACGGCCGCTCCGGTGGCCAAAGGGAAACAACCGAACAAGAAGATCCTCTATTATATCCTGGGCGCGCTCGTACTGGTTGCGCTGCTTGTGTGGCTGTTCATCCTGCGGCCGAAGCCCGGACCGAGGCCTGAACCGGGTAAGCCAGTCGATAGTCTGCTCGTCGATACGACGGCCCGTGTGCCGGAAGTTAAAAAAGACACGGTTTCGACTCCGCCTGCTACTGGGGACACCCGGAAAGACAACACGACTATTGACAATACTAAGAAGGACAATACGAAGAAAGAGGTGGTCAAAAACGAGTTGGCCGATACGTTTACGGGAACCATCCGGAACGGCTATCCGGATGGTTACGGCACCTACACTTTCAAACAACCGCGTCGGATCGATATGCATGATCCGGAGAAGCGCATGGCCCAGAAGGGCGATTATATCAAGGGAGACTGGACCAACGGCCATTTGAATTATGGGGAATGGTATGGGGCTGACGGAGTGAAAAAGGGAAATATTGAACTGGGAGACAACGCTGCCGACGCAGACCATGTTTTTGCAAAATGTGTAAAGCCCTGACATACTTGTTGCTGCTTTTGCTGCCTTTTCCCAGCTTGGGCCGTCCCGTCGGGTTTTCCTCCGGCAGGCTGGCGGACTTGGCAGCTGCTGCCGCACTTGCGATTCCTGAGAACCCGACAGGGAAACGGGCGGTCATGTCTGTTGTTTGTCAGGGGAGGCGAGTACCCGTCGTGGTGGAATACGAAGCGGGAACGGTGGTCCATATCGGACTGGACCTTTTCGGAGAAGCGGTAAAAAAGGAGAACGTATTGGTATATAACTTCGTGGAAAGATACTTGCTGGAGTCGCTGCTGGACAGCCATTCGCTGCGCTGGGACAACATGCCGGCATATGGTCGTATTGTCACGCAGGGTGATCTTTTCAGCATCCTGCAACAAGGGCTGGAGCGCAGTTCTGTGCAGGTTTCGACGGATGGGGAAGGGATGGGCCGTGTTGAGATCACGGCGGACACCGGGCTTCCGGCTTTCTCTGTCCGCTTCCCGACTGAAATCCAGCTTCTGACCGGAGAAAAGAAAGATGAGTTGGAAAAAGGCTTTATCCGGAAAGTAACAGGGGAGCGAAAGCTCAAAAAGAAGGAGATTCCCCGCAACCTGAAAAGAATTGACCGGGACTTGTACGTAGCGGAGAACGGGTTCTTTGAAATTACCGAGGCGCAGAACAGCGCATTCTTCCGCAAGAAAGGTCTTTCCTTCCAGCCCGTCTGTGAAACCTCCCAGCCGGTCGAGTCCGTCATGACCTTGCTCACCGGGTACAACCGCAAGAAAGATTATGCTGTCCGGATGACGTTCCATCAGTACGGCTATCAGTCCGTAGAAAAGACAGTCCCGCTGGATTATCTGATTGATAGTTGTCTGGAGGACGGTTGTGTCCCCTATGTCGGCATTGAGTCCAGGAATGAAGAGACGGTCGTTGCCACCCTGTTCATGGTCAACCGTCCGTTCGGCTATTCCCATACCTTTCAGTTTACCGTCAATCCGGAAATCTTCGACAAACCGGCCGGCATCTTGTATGCCAAGGCTTATCTATATACACCCCTTTATCCCAAAAAGTCATGAAACGCGTCTTTTGTTGGATTCTATCACTCGTTTTCGTCCTGCCTGCCTGGGCGCAGGGCGCCGATGACGCTCTTGCGAAAATGAACGCCATCAAGCGTGACACGTCCTACTTCTACGGCATCGGCAATATGGCTACGGAGAAGCAGGCCCGTGAAGAGGCTCTGCTGGTTCTGTCCGACCAGCTGACTCCTTTTTTGAAAGAAAACAAGTTTTCCATGATCCGGAGCATGGAGGACATGAAAGAAGGGACCATCGAGTTCCTGACCTACTCCAAACGTCCCGGACAGTACCGCGTCATGGCCTATGTGAACAAGGCGGCGTTGGTCGAAAAAGACAAGGAGGAAATCGTCGTTTTCCAGGATACCGGCAAGGATGCGGTTGCTGAATTGCTGGGCGGCCTGCTGGCTGCCGGAACGCAAGACGAAGTCGTGCGGATCCTGGCAGCAGCGGACATCCCCTATGTCCATTCCGGCCAGCTCGATCCGGATACACGCCAGATGTACGTGGATGAGGGATATCTGGTATATGTGGACCGCCATACCGGAAAGGTACTTGAAATCATGACGCCCCGCGATGCGTCCGGAAAAAGGTGTGATGCACGCAGCGGCGCCTCCACCAGTTCCATGAAATATAAAAGAAATCCCATTTACTGGGTCTATGTCGAAGGTCACCAACCCAAATAATTACCGGCGATGAAAAGAATAATCCTGTCCCTAGTTTTGATGCTTTCCCTTCAGCCTGTTTTTGCGCAGGAAGTTACTTTTTCTGTCAATTCAGGCGTGAACGATCCGGCCCTCCAAGCTGCGATTGAACATACTGTTACAGGCTTTTTGAATGCCATCAACCGCGCGTATGATAAAAAAGGGACTCCCGATATTTCGCAAGTCCCCATTACAGAAGGTGCCACGATGGGTTTCCGCATGCTGTGGAACAACAAGCCGTTTCGTTGTGACGAATCAGACATCGTCGAACCGGTGATCCGGACGTATGACGGTGGCTACCAGGTGCGGAATATCCCGCTGGAGTCACTGGATGAAAAAGGAAACCCTGTTTATAAGGAGATGGTCATCGATCTCGACGATACGGGTCGGATCACGCGTGTCAACAAAGCCATCGAGGCGAACCTTTATCGGAAGATCATGCAGTCCGGATCCCAGGTGACGGATCTCCGGCAGCGGCAGATCATCCTGAATTATGTTGAGGATTTCCGTACTTCTTACGAGAAAAAAGACATCGACTTCCTGGAAATGGTATTCAGTGACGATGCACTCATCATCACGGGAAAGGTCGTCCAGCGAAAAAAAGGCGAACGGGGTATCCAGATGAAACCGGAAATCACCTATACCAAGTATTCCAAGCAGGAATATCTCAACCGGCTGCGGACCCATGTCTTCCCCAATACGAAAACGATCGACGTGACTTTCGGCACGGTCGAGGTGGTCAAGCATCCGTCGATCGAAGGGTATTTCGGTGTGTTGGTGCGGCAGGGATACAAATCCGTCTTCAAGAGCGGTGCCATCTACGAAGACGACGGCTATTTGTTCATGCTCTGGGATTTCCGGGACGAGAACCGGCCCCAGATCCATGTCCGTACCTGGCAGCCCTATTGGATGAACGATGCCAAGACAGAATCCATCTCAGAAGATCAGATCATTAATATCAACAGCTTCAGAATTACGCGATGAAAAGAATAGTATCACTATTGCTGTTCCTGGCCGTTTTCCCTTCTTTGCTGGCCGCCCAGGACAAAAAGATCTACGTCAAGAGTTTTGATCCGGACATTCTTGAATTGCGTGCGAAGACCGATCCGGTGTACGATAAGAACCAGAAGCCTTCGTCCATGGTCAGCATCTTCCTGCCTACCAAGGATTCGCTGGTATTCAAAGGCAATATCCTGCAGACGATGGTGGGCGGCCCCGGAGAATGGATTCTTTATATCCCGGCTGCGACGGAATGGATCGAGGTCGCTGCCACGGGCTGTGAACCGTTGCATTTCGATTTCCCGGAAGATAAACCCTTGCTTTCAGCCTATGGCTATACCCTGAATCTGGGAATCCTGCTGACCAATCCGCTGCGTACGTTGATCATGCCGACGTTCAGCTACAACCAGTCGCAGTATTCGTACGGCCTGATGCTGGGTATTTGCAAGCGGAACGGCTTCTATGTCCGGGCAAAGAGTGACTTCCATTTCGGCCTGGATCCTACACTGTCTTGTGACGGAGAAGGAAAGGTCGGTGGCGTCCAGTCCTGGTTTCCGGGAGAATCCCAGAAGAGCCGTTGGGCAGTAACCGGAGGTTATCTGCGTAAGTTGAGTGATGCATTTTATGCCTATGTGGGCGGTGGCTATGGAAGCCGCATCCTGGCTTGGAAGATGTATGCGGATGGAGATTATGAATGGGCCCGGGTTACCGACAATTCCTTTACGGGATACGAAGCCGAATTGGGCCTGGTCTACCGACCTGGCATCATTGCCTTTTCGGCCGGTGTCCAGACCAATCAGTTCAAGTATTATGAGGCCAACGTGGGGATTGGCGTAATGTTCTGAGAACCATGCGAAGATTTTGCTTATATTGGTTTTTGGCGGCCGTTCTTATTCCCGTTTCGTGCATGCAGGATCCGTATTCTCCGGAGAACGACCTGAACGGGCCCGACGTGGGGTATGAGGCGGAATCCCTGACCCGGGCCGCCGTGGTGCTGACAGGCTCTTTCGAGAACAGTTCCGAGATTACGGAATATGGCTTCGAAATGGCTGAGAATTCATTCGGAGAGGGAGCCGGAGATGTTTTTCCCAACCCGCCGAAAGATGCGCAGGGACGTTTTACATACTGGGCCGCTCTTTCGCCTGGCCAGGTGTACAGTGTCAGGACGTATTTTACGAACGGAGTCGACCGGAAATATTCCAAGACCTTGACAATCAAGGCTCCGACCACTTCGGCGGCCACGCTCTCGGAGGTTTCTTTCTCCAACGGATCGCTCAGGGCCCGTCTTTTGGACGATGGCGGTTCTCCGGTTCGTGCTGTCGGTTTCTGCTGGAGCGAGTCTCCGGATCCCGGAAGCATCAAACGCAACAAGGTGCAAGCTGTTTTGGGGGAAGACGGCGCGTTTTCCCTGAACTTGTCGTTTCTGGAGCGGGGGCGTGTTTACTATATCCTTGCCTATGCGGAAAATGCATCCCAGATTGCGGCTGAAACGTTCGGCTACAGTATCCATCCTTTCGAGATTGCGGTTACCGATGATCTGCCCGTCGAGATCGCGGATCCGGCCTTTGCCCGTGTGCTGCTGGAGCAGTTTGATGCCAATAAAGACGGGATGATTTCCTATAAAGAACTGAAGAGCATCCAGGTCCTGTCTTTCAATACCGACGGAATCACCAATATCGGAGAGATCCGGCTGATGCCGGCCTTGACTTCGCTGTCCTGCAAGGGATCGGCTTCCGGAGCGGGACGGCTTACCCAAGTGGATCTGAGCGGCAATCCTTTGTTGCGGCAACTCTCGGTTTATGGGAATTTGCTGGAGGTGCTGGATGTTGCTGCATGCCCGGATTTGGAAACGCTCGATGCGACAGCCTGTCCGTCGTTGAAGACGATCTACCTTTCTACGGAACAATGGCTCCGGGCGCCGCAGGATTTCAAAAAAGACGCAAGTACTGCGTTCCAACTCCATCCGAAAGCCATCGTGCCGATTCCCGATGCTCATTTCCGAAAGTATCTGGTGGATCACTTCGATCAGGATGGGGATGACCAGATTTCCGGTTCCGAGGCTGTGACCATCACCCGGATTGATGTCAGTTCCGATGAAATAGAAACCCTGTCTGGAATCGAGTTCTTCGATCATCTGACGCGGCTGAATTGTTCGGGTTCTCACGAAGGATTGCTGGCTTTGGGCAGGCTTCGTGAATTGGATGTGTCCTGGAATCCCTTGACCTACCTGGATTGCAGGTATAATCCCTGTTTGTCCGAAATCTGGTTGAAGACGGGCCAACGGATCGGGACTTTTTACTATGACAGCAGTATTACTTCGGTTAAATATAAGTAGGAGGTTGTATATGAAACGGTTAGCCTATACTTTGCTGTTTGCTGCGGCCCTCTTTGCTCCGGCCTGCATGCGGGATAATCCGGCTCCGATGAACGATCCGGACATTCCCCTGGTATCCGTGGATTCCGAGACGTTGACCCGTATTTCGGCCACCTTGACCGGCTCCTTCGGAAAAGCCGAAGGCATCGTCTCCTACGGATTTGAGATGACCGGTACGAATTTCGATGATCAGCCTGACCACATCATCGAAGTCACCGGATTGGATGAGGACGGGAATTTCAGTTATACGGCGGACGTGAAGCCGGGGGCATTCTATGCCGTCCGGTCTTTCATTTCCGACGGCCACAATAAAAAATACTCCAAGGAATTGACGCTGAAGGTTCCGCAGACATCGGTCGCGACCCCTTCCGATGTTACGATTGTCGGCAATAAGCTGTATGCCCAGATTGTGGATGATGGTGGAAGGACCGTCCGGGATGTCGGTTTCTGCTGGAGTGAATCTCCCGACAGCCAGACGATCCGCTTACGCCGGATGAAAGGGGCGTGGATGGACAGCGATACTTTCACTGCGGACCTGCCGGAAATGGAGGAGGGCCATACGTATTATTTCCTGGCCTATGCGGAAAACGCCTCCGATGCCCAGGAGATTTTCGGATACAGCCGGTTTCCGTGCTCCTACCTGATGACGGATGAGTTATTCGTCACCATAGAAGATGAGGCTTTCTTCCGTTATCTGGTCGGCCGTTTTGACAAGAATCAGGATGGCAAACTGACCAACAAGGAACTGAAGGTAGCCACCGATATCGCGGTCAGTACCGATCAGATCGCTTCGGTACAAGGCATCGAGTGGATGCCGTTGCTCGCTTCGCTGGACTGTCGGGGCTCGGCTTCGGGGAAAGGCCGGCTAACCACCGTTGACGTCAGCCGGAATCCGCTCCTTACTTCTTTGCTCTGCGACAATAACCGGATCGGGGCACTGAACCTGTCCGGCCAGCCGGAACTGGTTACCTTGTCTTGTACGAACAATCAGTTGTCGGAACTGGATCTCAGTGCGGCCGAGGCCTTGTCCAAGTTGGATTGCAGCGGCAACCAGATTGCCAAGCTCAATATCTCCCGGTGTTTCAGACTCACGGAACTGAATTGCAGCAACAATAAGATCGCCGAACTGGACGTATCCCGGATTCCGTACCTGCGCCAACTTCTTTTCCGCTCGAACCCGTTGGAAACCATCGATATCTCTTACTGTACGGAACTGGAAACACTCGATGGAACCAGTTGCCCACAGCTGCTATGGGTGTATGTCTCGCTCGACCAGTATGTGAGAGTCAATGCGTCCAGTGGCTATCGGATCGATGACACGGCCACCTTTTATCCAATCTTTGTCCCTATCCAGGATGATACGCTTTATGAGAACCTGATGTCTGTTTATGACCAGGATGGTGACCGGCGGATTTCTGCCCGGGAAGCAGCCTATGTGACCCGGATCGAGGTTTGCACCGACAATATCAAAACCATGGCCGGAATCGAGTTCTTCTATAATTTGGAAGAACTGATCTGCCGGAGTTGCCAGGGACAAGTACCGGGTCAGTTAACGGAACTGGATGTGTCCAAGAACCGGAAGCTGTCGTATCTGGATTGCCACGGCAACCAGTTGACTCAGTTGGACCTTTCCAAGAACCAAACACTGAGGCATCTGCAATGCTCCGACAATCAACTTGGTACGCTAGATGTTTCCAGTCTGGTCTTATTGGGCTACCTGAACTGCGAGAACAACCGCCTTTCCCGGCTCGACCTTTCGCGGAATATTCTGCTGACGGAACTGTATCTCGGACAGAATGCCATCACCACGGTCGATGTGTCGCGTTGTACCGCGCTGGAAGTCCTGGATTGCTCCTCCAATGGCGTGCGTACGCTGGATGTTTCCCGCCTGAACGGGCTTACCGAGTTGAAGTGTTCCCATAATCAATTGAGCGTCCTGGATATTACGCGCAACAGCAGATTGACGACCTTGTGGTGCGAGGACAATCAGATGACGTATCTGAATGTGACCAACAACACACGTTTGTCGGATATCCGGTGCGACAACATCACGATTCCGGACGCGGTTTTCAAGGCGTATCTGGTCTCTGAATATGATAAGAACGGCGATGCGGAGATTTCATTGGCAGAGGCCTGGAAGATTACCCGTATCGAGGTTGAAACGCAGCAGATCTCCTCGATGGAGGGGATTCAGAGCTTCCTGAATCTGGAGACACTGGTCTGCGGAGCCGGCGTTAATGAAGATGGCCGGCAATCGACCGGAGGATTGACTTCGCTGGACCTTTCCCAGAATTCCAAACTCCTGAAACTGGATTGCCGGTATAATAGGATTGAATCCTTGGATTTGTCAAATAATCTGAAACTCCAGGAACTGACCTGTATCAGTAATCAGATTTCTTCCCTGGATCTTAGCCGCTTGGCTGACCTGATTTATCTGGATTGTGCCTATAATTCACTCAATACGCTGGATATCAGCCATAATCCATATCTCTTCTTCCTGCATTGCCAGTATACAGGATTAACAGAACTCAATTTGTCGAACAATCCGGCGCTGACAGATGTATATTGCAGTAATAATGAGTTGAGCGAATTGGACCTTTCCCAAAACACGAACCTGGCCAGACTCGAATGTGCTTGGAATTCCTTCGAAGAACTGGACCTGTCGAAAAACGTCAAATTGGAACGGTTGGATATCAGGTATAATTATATCTCTTCACTGGACGTGTCCAACAATCCTTTGCTGAATTATCTGGACGGTCGGGGGAATGAGGAATTTTACGAAATGACCTTGAAAACAGGGCAGACCATCGCGACCTTGTTGTCGGATATGGAGATTGATTTCATTTATGTGTAATTGTGTTTGTAATGGGTTTGTTTGAAAAAGCGTACAAGAAGAATATTGCTTCCGACAAGCTGGGCCGTCAGATCTGGGGGGCGCTGCTTCAGTGGCGAGCCAAGCCGTTCTGGGCGTTCTTGCTGCTGTTGACGCCACTCTCCATCGGATTGTCCCTGATCTTGTCGCCGGGATCTTTCATCCCTTGTCTGTTCCTGTTGGGATTGAACCTCATCGTCTGCCTGATCATCAAGGTGTGCCGTACCTTGACGAGTACGTTCAGCCTGAACAGGAATGATAACGGGATTACAGTCTGCCAGATTGTCATTCTGGCCGCCCTGGGACTCTGGATCATCGGATTTGTGCTGATCTTCGATATCCGCAGCAATGGCCGGATGGCGGCGGCCGTAGGCATCATCGGCGCTGTTCTGGGCTGGATTTTCCAGGACAGAGTGAAAGGCGTGGCTGCTTTCATCCATCTCCGCAGGCATCACCTGCTCAACATCGGCGACTGGATCCGGGTACCGAAACTGGGTGTGGACGGTGAAGTAAAAAAGGTGACGCTGACCACTGTCACGCTTTACAACTGGGATACCACGACCTCCACCATTCCCATCAGTGCGCTGTCATCGGAGCACTTCATGAACCTGCAGCATATGTCGGAGGGAAAGACGTATGGAAGGCAGATGCAAAAGTCTTTCATCCTAGACACGGAGTGGATCCGGCCAGTGACGGAAGAAGATCTGTCGAGGTTCCAGTCAGAAGAATATGATATCCCACGTTATCTTCCGGAAGACGAACTTAGGAGCGGCGTGCTCAATGCCCATCTGTTCAGGCTCTATCTCTATCACTGGCTCATGAACTATCCCTGTGTTTCTCATCAGCCTCGTCTGATTGTCGGATGGATGGAACAGAAAGACAGCGGCATGACGTTACAGGTTTACGCCTTCCTCACCGAAACCAACTGGGCTGCTTTTGAGTGGCAGCAGTCGCAGATCATGGAACATATCATCACATCGATGGAATGGTTCGGCCTGCGAATTTACCAGCGTCCGTCGGCATATGATTTCAACAGGGAGGAGGCGCAATGAAAAACGAGATTGTCCGGGAACGACCCTTTGAATATCTGAGGCGCCGGGATACGAATGAGTCTTTCCCGGAAGAAACGGTCCGGAACTGGTACATGGCCCGTGCCTATGTACTGGATAAACTGAAAGAGGTTTCCTTTGTACCGGGGGAAAGTAACCACCTTCACGCCGTTGTCGAAGGAGACAGTCCGTTGCTTTTAGCGGTCGTGCGTCAGCTTGCCTTATCGGCTCACTATCTCAACTTTGTGGAATATGACGCGATTGGCCGTCTTGTTTGTGCGAATCGGACGGTCATCACGCTGGTTTCTCACAAAGAAGCAGACGTAATCCTGCGGGAACTGGAGCAGGAGGAGAATCTGGGCAATCTGCCCAAGTATGCGAAACGTACCGTGTTCGGTAAGGTTGAGAATAAGGATTCCTACCTTGACATCGAGCTGGAAATCGTCAGGCAGTTACCTGCGGACGCAGGTCTCCTGCGTATCACGGAAGAAGAAATCCGGGCTTTCGTCCAGGCGAAGGAACCCGATGCGGTCTTCTCAATCGATACGCGGAAGGCCGTCTATGCCAGTCGGGTTTATCATCTGGGGGCTGTCATCGACAATCTTCCTTATGAAGATATCCACTGCGCCGGCCGGTATAACCGGGCCTTGCTCACTTTCCAATATAAAGTTCTCCAGGAAAAGAATGGGCTTCAGTTGGTCACACCCCAATGGAATGATGCGATGACTGCCAAGAATGGCCTTTCCAATGTAATCTGTACCGATTGTTTTGAATCCCGGGAGCTTGCCGTCAAACAACAGTATCCGACAGGCAAGAAGTTAAGTGATCCAGCGCGCAACGCGATTTGGGAGAAGAACAATCAGGCGCTCTCGCTCAGTGAGCACAGTCGTTGGGTGGTGGAGAAACTGATTATGGGCTTCAGCCCGTTGACGAGTCAGGAGCGTACGAAATATGGCAGCCTGTTTGGAAAAAGGCGGGCAGCCTATAGCAAACAATTGAAAAACAATGCTGCGCATCCGGCGCACATCGATATCTGCTCCTATCGGGATCTCTGTCGCATCGATCCCGACAGCCTGAAATACGACAG
This sequence comes from Bacteroidales bacterium, assembly GCA_016284265.1. Taxonomy (GTDB): domain Bacteria; phylum Bacteroidota; class Bacteroidia; order Bacteroidales; family UBA932; genus Cacconaster. The sequence goes on along the minus strand of JAEEOM010000119.1, from coordinate 876 downwards.
TTTCCTGATGCTCGCCATCCCTTTGATCCTCGACAAGACGCGCAAACAGTAAAAAAAGGCCGGCCAAATTGGCCGGCCTTTGCCGAATACTGAAATACTATTTGAACAGCAACTGCGCAAACGTATTCAGATAAAGCCGCCAGTTGGACCAGACGTGGCCGCCGTCGGATACGTAGTAGACGTGTTCAAGGCCTTCGGCTTCCAGTTTGGCGTGCATTTCCTCGGCACCCTTGAAGAGGAAGTCGGTGTTGCCGCACGCGAGGAAGTAGAGCTTCACGCCAGCCTTCTTGAGGGCTGCGATCTGCTCGGGCGTGGCGCTGCCGGCTGCCGAAAGCGGGCAGATGTAGTCGAACAGTTCCGGATAGAGGATGGAGGCGGAGATGGTGTGGCCGCCACCCATCGAAAGACCGGCGATAGCACGGGAAGCCGGCTTCGGAACGGCGCGGAAATGCTTCTCGATGAACGGAACGATCTCGGTGCAAAGACTCTTCACATAAAGATCGCGGTTCTCCGGAGCGCGCCAATCGATGGGCTTCTCCGCGATGTTGAGGGTCCGGGCGGCTGCCTGGCCGGGGTTGCCGTTCGGCATGACCACGATCATCGGTTCCGCGAGGCCTTTTTCGATGAGGTTGTCGAGGATCTGGGCGGTGCGGCCCATGGAAATCCAGGCTTCTTCGTCACCGCCGGCACCGTGCAGCAGGTAGAGTACCGGATACTTCTTCTTGGGGTTGTTCTCGTAACCGTACGGCGTATAGACGGTCAGGCGACGGTCCATGCCCAGGATGTTGCTGTGATACCAGGGATGGCTGACGGTACCATGCAGATGGGCCTCACCGTAGTTCTCCGTGCGTTCGCCGGGGATCATCAGCATCGGCA
>JAEEOM010000118.1 GCA_016284265.1 Bacteroidales bacterium | reverse complement strand
CGGTACTACAATAACGATAGAATCAAACTGAGGCTAAAAGGAAAGAGCCCGGTGCAATACCGAGCTCTGTTCCAATCGAAGGCCTCGTAAATAATGTTAAACCGTCCAACTTTTGGGGGTCACATCACGGGGCTACCCTCTTTTCGTTTTCATCCAAAGATACTACCAGGCCAAGGCGCTGGCGCCGAGGATGGCGGCGTCGGAGTCCTTGAGCGAGGAGTAGAGGATCTTGATGCGGCCTTTCCAGATCTGGAGCTGGTTCTCCTCCATGGCGGCCACCATTTCATCGTGGAAGAACTTCTTGGCGCGGGCCAGTCCGCCGAAGAGGACGATGGCTTCGGGCGCGCTGAACTTCACGAAGTCTGCCAGGGAGCGGCCGAGGATCTGACCGGTGGAGCGGAAGACCTCGATGGCCAACTCGTCACCCTGGGAAGCTGCTTCGTAAACGTCTTTCGAAGAGATCTTGCCCATTTCGATGCTGCGCAGCAGGCTCTGACGGTCCGGATTGTTCGACAGGAGCTTTTCGGCCGTACGTTTCACGCCCATGGCGCTGCAGTAGGTCTCAAGACAGCCCTTCAGGCCGCAGTTGCACTGGCGGCCGTCACGGATGGCAATGGTGTGACCGAGTTCGCCGGCAAAACCGTCGTGGCCATACACCACCTCACCGTTGATGACGATGCCGCTGCCGACGCCGGTGCCGAGGGTGATCATGATGAAGTTCTTCATGCCCCGGGCTACACCGTAAGCCATTTCGCCCATCGCCGCCGCATTGGCGTCGTTGGTGATGGTGACCGGCAGGCCGGTAAAACTCTTCACGAGAGCAGCCAGTTCGATGACGGTCGGTTTCCCGTCGTTGTCATAGCTCCATTTGAGGTTCGGAGCATACTCAACCGTACCTTTATAATAGTTGCCGTTCGGAGCGCCGATGCCGATGCCCTTGACCTTACCGGTCTCCGCGGTTTCGGAAATCAGACCCTTGATGGCTCGGGTCAGCTCGTTGATGTAGTCGATGAGTTCCTCCTGCAGGGAGGAGATAACAGTCTGGGCGATGATCTCGCCTTCTTCGTTGACGACGCCGAGTTTGGTGCTCTGACCACCGACGTCGATACCCATTACAAGTTCCTTAGCCATACGCCTAGTCTACGGGGATGTCTTTGTTCACGTTCTTGGAGCCGGAGACGGCATAGTAAATGAGGTAGGCCAGGCAGAGCACCAGCAGCCAGTAGCTCTGAATGGAGCCCACCTTGTCGGCGATTGCGTTCTGGACGAACGGGATGATGCCGCCGCCGCAGACCAGCGTCATGAAGATGCCGGAAGCCGCTGCCGTGTACTTGCCGAGACCCTCAGCCGAAAGGTTGAAGATCGAACCCCACATCACGGAAGTGCAGAGGCCGCAGAGCGTCAGGAAGAGGAAAGCAAGCGGAGCGTGTTCGCCGATTTTCACCGTCTCGGGGATGAACATCGCCAGCAGGATGAAGACAATGGCCGCCGCCGAGGTGTAGAGCAGCATCTTCTTGCTGGAAACCTTGCCGCCGACGGAAGCGCCGATCAGACGGCCGAACAGCATGCAAAGCCAGTAGGCGCTCACGAAGGTACCGGCGATGGCCGGGCCCACCCAGTCGAGACCGGAGAAATAGACGTTGGCGGTATTCGGGATGCTGACCTCGATGCCCACGTAGAAGAAAATGGCGATGGCGCCGAGGACGAAATGACGGAAGCTCAGCGGGCTGTGCTTGTCTTTCTTGGCGGTACCCGCAAGACGGGCCGCTTTCTCCTCAGCCGTCTCCATGTGCGGCTCGGGGATCTTGGTAAGCAGGATCACCACGAAAGCGATGGCGAAAATCACCATGGCGATGATCATCACGGGCGCAGCCTTGGCGACCGTGGCGTCCTGGATGGAGCCGCCGACGAGCCAGCCCACGAGGAACGGGGCGATGGTGCCGCCGATGGAGTTGCAGGAGCCGCCCCACTGGATGAGCTGGTTGCCGCGGTTGCCGCCGCCGCCCAGGGTGTTCAGCATCGGGTTGACCACGATGTTGAGCATACACATCGAGAAGCCGGCGACGAAGGCACCGAGCACATACACGAAGAAGCTCTCGGCATAGCCGGAGAGGAACTGGATGCCCACGCCGATGAAACCGACGATGACAGCCAGCAGGGCCGTAAACTTATAGCCTTTGCGGCGCAGGATAATACCTGCGGGGATACCCATGCAGGCGTATGCGATAAAGTTGGCCAAAGTTCCGAGCTGGCTCAGCGCCTTGCTGGCACCGAACTGGTTGGTGACCACCACGCCCATCGAACCGGCGAGGTTCGTGACGAAGGCGATCATGAAGAAGAGGGCGAACATCACGATGATGGCCGGCGTGAAGTTCTGCTGTTTAGTCGAGGTTGTTGCCATATTTTCGTTTGTCATAATCAAGGATTAACGGGAACCGCCGAGGACTTTGCCGAGAATGCCGCCGAGGAGGCCGCCGCCTGTCTTCTGGGCCTGGGTTTTATTGCCGCCGCCCTTGAGGGTAAGGATGATGTCCTGGAAATCGACGTCACCGTCGCCGTCCTGGTCTTTCAGGATGCCGGAGAGACCGCCCATGACGGCCGGGATCAGCGCGAGGAGCTTGCCGTTGAGCAGGCTGCCCAGGTTGAGCTTCTTCAGGATGTTGTTGCTGAACATGTTGCCGGCCAGCGCGGTGATCGGGCTGGTGGCGGCTGCAGACTTGCCGGTCAACAGCGACTTGATGGCGTCGATGCCACCGGGCTTGGTCACCGTCTGGGTGAGGCTGCCGAAGATGGAATCGGTCAAGCCGTTGAGAACCGTGTTCTTCGCTTGTGCGGGGATTTCCACGCCACCCGCCTGGGTTGCGACCTGTGATTTGATAAGGTCGAGAATGGATACTGCCATAATGCTATATATTTGGTTGATTTTTGTCCAAATCAGGCTACTAAGTTAGCAAAAATTATTGAAACTCGTGCGGCAGATTCAAATTTGCACTGCTGGCAGAAAAAGACTATCTTTGTAGATTCAACCGAACAAAAAGGACTATCCATACAATGGCTATTTTAACCGGACGCATCTCCCAGATCATCGGCCCTGTGGTCGATGTCCACTTCAATTTGTCGGAAGACCAGCAGGCTCGTCTCCCGTCGATCCACGAGGCCCTTCAAGTCACCCGGAAAGACGGAACGACCCTGACCATCGAAGTGCAGCAGCACATCGGTGAGGACACTGTGCGCACCGTCGCCATGGATTCGACCGACGGCCTCCGCCGCGGCATGCCGGTCCGCTGCACCGACACCACCATCACGATGCCCGTGGGTGCCCAGATCCGCGGCCGGGTGATGAACGTGGTCGGCGAGACGATTGACGGCATGCAGAAGCTTGACCGCGAAGGCTCGCTTCCCATCCATCGCGAACCGCCCAAGTTCGAGGACCTCACCACTTCGCAGGAAGTGCTCTTCACCGGCATCAAGGTGATCGACCTGTTGGAACCCTACCTCAAGGGAGGCAAGATCGGTCTGTTCGGCGGCGCGGGCGTGGGCAAGACCGTGCTCATCAAGGAGTTGATCAACAACATCGCCAAGAAGCACAATGGCTTTTCGGTCTTCGCCGGCGTGGGCGAACGCACCCGCGAAGGCAACGACCTGCTCCGCGAAATGATCGAGTCGGGCGTCATCCGGTATGGAAAGGAATTCGACAAGAGCATGGAAGAGGGCCACTGGGACCTCTCCAAGGTCGATCCCGAAGAACTCAAGAAATCGCAGGTGGCCATGGTCTTCGGCCAGATGAACGAACCGCCGGGAGCCCGTTCCAGCGTCGCGCTGAGCGGTCTGACGCTCGCCGAGTCGTTCCGCGACAGCGGCAAGGCCGACGATCCGAAGGACATCCTGCTGTTCATCGACAACATCTTCCGCTTTACCCAGGCAGGCTCCGAGGTTTCCGCTCTGCTGGGCCGCATGCCGTCGGCCGTGGGCTATCAGCCTACCCTGGCTACGGAAATGGGCCGCATGCAGGAGCGCATCACCTCCACCAAGAACGGATCCATCACCTCGGTCCAGGCGGTCTATGTGCCGGCCGACGACCTCACGGACCCCGCGCCGGCCACCACCTTCTCTCACCTCGACGCCACTACGGTGTTGAGCCGCAAGATCGCCGAGCTGGGCATCTACCCGGCCGTCGATCCGCTCGACAGCACCTCCCGCATCCTCGACCCGAACGTCGTGGGCGAGGCGCACTACCAGACCGCCCAGCGCGTGAAACAGATCCTGCAGCGCAACAAGGAGTTGCAGGACATCATCAACATCCTGGGCATGGACGAACTCTCCGACGAAGACAAACTTACCGTCAACCGTGCCCGTCGCATCCAGCGTTTCCTGTCGCAGCCGTTCCAGGTAGCCGAACAGTTCACGGGCGTCCCGGGTGTGATGGTCTCGATTGAAGACACCATCAAGGGCTTCAACATGATCATGGACGGCCAGGTGGACCACCTGCCGGAGCAGGCTTTCCTCAATGTGGGAACCATCGAGGAAGCCATCGAAAAGGGTGAAAAACTGCTTGCACAGGCCGGTAAATGATAACGCTCAGAATCTTGTCGCCCGAAGGCGAACGTTTTTCCGCCGAAGTCAGCCTTGTGGAACTGCCCGGCACACTCGGCCGTTTCGAGGTTCTCAAGGACCACGCTCCGCTGATCTCTTCGGTCGAGGAGGGCGTGATCCGCTATGTCGTCGGCAACGAAAGCCGCGAATTCCCCTGCCAGAAGGGGTTCGTGGAGGTACGCAACAATACGGTAACGGTATGCATCGGATAACAGGCCTCGGAATCCTGCTCGCAGCCCTGTTGCTGCTTTTCCCGCCCACGCTCCGGGCGGAAGAGACGCCGCACACCGAAGCCGATGCCTCATTCGACCTGAACCATTATATCTTCGGCCACATCGGCGACGCCTACGACTGGCATATCACCACCGTACGCGGCCACCACATCTCAATCCCCCTGCCCTGCATCGTCTTCGACAACGGGCTCCACGTGTTCTCCTCCCACAAGATGGCCGAGCACGGCTACACGCTCAACGAGAACGGAAAACTCGTGAATGCCGCCACGGGGAAACGGCCCTTCGACCTGTCCATCACCAAAAACGTATGTAGCCTGATCCTCAGCTCGATCCTGCTGGTCGTACTCGTACTGTCCACGGCCCGATGGTACCGCAGACACGACGCGATGAAAGAAGCGCCGCGCGGCTTCCCCGGCGTGATGGAGATGCTCATCACGATGGTGACCGACGACATCATCAAGGAAGGTGTCGGCAAAGACTGGGAAAAATACGCGCCCTACCTGCTGACGGCCTTCTTCTTCATCTTCCTCAACAACCTGCTGGGCATCGTACCCTTCTTCCCCGGCGGGGCCAACCTTACGGGCAACATCGCCGTCACAATGTTCCTGGCGGTCTGTACTTTCCTGGCAGTGAATCTCTTCGGCAACAAACACTACTATAAGGATATCTTCTGGCCCGAAGTGCCCACCTGGCTCAAGGTGCCGCTTCCGCTGATGCCCCTGATCGAGATCATCGGCATGTTTACCAAGCCCTTCTCGCTGATGGTGCGACTGTTCGCCAACATCCTGGCCGGTCACATCATGCTGCTGGGCGTGGTGGCGGTGGTTTTCATCACAGCCAAACTCGGCCCGGCAATCAATGGTTCCATGTCGGTCATCGCCGTCCTGTTCGGCGTCTTCATGGACATCCTCGAACTGCTGGTAGCCTTCATCCAGGCCTATGTCTTCACGATGCTTTCGAGCGTCTTCATCGGCCTGTCACGCCAGGAACCTGAACACGAACATAAACAAATAGAAACAACTAAATAATTCCAAAACTATGTTAACCATCATTTTACAAGCCGTCGCAGGTGCGGCGTTCGGAAAATTCGGTGCCGCGATCGGCGCCGGCATCGCAGCTATCGCAGCCGCCATCGGCATCGGCAAAATCGGTAAGTCCGCCCTGGAAAGCTCGGCCCGTCAGCCGGAAGCTGCCGGCGGCATGCGTACCACCGCCATCATCATCGCCGCTCTGATCGAGGGCGCCTGCCTGTTCGCCATCCTCGTCTGCCTGCTGGGCATCACCGGCTAAGCCATGTCGCTCATTACACCGGACTTCGGGCTTCTGTTCTGGATGACGCTGATCTTCGCCATCGTGTTCTTCATTCTGGCGAAGTTCGGGTTCCCGCTCATTACGGGAATGGTCAAAAAGCGCTCCGACCTCATCGAGCAGTCGCTGCGTGACGCCGAAGAGGCCCGGAAAACCCTCAAGGAGCTGGCCGAAGAACAGAAGCGGATGATCGAAGAGGCCCGCAAGGAGCAGGCCCGCATCCTCAACGAAGCGGCCTCCACCGGCGACAAGATCGTGCAGGAAGCCAAAGACCAGGCGCGGGAACAAACCGCCGCGATGATTGAGAAGGCCCGGGAGGATATCCGGATCGAGCAGGAAACCGCCCGGCAGCAGATTGCAGCCGAAGTGGCGACCCTTTCGGTCGAAGTGGCTGAAAAACTGGTCCGCGGCCATCTCGATTCCGCCCAGCGCCAGAACGACCTGATTGACAAACTGATCGAGGAGGCCCGCACTTCCCGTGGAAATGCAGTTAATTGACCGATACGCCCATGAATGCCGGACTGATTGCTTCACGCTACGCCAATGCCCTTTATCTTTTCGCCTGTGAAACGGGTGAAGAGAAAAGGGTTTATGACGATGCTTCCGCACTCAAACGGGCCGTGTTGGATACGGACGACGTGCCTGGCTGCATCGAGCGCCTGTCGGCTCCGATGCAACGGTTCCTGGCCCTGGTGATCCGCAACAAGCGGGTGGAGTTCCTGCCTGCCATCCTGCACAACTACCGGGTGCTATACCGCAAGGAGAAAGGCATCACACGCGCCTGGCTCACCACGGCCACCGAGAATCCGGAACTGGCCCAAAGGCTCACCGAATTGATGAAACTGCAGGGCCTGACGGAAGTCGATTTCAAGACCGAAGTCGATCCCGACCTGATCGGCGGTTTCATCGTTCAGGTCGAAGACAAACGGCTCGACGCTTCCATCGCCTCCCAGCTCAAGCAGATCCGCAAAGATCTGGAAACAAGAATCAGAAAAACACGCAACAATGGTTGACAATCTCAAAGCAAGTGAAATTTCCGAAGTACTGCTCCAGCAGCTTCACGACATCAACATCGACGCCAAATACGAAGAAGTGGGCCAGGTGCTCCAGGTCCATGACGGCGTAGTCCGGCTCTACGGCCTGACCAACGCCGAGGCCGGCGAACTGCTCGAGTTCGACAGCGGCGTGATGGCCGTGGTCATGAACCTCGAAGAGGACAACGTCGGCGCCGTACTGCTGGGCTCCACCGAGAAAGTGAAGGAAGGGATGACCGCCCACCGCACCGGACGCATCTCCTCGATCCTGGTGAGCGAGAAGATGGTCGGCCGCGTGGTCAATCCGCTCGGACAGCCCATTGACGGCCGTGGCGACATCGTGGGTGAACTCACGGAGATGCCACTGGAGCGCAAGGCGCCCGGCGTAATCTACCGCCAGCCGGTGAACGAGCCGCTGCAGACCGGCCTGAAGGCCGTCGATGCCATGATCCCCATCGGCCGCGGCCAGCGCGAGCTGATCATCGGTGACCGTCAAACCGGCAAGACAGCCATCGCCATCGACACGATCATCAACCAGCGTGCGAACTATGAGGCGGGAAAACCCGTCTATTGCATCTACGTGGCCGTCGGTCAGAAAGGCTCGACCGTAGCCAGTATCGTCAACACCCTCCGCGAAAAAGGCGCGATGGACTATACCATCGTGGTGGCCGCGACGGCAGCCGAACCGGCGGCACTTCAATACTATGCGCCGTTCGCCGGCGCCGCCATCGGCGAGTACTTCCGCGACACGGGCCGCCATGCCCTCGTGGTGTACGACGACCTCTCCAAGCAGGCCGTGGCCTACCGCGAAGTGTCGCTGATCCTCCGCCGTCCCTCCGGCCGCGAAGCCTATCCGGGCGACATCTTCTACCTCCACTCCCGCCTGCTGGAACGGGCGGCCAAGATCATCGACCAGGAAGAAGTAGCCCAACGGATGAACGACCTGCCTGCGAGCCTGAAAGGAAAGGTTCACGGCGGCGGTTCTCTCACCGCCCTGCCGATCATTGAGACCCAGGCCGGCGACGTGGCTGCCTACATCCCGACCAACGTGATCTCCATCACCGACGGCCAGATCTTCCTCGAAACCGACCTGTTCAACCAGGGCTTCCGTCCCGCCATCAACGTGGGTATCTCCGTTTCGCGCGTCGGCGGCAGCGCCCAGGTCAAGAGCATGAAGAAAGTCGCCGGTACACTGAAAATCGACCAGGCCCAGTACCGCGAACTCGAGTCGTTCAGCAAGTTCTCGAGCGATATGGACACCGTCACGAGCCTGACCATCGACAAGGGGCGCAAGAACAACGTCCTGCTCATCCAGCCCCAGTATGCTCCGATGCCCGTGGGCGAGCAGGTGGCCATCCTCTACTGCGGCACCAAGGCCCTGATGAAAGACATCCCCCTATCGAAGGTGCCCGAATTCCAGCAGATCTTCCTCGAGCGGATGCGCGAAGAGCACCGGGCCGATGTGCTCGACCCGCTGGGCAAGGGCAAGATCGACAACGTCATTACCGGCACCATCGAACGGGTGGCGGCCGAAATCGTCACCGCACTCAACAACGCCTAACGTATGGCTTCGCTCAAGGAGACAAAGACCCGGATCGCCTCGGTCAAAAGCACGCTGCAGATCACCACGGCCATGAAGATGGTTGCGGCCGCCAAACTGCACCGCGCCCAGCAGGCCATCGCGGGTATGGCACCGTATCAGCAGAAACTGCACGAGATCCTGCAGGACCTGCTTGCCGACGGCGGCGTTCGCAAATCCCTCGAATCGCCGCTGCTGGAGGCCGGTGGAAGCCGCCGCGTCGCCGTGGTAGCCTTTTCCTCCAACAGTTCGCTCTGCGGCGGTTTCAATGCCACGGCCGTCAAGTCGCTCCTGAACGAGCTAGAGGCGCTGGCGCAGGAGGGCCTTTCACACGCCGACATCGACTTCTATGCCGTGGGGCGGAAAGTGGCCGAGGCAGGGCGGAAGATCGGGCTCCCCGCCCGCACGGACGCTTCGCACCTGCTCGACAAACCGGCCTATGAACCGGCGGCCGAACTGGCCCGGCAACTGACCGAAAGTTTTGAAAAAGGGGAAGTCGGACGTATCGTCCTCCTCTATAACCACTACAAGTCCAACGCGGCCCAGCCACCGGTCCGCGAGACCTATCTCCCGCTGACCCTGCCGGAAGGCGTGGCCTTCGGGGACGAAGAAGACCTCATCGTCGAGCCCGGCAAGAAAGAAGTGCTCGAATCCCTTTTGCCGAAGGTCCTGCTGCTCAAGGTCTACACTGTGCTGATGGACAGCTGCGCCGCCGAACACGCCGCCCGTACCGTGGCGATGCAGCTGGCCAGCGACAATGCCGACGAACTGCTCGAACAGCTCACCCTCGAATACAACAAGCGGCGCCAGCAAGCGATTACGAGCGAACTGCTGGACATTGTCGGCGGCAGCCTCGCCTAAGGACCGT
>JAEEOM010000117.1 GCA_016284265.1 Bacteroidales bacterium | reverse complement strand
TGTTCCGCGATGTAGAAGCGGGAGAAAAAGATGCCCGTCTTTCACAGGCCCTTGACGACATCAACGGCATTTATGGCCGGGGAACCGTCCGTTTCGGCGTTCAGGGCGACGGCCGCGTACTCAGTTCGCACGAGTTCCGCTCCCCCTGCTACACCACCCGTTGGACCGATCTGCCGAAGGTGAGGTAGTTAGCGAAAAAATACTATCTTTACGGCTTAATTTTTAAGCCTTATGAGTATCGACCGTTTTGAACTGGTCCGGGCATCTTTCGGAAAGAAAGCCCAGGCCGTGGGCGCTCCGTCCCAAAAATCGTCCGAATATTTCGGCGCGTGCGTTTTCGACCGCGCCAAGATGCGCAAGTACCTGGATCCTGAAACGCTGGAAGCCCTGCTGGAATGCATAGACAAGGGGCATCCGCTTGACCGGGCCACTGCCGACGGTGTGGCCCGCGGTATGAAGGAATGGGCACTTGAAAATCATGTGACTCACATTACCCACTGGTTCCAGCCGCTGACCGAAGGGACGGCCGAGAAGCACGACTCCCTGATCGACCTCGACGGAAAAGGCGGGGTCATCGAGACTTTTGACGGAAGTTCGCTGGCTCAGCAGGAGCCGGATGCCTCGTCCTTCCCCAATGGTGGCATCCGCGCCACCTTCGAGGCGCGTGGCTATACGGCCTGGGATCCGACCTCGCCCGTTTTCATCCAGGAAGACACGCTTTGCATTCCCACGGTCTTCATTGCCTATACCGGCGAGGCCCTTGATTACAAGACTCCGCTCAAACGTTCGATCAACGCGGTCTCGGATGCAGCGGCTGCAATCTGCCGTCTCTTCGATCCACGCGTGAACAAGGTGCGCTGCTATCTGGGCTGGGAGCAGGAGTATTTCCTGGTGGACGAAGACCTCTATGCGGCGCGGCCCGACCTGATGATCACCGGCCGGACCTTGATGGGACACATGTCCTCGAAGAACCAGCAGCTCGGCGACCACTATTTCGGCGCGATCCCCGGGCGGGTGGCTGCGTTTATGCGTGAGTTGGAAGTGGAGGCCCTGCGTCTCGGCATTCCGCTCAAGACCCGGCACAACGAGGTGGCGCCGAACCAGTTCGAGATGGCGCCGATCTACGGTGACGCCAATCTTTCGAACGACCAGAACCAACTGGTGATGAACCTGATGAACAATCTGGCCCGCAAGCACGGCTTCGTCGTGCTGCTGCATGAGAAACCTTTCGCCGGAATCAACGGCTCGGGAAAGCACTGCAACTGGTCGTTGGGCACTGACACGGGCCGGCCGTTGATGGCGCCGGGCCGCGACGCCGCGGAGAATCTGCAGTTCCTGACTTTCTTTGTCAATGTGCTGATGGCCGTGCAGCGGCACAACGGCGTGCTGAAAGCCAGCATTGCCAGCGCAACCAATGCCCATCGCCTCGGGGGACACGAAGCACCGCCTGCCATCATCTCGGCCTTTCTGGGCCGGACGATGTCCGCCGTGCTGCGCAAGATCCTCGAAGTTCCGTCCGACACGCCCATCCGGATTGCCGGCAAGAAAGAACGGAGCGTCGGCCTGATTGAGATCCCTGAGATTTTCGTCGACAACACCGACCGCAACCGCACCTCGCCGTTCGCCTTCACCGGCAACCGCTTCGAGTTCCGCGCTGTGGGTTCGAGCGCCAACTGCGCCGGTGCTCTTGCCACGCTCAATGCGGCTGTGGCCGAGCAACTGCTCGATTTCAAGAAAGCGCTCGATGCGGAATTGGAGAAAGGGAAGACCCTGCAGGTGGCCGTGCTTGATACGCTGAAGCCCATCATTGCGCAGATCATCGATACCATCTGTTTCGACGGGAACGGTTATTCCGAGGAATGGCAGCAGGAAGCCCGGCGGCGCGGCCTCGACACGGAGACCCGTGTCCCCGAGATGTTCAAGGCGTTTACCACGCCGGAATCCGTGGCCATGTTCACCCGCACAGGCGTCTATACCGAGAAGGAACTGGCGGCACGCAACGAGGTGAAGTGGGACATCTATATCAAGAAGGTCCAGATTGAAAGCCGCGTCATGGTCCGGATGGCCATCAACCACATCATTCCCGCCGCCGTGGAGTATAAGACACGGCTGCTTAAAGAGGTGGCCTTGAACCAGCAGGTAATGGGACAAGATGGCTGCGGCACCGAAATCGAACTCATCCGCCGCATCGGCGGCCTGATCGAGGAAGTCAGCGACCGCGCTGAATCGATGCGTCTGGCCCGCAAGCGCGCCAATACGCTCGAAGGCGAATACGACCGTGCCATGGCCTACCACGCCATCGCCGCCCAGATCGAAGAACTCCGCCGACCCATCGACAAACTCGAGGAATTCGTCGACAACCAGCTCTGGCCGCTGCCGAAGTACCGCGAGTTGCTATTCATCAGCTAACTGCCAACGTCTGGTATTCATCCCACGCCTTCACTGGAAGTTCATTCGGTGAAAGCCGGCAGAACGCCCGGATGTAGGCGGTGGCCAGGCGACTGTTGGTGATCAGCGGGACGTTGAAATCGATGGCGGCGCGGCGGATGCGGTAGCCGTTGGAGAGTTCGACGTGGGTGAAGTTCTTGGGGATGTTGATCACCAGGTCCACCTGGTGTGAGCGGATGAGTTCGAGCGTGTCGGGGCCATCGCCCTCGCCGTCGGGCATCCGGGCGGACAGGGCTGGAACGCCATTCTCGTTGAGGTAACGGCAGGTGCCCGGCGTGGCGAACAAGGTGTGGCCGTTGGCATGCAGCATTTGGCAGGCGGGGAGCAGGTCGGCTTTCTGGAGGGCGTTGCCCGAGGAAATCAGTACGGCGCCTTCCGGGATGCGGTGGCCGACCGACAGCATGGCCTTGAGCAGTGCCTCGTCGAAGTTGTCGCCGATGCAGCCCACTTCGCCGGTCGAGGCCATGTCCACGCCCAGGACCGGATCGGCCTGGTTCAGGCGGGAGAACGAGAACTGCGAAGCCTTGATGCCGACGTAGGGCAGTTCGAACGCGTCAATGGCCGGCGGCGCTGGATGCTCGCCGAGCATGCAGCGTACGGCCAGGTCGATGAAATCTGTCTTCAGGATTTTGGAAACGAACGGGAAACTCCGGGACGCCCGGAGATTACATTCGATGACTTTGACACGCCCTTCGTGGGCGAGGAACTGAATGTTGAACGGCCCCGTGATGTGGAGTTCGGCGGCGATGGCGGTCGCTACGCGCCGGATCTGGGCGGCCGTCACGCAGTAGAGCTTCTGTGGAGGGAACTGGATGGTGGCGTCGCCGGAATGGACGCCGGCATACTCGATGTGTTCGGAGATGGCGTGGGCCAGGATCCGGCCGCCGTCGGCGACGGCGTCGAATTCGAACTCCTTGCTGCGCTGGATGAACGAACTGATGACCACGGGATGCTCGGCCGA
>JAEEOM010000116.1 GCA_016284265.1 Bacteroidales bacterium | reverse complement strand
CCTGGGGCGGCGGGTACAGATACTTCAGCCCGGAGGTAAAACCGAGGAACAACAGCACCGCGTGAAACGCCACCGTCAAGCCGATTCCCACCCAATTGGACCGATTCATCGTAACAGCGAAAGAAAGGTTATTCCGGCGATGTCGCCATAATGACTTTATAATGGTTGCGCTTGGCGATGTTCATCAGCGCCACCACCTCCTTGACGGGCACCGTCTCGTCGGCATAGATCGAGAAGGTCGGATCGTCTTCGAACTGGAGCAGGTCACGGACGGCCGGTTCGATTTCGCCGAAGGCCACCGGCTTCTGGTTGCCGTTGATGTGATAGGTTACCCTGTCCTGTTCCGGATAGTGCTTAATCGACACGCTGACCGTGGCCTTGGCGGCCACCTGCCCCGTGCTCTTGGGGAGCAGGAGCTTCAGCGCGTTGGGGTTGACCAGGGTGGATGTGACGAGGAAGAATATCAACAGGAGGAACACGATATCCGTCATCGACGACATCGAGAAAGCCGGGTCAACTTTCGTGGTCCGTTTGATTGCCATGGCTACTCCTGCATTTTGGTTTCTTTGCGGGCCTGCGCCGCATCGAGGAATTCGATCGAGGCGGCCTCCATCTTGGCGACCAGGCTCGTGACCTGCGACGTCAGGAAGTTATAGCCGAAATAGGCGAGGATACCGACAATCAGACCGCCGACCGTAGTAATCATGGCCGTGTAGATACCGCCCGACAGCAGTGTGATGTCGATGTTGTTGCCAGCCTGTGCCATATTGAAGAAGGCCTGCACCATACCCATCACCGTCCCGAGGAAACCGATCATCGGGGCACCGCCAGCGATGGTCGCCAGAGCCGGAAGGCCTTTCTCGAGTTTGGCGACTTCCACGTTGGCCACGTTTTCCACGGCGATCCGGATGTCGGAAAGCGGCTTGTCGATGCGCTCGACCCCCTTTTCGATCATCCGGGCGACCGGGGAGTCGCTCCGGCGGCAAAGGGCGCGGGCAGAGCGGACTTTTCCTTCCGCCAGATAGTTGTCCACATCCTTGATGAAATTCTTGTCGATCTTACCGGCCTGTCGGATGGCCCACCATTTCTTGCCGAAGATATAGATGGCGATGATGGAAAGTGCCAGCAGCACCAGCATCAGCCAACCGCCCTTGGCGGCCATGCTGATCAACGAAAAGGAGAGTTCTTCCTGCACGGGAACCGCCTCGACGGCGTCTGCGGTGGTCTGAAGAAAAGTAGAAAGCATAGTGTATTGTTTATTTGATTGTTATCAAAGGATACGGATAGCGGATGTCCTCCAGGAACAGGGCTTCTCCGATGACGGACTGGCCTGCCTGCCCCCGGTCACGCGCTTCCAGCACATCGGCCACCCACTCAGGCGCGCGACGTCCCCTTCCCACTTCCAAAAGCGTGCCGACCGTGGCGCGGACCATGTTGCGGAGGAACCGGTCGGCTGTGATGGTAAACACGAGATGCGTATCGTCAAGTGCCTCCCAGCGGGCTTCGGTCACGGTGCAGATGTCTGTTTTATTGGCGCCGCCCGTCTTTTCAAAACTTGAGAAATCGTGACGCCCCAGCAGCGGAAGCGCCGCCCGGTTCATTGCCTCCACATCGGGCGAAAACCAGATGCGGCAGGAGTGGCGGGCAAAGGGATCTTTGGCGGTATGGATGTAATAGCGGTAGGTGCGGCTGACCGCGTCGAAACGCGCGTGCGCGGTATCTGGCACCTGATAGAAAGCCTCTGCCACGATGGCAGGAGGCAGAATGGCATTTATTTTGCGTAGATAAGGTGCGATGCTTCCATCCGGGACAGCCTCCAGGCTGAAATGTGCGATGAAGTGCCTCGCGTTCACGCCGGTATCCGTCCTTCCCGCCCCGACGACCGTGATTTTCTCTCCGAAAACGATCGAAAGCGCCCGTTCAACCTCCTGTTGGACCGTCGGGGAGTTGGCCTGGACCTGCCAGCCGCAAAACGACGAACCATCATAGGATAGCTGGATGAAAAGACGCATCGAAAAAAGTATTATCTTTGTAAGATTGTTCAGACAACAAAAATACAAAAAAACAACCAAATATCATGGATAGCGTAAACATTAAAGCGTTAAATGAACGGATTGAGCGGGAGAGTGCCTTCGTGGACATCATCCAGATGGAGATGGGCAAGGTGATCGTGGGACAGAAGCAGCTGGTGGACAATCTGCTGATCGGTCTGCTGGCCAACGGGCACATTCTCCTGGAAGGCATGCCGGGTCTGGCCAAAACTTTGGCGATCAATACCCTCGCCCAGATTGTGGATGCCAAGTTCAACCGCATCCAGTTCACGCCCGACCTGTTGCCGGCCGACCTGATCGGCACGATGATCTACAGCCAGAAGAGCGAACAGTTCCAGATCAAGAAGGGTCCGGTCTTCGCCAACTTCGTGCTGGCCGACGAAATCAACCGGAGCCCGGCCAAGGTGCAGTCGGCGCTGCTTGAGGCAATGCAGGAACGGCAGGTAACCATCGGTGACGAGACGTTCAAGTTGCCCGAGCCTTTCCTGGTCATGGCGACGCAGAACCCGATCGAGCAGGAAGGAACCTATCCCCTGCCCGAGGCGCAGGTGGACCGTTTCATGCTGAAGGTCAAGGTCACGTATCCCAAGAAAGAGGAGGAGAAGCTCATCATCCGCATGAACAACCAGGGTGAGTTCCCGCGTCCCGCCACCCAGCTCAAGCCTGAAGACATCATCCGGGCCCGCCAGGTGGTGCGCGACGTTTACATGGACGAGAAGATCGAACGCTATATCGTGGATATCGTCTTCGCCACGCGCCAGCCGGAAGAATACGGCCTTGCCAAGCTGAAAGACATGATCTCTTTCGGTGGCTCGCCGCGCGCCAGCATTTCGCTCTCGATGGCGGCCAAAGCCTACGCTTTCATCAAACGCCGCGGCTATGTGATTCCCGAAGACGTCCGTGCCGTCTGCTACGACGTGCTCCGTCACCGCATCGGCCTGACCTACGAAGCCGAAGCCGAAAACATTACCTCCGAAGAAATCATCACTGACGTCCTCAACGCCGTCGAGGTGCCTTAATGATGCTGTCCAGTCCTGTCATTCTCTTGGGAAACGTCGCTGCGCGACCCCTCCCATAAATGGGCCCCTCCCTCTTACACTGCCGAGGGTGGCATGGTTTCCCAAGAGAATGACAGGACTGGACAGAAGAAGATAGTTTATGGAAAATGATCTTTTAAAGAAGGTTCGGAAAATCGAGATCAAGACGAAGGCGCTGTCGCATCAGGTCTTCGCCGGGGAGTATCATTCCGCGTTCAAAGGACGCGGCATGGCTTTCAGCGAAGTGCGGGAGTACCAGTATGGAGACGATGTCCGCAATATGGACTGGAACGTCACCGCCCGCCTGCGCGCCCCGTATGTCAAGATCTTTGAGGAGGAACGCGAACTGACCGTGATGCTGCTCGTCGATGTGAGCGGCTCCCGGCTGTTCGGCACCACCAGCCAGACCAAAAAGGATCTGGTGACCGAAATCGCCGCCGTGCTTTCTTTCTCCGCATCGATCAACAACGACAAAGTGGGCGCCCTTTTCTTCAGCAGCAAAGTGGAGAAATTCATCCCCCCGAAAAAGGGACGGAGCCACTTGCTCCACATCATCCGCGACCTGGTCGAGTTTGAACCGGAAGACCGCGGCACCGATATCGGCGCCGCCCTGCAGTTCCTGACCAATGCCCTGAAGAAGCGATGCACCGCGTTCCTGCTTTCCGACTTGATCGACCTCGACGCCGCACAGCATCCCCGTTACGAAGAAGCGCTCAAGATCGCCGCAAACCGCCATGACATCTCTGTCATCAACGTCTTCGACCCGCGGGAGCGGACCCTGCCCGACGTGGGCCTTGTCCATGTGCGCGATGCGGAGACCGGTCGTGGGCGCTGGGTCAACACCGGATCGGCCGCCGTGCGCCGCAATTACGAAGTCTGGAACCGGCAGGCTGCCGAAAACACCCAGGCACTCCTGCGCCGCTACCGTATCGACACGGTCAGCATCGGCACCGGCGAAGATTATGTGAAACAATTGATTACCTTCTTCAAAAACAGAGCCTGACCATGAAGAAGTATCTCCTGCTCATCCTGACCCTGACGCTCGGCACGTTACTCTGCCGCGCACAGGATGACGCGGCACTCCGGAGCCGCCTGAGCCGCGACTCCATCCTGATCGGCGACCAGATCGAGTGGACACTCGACCTGCAACTCGCACCGGGAGAAGGCGCCCGCATCAGCAAACCCGGCCCGGAGCCCGTACCCGGCGTGGAAGCGCTCGGCGATCTCGTGCTCGACACCCTTTCCACGAAAAACGGGCTCATGAACCTGCGCGGGCATGTCACCCTCACCAGCTTTGACAGCGGCAGCTACGTGCTGCCTCCGCTCTACGTGCTGAAGGCCCGCTCCGACGGAACGGTCGATACCCTCGCGTACGCGGGTCCGACCCTGGCCGTCACGACCATTCCCATTGATACCGCTACGTTCCAGCCCTATGACATCAAGGGACAGATCCGCTATCCCCTGACCTTCAAGGAAGTGATTCCTTGGGTTGGACTGGCGCTCCTGATCGCCGCGCTGGTCTGGCTGCTCGTCCGCTGGATCCGGCTCCGCCGCCAGCACCGCGACTTCTTCGGGAAACCCGTGGTCCAGGATCCGCCGCACATCGTGGCGCTTCGCAGCCTCGAGAAGACCCGTTCCCAGAAACTGTGGCAGAACGGCAAGCAGAAACAGTTCTACACCCAGGTGACCGACGCGCTCCGGCAGTACATTGCCGACCGCTACGACGTGGCCGCCCTCGAACAGACCTCGGCCGAGATGTTCCGCGACCTCCAGGACAAGGAGATCGAACCGTCGCTGATGGAACGGATGAAAGAACTTTTCACAACCGCCGACTTCGTCAAATTTGCCAAACATACCGCAACCGACGAGGAAAACGAAAATGCGATTCCGACCGCCATCCGGTTCGTGAACGAGACCTATATGAAGGCGATTGAAAAGGAGGAGGAAGAATAGCCTATGTTTTTTGAATATCCGCATCTGCTCTGGCTGGAACTGCTGCTGATTCCGCTCATCGCACTCTATGTATGGCGGTGCCTGCGGGGCCGGCAGCCGTCGCTGACCGTATCTGATGCTGCCCAGTGGGACACCGGAAACGGGCGGCTGGCCGCTTGGAGCCGGCACCTCCCTTTCATCCTGCGGATGATTGCCCTGGCCGCCCTGATCGTCGCCATCGCCCGACCCCGCTCCTCGGAGAATTTCGAGAAGGTGGACACCGAAGGCATCGACATCGTGCTGACCATGGACGTCTCCACTTCGATGCTCGCCCGTGACTTCAAGCCCGACCGCATCGGTGCCGCCAAGGATATCGCGATGGAATTCATCGCGAGCCGGCCGGCCGACCGGATGGGCATCGTGGTTTTCGCCGGCGAGAGCTACACCCAGGCGCCGCTGACCACCGACCGGGCCACCCTGATCAACCTGATGAAGGAGGTGGAAACCGGCCTGATCGACGACGGAACGGCCATCGGCAACGGCCTGGCCACGGCCGTCGCCCGCCTGAAAGACTCCGACGCCAAGAGCAAGGTGGTGATCCTGCTCACCGACGGTATGAACAACAGCGGCGAGGTCGCGCCCCTGATGGCGGCCGAAATCGCCAAGACCTACGACATCCGCGTCTATACCATCGGTGTGGGCGCAATGGGCGAAGCGCCCTACCCGTTCATGACACCGTGGGGTGTACAAGTCCAGAACGTGAAAGTCGAAATCGATGAAGACCTGCTCAAGCAGATCGCTTCGGAGACCGGCGGCAAGTATTTCCGGGCCATCAACAACACCAAGCTGATGGAGATTTATTCCGAGATCAACCAGATGGAGAAAACCCGCACCACGGTAGACAGTTTCCCCGTCTATTCGGAACTCTTCATGCGTTTCGCTTTGATCGCCCTCTTTGCGCTGCTTGCGGAACTGCTGCTGCGATTCGTAATTTTGAGGAGGATTCCCTGATGGTTTATCTGGCACAAAGTCAATATCTGCTGCTCCTGCTGCTCATCCCGCTGCTCTTCGTGGCGTATGCGCTCTATCTGCGCGTGCGGCGCAAACGCATCGCCCGGCTAGGCAATCCGGAGCTCGTCGCACAACTCATGCCCGATGCCTCCACCGGCAAAGGCTGGCTCAAGGTAAGCCTGCTGGCCGCCGCGTGGTTCTTCTTCGTCATCGGCCTGGCCCGGCCGCAACTTGGCGCCCGGCTCAAAGAACACCAGAGTCAGGGCGTAGAAGTGATGATCGCCCTCGACGTCTCCAACTCCATGCTGGCGGAAGATTATTCCCCGAACCGGCTGGAGCGTTCCAAACTCGCCATTTCCCGGCTCGTGGACAAATTACAGGGCGACCGCATCGGTCTGGTGGTTTTCGCCGGTCAGGCCTTCGTCCAGCTTCCCATCACCGCCGACTACGTCTCGGCCAAGATCTTCCTCAAGAGCATTGACACGGAAAGCGTCCCCATCCAGGGAACCGACCTGGCCGAAGCGCTCATGGCTTCAGCCCGCAGCTTCAGCACCCAAAGCGAACGCTCCCGCGCCATCATCCTGATTACCGACGGCGAAGACCACGAAGGCGAGGCACTCGACGCAGCCAGGACCATCGCAGAACAGGGCATCCGCATCTACTGCATCGGCGTAGGGTCCCCGCAGGGCAAACCGATTCCCAAGAACGGAAGCCTGATGAAAGACCGTAACGGCGAGATCGTGGTCTCCCGGCTCGACGAGGAAATCCTGCAGGAGATTGCCGGAGCCGGCAACGGCAAGTATGTCCGGGCCGGCGCCGCCGAATTCGGCCTCAACCCCATCATCGATGACATCCGCGCCCTCGACAAGGAGCAGTTCAACTCCGTCGTCTTTGAGGACTTCGACGAACAATACATGTATTTCTTCGCCATCGCGCTTTTCTTCCTGATTCTCGAACTGCTGGTTCCGGAAACGAAGGCACGGCGGCATCTGTTCAGGAAATGACCATGAAACGATTGCTTTGCACCGGATTGATCCTTATGCTGGCCGCAGCCGCCTGCTTCGCGCAGAGCGAGCGGGCC
Source organism: Bacteroidales bacterium (assembly GCA_016284265.1). Taxonomy (GTDB): domain Bacteria; phylum Bacteroidota; class Bacteroidia; order Bacteroidales; family UBA932; genus Cacconaster. Next base: position 13,918 of record JAEEOM010000116.1, on the reverse strand, counting down.
GGCGTGCGCCGCGGCAACCGGGACTTCCGCAAGGAACACTGGCCGCAGGCCGAGATCAACTACAAAAAAGCCCTGGTGGCCGACTCCACTTCCGTAACGGCCGATTATAATCTGGGCAATACGTTTTACCGGACCGAGAATTATACCGAAGCTGACCGCTACTACAAGGCCGGCATCGATTCGCTGGCTAAAGGGAAGCATGGAGCCGACGCCTACCACAACCTGGGCAATTCGCAGCTGAAACAGCGTTCCTGGCAGGGTGCCGTCGATGCCTACAAGAATGCCCTGCGGAGGAATCCCGACGACATGGAGACCAAGGCCAACCTGGCCTACGCCCAGAAGATGCTCGAGAACGAGCAGCAGAACGGGGGCGGCGGGAACAACGACCAGAACCAGGATCAAAACCAGGATCAGAACCAGAACAACGACCAGAATCAGGATCAGCAGAACAACGATCAGCAGAATAAAGACCAGAACCAGGATCACCAGGACCAGAACAACGATCAGAACCAGGATCAGAATCAGCAGAATCAGGATCAGAATCAAGATCAGCAGCAGAATCAGCAGGGTCAGCAGCCGAAGATAACACCGCAGGCCGCCCAGCAGATGCTGCAGGCGATCCAGGCCCAGGAGAAAGACACCCAGGACAAGGTCAAGAAAGAGAAAGCTGCGAAACTGAAATCGAAACAGAAAGAGAAAAATTGGTAATCTGCCCTATGAAACGCATATTGACATGGCTGCTGTGCTTCAGCGCACTGACCGCCACGGCCCAGACGCTGAAGGTCGAAGGACCGGGAGTCGTCTCCCTTGACGAGACGTTCCGCATCGTCTTTACCGCCGACGGCAAGATGAGTGACTTCGAATGGCCGGGCACCGACGACTTCGACGTAGTCTGGGGGCCGCAGAAGGGCTCGATGTCCAGCACCAGCATCGTGAACGGCAAGCGCACTTCTTCACACCAGGAGACCGTGACTTATCTGCTGCAGCCCAAGCGCACCGGCACCTTCACCCTTGCCGCCGCTACGGCGACCGTGGAAAAGAGCACCGTTACCTCTTCCTCCCTGAAAATCGAAGTAGTTGCCGCTGACCAGCAGGCCAATACCCAGGGAAGCGGTGGTTCGCAGCAGCAACAACAGGGACAGCAGAGCCAGACCCAGCCGCGGGACAATGATCCCACCGTCACGGGAACCGTCTCCGGCCAGGACATCTATCTGCGCCTGACACTCAATAAAAACAACGTGGTCAAGGGCGAACCCGTTACTGCCACACTCAAGATCTACACCCGCGCCGATATCAGCGGGTTCGAGGATATCAAATTCCCTACCTTCAACGGCTTCTGGAGCAAGGAGACGGTTTCGGTCAGCAATCTGGAATTCAAACGGGAGAATGTGAACGGCGCCATCTACAACGCCGCCCTGCTGCGCCAGTGGGTGCTGATCCCCCAGCAAAGCGGAAAACTTACCATCGACCCGGCGGAAATGGTCTGCCAGGTCCGCGTCCGCACCTCGAGTGGCAGTCCGCTCTCGATCTTCGACGATTTCTTCGACCAGTATCAGACCATCCGCAAACGGATCAGCACGCAGACCCTCCAGGTCAATGTGCGCGACTTGCCTGCGGGCGCCCCGGCCTCCTTTGCGGGCGGCGTAGGCGATTTCAAGGTCACTGCGAAGTTGAGCAAGGAGGGCATCAAGTCGAACGAAGCCGCTGCACTCATCGTCACCATTTCCGGAAACGGAAACCTTTCGATGCTCGAGGCGCCGAAAGTGAATTTCCCGCCCGACTTCGAGGTCTATGATCTCAAGAGTACCGACAAGACATCGGCCAGCGGCACCAGTGGATCGAAAACCTTTGAATTCCCGTTCATACCGCGCAGCCACGGTGATTTCGTGATCCCGTCGATTGAGTACAGTTACTATGACAATGCCCATGGGAAGTATGTTACCACTTCTACCGGCGACATTCCGGTAACCGTCGAGAAAGGAGAAGAGGTGTCCGGCGGCGGAGTCGTGATGCCGGGCTCCAACCGGCAAGGAGTCCGCAGCTTGTCAGAAGATATCCGCTACATCGCCCTGGGCGACGGGCATCTCAAGAAGAAAGGCGCTTTTTTTGCCGGGTCCCCCTTGTTTTATCTGCTGATGATTACACTCGCCATCCTGACTGCCATCGTCAACCGGCTGCTGCGGTTCTCACAGGCCCGTCGGGCCGACGTGGCCGGCTCAAGGAACCGGCGCGCCAACAAGATGGCCCGGACGCGCCTGCGGCAGGCCGAAGATTATCTCCGCAAGAACCTGGGCGGTGCCTATTACGAGGAACTACACAAGGCCTTGCTCGGTTATGTCTCCGACAAACTGATGATTCCGGCAGCCGACCTGTCGAAAGAAACGGTCAGCGAAAAACTCCGGGAGCGGGGCGTGCGCGACGAGAGCATCGCGAAACTGACCGACTTGATCGACAAATGCGAATATGCCCGTTATGCACCGGACAGCGGACAGACGCAGATGGAGAACGAATACAACGTAGCCGTCCAGGCCATCTCCGACATCGAAGCCCAGCTGAAGAATCCCGCCAAGGCTTCCAGGAAAAACGCCGCCGGTGCGGCTATGCTCTTGCTGCTAGCCTCGCTTACTTTAGGCGCGGCTCCTGCTTATGCCCAGGAAGATGTGGCCGGACTCTGGCAGAAGGCCGGCGAGGCCTTCGCCGCGGAGCAGTGGCAGAACGCCCTGAATTATTACCAGATGATTGAGGGCGAACAGCTCGAGAGCGCCGACCTGTACTACAATATCGGCAACACCTATTTCAAGCTCGGCGACAACGCCCACGCGATCCTCAACTTCGAGCGGGCACTCAAGGTGGATCCATCCCATGACGATGCAGCCCACAATCTGGAAATCGCCCGGCAGTTGACGTTGGACAAGATCGATTCCGTACCGGATTTCATCCTCGTCTCGTGGTTCCGGAACCTGCGGCAATCCTGCGGAGCCAACGCCTGGGCCTGGATTACGCTGGGATTGTTGCTAGTGGTCGGCGTCCTGCTGACGCTCTTCCGGAACGGTGCCTCCCTGGCACTGCGGCGGGTGTCGTTCATTCTGGCCTGCGTCGCTCTCATACTGGCAGTCTTCACCTTTGTTTTCTCGCTGCAGCAGAAGCGGGCCGTCACCCGGCAGGACAGCGCCATCGTCACGGCTCCGGTCTGCTCGGTCAAGAGTTCCCCTGCCGACGGCGGCAACACGGTGTTCGTCCTCCACGAAGGGACCAAAGTCCGCCTGCTCGACAACGTCGGCGACTGGACCAAAGTCGAAATCGCCGACGGCCGCCAAGGCTGGGCCCCAGTCGCCACGTTCGAGATTATCTAGGGTTTTGTGTGGCGGATAACCGCTTGACAACCAGCGCTTTAATCAAAATCGGTTGCGTCAAAATACGCAACCGATTTTTAGGATATCGCTGATACCCAGCGATTTATCTGCCACGGATTACCACTGATTGTAGTGGATGCGTTCGGGCTTCCACTTGTCTTTGGGTTGTTCGTCGCTGGCGGGATAGCCGACGGCCACGGCGCAGTAGGGCAGGAAATTATCGGGCAGGCCCAGTTCGCGTTTCATTGTCAGGAAGCGGACGGGGTCGGGATAGGAAGCGGTCCACACGGCGCCGAGGCCGAGCGATTCGGCGGCCAGGAGGAAGTTTTCGGTACAGGCGCCCATATCGTCGCGCCAAGTTCCGTTCGGACGGGTGACAGGGTCGCCGTCCGGGTTGTTGCGCGGCGGACGGGTAACCGTCGTATCGGCGCAGAACACTACGACGGCGGCGGCCGAATTGAAGGTCTTCAGATTGAAATTGTCCTCGAAAATACGGCCGAATTGCGATTTGTCGGTCACGACCACGAAATGCCAGGGCTGGATGTTCGAGCCGGAAGGAGCGGCCATGGCAGCCTTCAGCATAGCCTCCATATACTCGGCCGGAATGGCCTGCTCGGTAAAGGAGCGCACGCTCTTGCGGCTCAGGATGGTCTGGATCGTCTCATTGTCGACGCCCGTCGTTTTCGCGGTATTCTCTTCGCTCTTGCAGGAGGAAATCATCAGCGCGGTCAGCAATGCCGCATAAAGAAATAAGATCTTTTTCATAGGGTTGGAATCGGGGTTCTGAAAGCAAATGTAAGAATAAAACCATTAACTCCTATAAACTCCGCAAAGCCTTGATCGGGTCGAGGGCGGCGGCGCGGCGGGCCGGCAGGACGCCGGAGGCGAGACTGACGGCCAGCGACAGGAGCGTCGCCGCCCCGAGCCACGGCCAGGGGACGACGAAACGGCCGTCCAGCGCCAACGCTGTCAAACCGCCGAAAAGCAGGCCGAGCAGGACGCCGGCAAGATTGCCCATCTGGCCGATTACCACCGATTCCAGCAGGAATTGCCGGGAAATGGTACGCGCCCGTGCCCCCAGGGCCCGGCGCGTCCCTATTTCACGGGTACGCTGTTTCACCGATACGAGCAGGCTGTTCATCAATCCCGTCGAAGCGCCCAGCATCGTTACCAGGCCGATGGCCAGGGCCACCAGCGAAAGTTTTGAACGAAGAGAGGCCAGCGTAGCCTCGGCCCCGTCGGCCTGGACGACCTCGAAATCGGGCTCGGCGCCGGGCGGCAGCCGCCGTACGGCGGCCAGCCGCTGCCCGGCCTCCGCCAGGGCCGCCGATTCAGACACAGCGGGAGGAACACGGACGGTAATGCAGCACGAAAGGGATGAAGCGTCGATGGGAATCAGCAGGGACGCATCCAGGCTAGACCCGTATAGAGCCCCTTCGCGGGCCAGCACACCGACCACGCGATAGCGGCCACCCGCGAAGGAGACCATCTCCCCCAGCCCGTCTTCCGTCCCGAAGAGTTTCTTCCGGACATTGTCGCCCAGCAAGGCAACCGGCTGATGCCCCTCGACTTCCCGCGCCGTAAAACTGCGACCGGCTGTCAAGCGGACATCGTAAACCGACGGATAATTCTCATCGCAGGCCACGACGCGTACCACCGGATCCGTCGCCACCCCGCCACAGCGGACTTGCGCCATCGTTGTCCGTACCGACCATGCTGTAGCGGAGCGGAACGGGGCGTTGAGATGCCCGGTCAAGCCGGGCATGACGGGCCCAATGAACTGTTGAGCCTGACGGAGCGTGATCGGCGACGCGTCGTCGCGGGCCTGCAGGGTGAAACGGCCGGCGCCGGCACGGCCTAGGCTGCCGGCCACCTCATCGGCCAGAATGGACACGGCCGTCTGGATGCCGACCAGCGAAGCGACTCCGACGGCGATAATGGCTACGGTCAACCACATCCTTCGGCGGTTGGCCAGTACAGAATCCAGGGCGAAACGGAAAACATCTCTCATCACAGATCCTCCAGCTAAAGATTTGACTTTCAAAAATAGGATAATTTCGCGGTTTAAACTAAATTTGCAGGATAATATGCACTTATTCTACACTGATAGTTCCTATGGAAGAAAAACCGCGTTCCAAACGCCCCTACACGAAGCGCAGCGATGACGACAAGCGCCGTCCACAGCGCAGATCATACGGCCATAGCGCCACCGATGAGAATCGGTCCGACGCGCCGACCCGAGCCGCAGGCGAGAGAAGTAAAACCTACGGTCGTAGAGATGACCGGAAACCCTACGAAAAGAAGCCCTACGAAAAGAAGCCCTACGAGCGGAAGTCCGATGACCAGAAACCTTATGGCCGCAAGCCCTACGATGACCGAAAGCCCGACTACCGGAAGAAATACACGCCGAAGCCGAAGGATGCAGCCCCTGCCGAAGAAAACGGGCCTGTGCGCCTCAACAAGTTCATCGCCAACTCCGGCATCTGCTCCCGCCGGGAGGCCGACACCTACATCGAAACCGGTCTGGTGACCGTCAACGGCACGATCGTTACGGAACTGGGCACCCGGATCGATCCCCTCAAGGACGACGTCCGGTTCAATGGCCAGCGCATCAAGGGCGAGAAGAAAGTCTATCTCGTGATGAACAAGCCCAAGGACTTTGTCACGACGATGGCCGATCCCCACGCTGACCGCACTGTGATGGATCTTATCTCCAAGACGCTCTGTCCGGAACGCGTGTTCCCGGTCGGCCGCCTCGACAAGGCCACCACAGGCGTGCTCCTCTTCACCAATGACGGCGACCTGACAGAAAAACTGACCCATCCGAAACACGAAATCCGCAAGATCTACCACGCCACGCTCGACAAGAATCTCAAGAAGGAAGACTTCGACCAGATTCTCAACGGCATCGAACTGGAAGACGGCCCTATCGCGGCCGACGCCCTCTCCTACGTGGAAGGCGACAAGGCGCAGATCGGCCTGGAAATCCACTCCGGCCGCAACCGCATCGTCCGCCGCATCTTCGAGCACCTGGGCTACAAGGTCAAGAAACTCGACCGCGTCTATTTCGCCGGCCTGACCAAGAAAAACCTCCGCCGCGGCGCTTGGCGCTTCCTCGACGAAAAAGAGATCGGACTGTTGAAGATGGGGGCGTTCGAATAATGGAAGAGAATAAACAGACCCCGAAGCAGCACCGCTCGGGCTTCGTCAACATCATCGGCAACCCGAACGTCGGCAAATCCACGCTGATGAACGCCCTGCTGGGCGAAAACCTCTCGATCGTGACGGCCAAGGCCCAGACCACCCGCCACCGCATCATGGGCATCCTCAACGGAGAAGACTGGCAGATCGTCTTCTCCGACACGCCGGGCATCCTCAAGCCCACCTACGCGCTACAGCAAAGTATGCTCGACTTCGTGGATGTGGCCATCGGCGACGCCGATGTGATCGTCTACGTCACTGACGTGGTGGAAAAGAAAGACAAGAACGCGGAATACATCGAGAAACTGCAGCGGCTGGAGTGTCCCGTGCTCATCGTCCTCAACAAGATCGACCTGAGCGACCAGCCCACCGTGCTGAAACTCATCCAGGAATGGCAGGAACTCGTACCGAAAGCCGAGATCTTCCCCGTTTCCGCCAAAGAGCGCTTCAACCTGGAAGGCATCCTCGAAACGATCGTCGGAAAACTGCCGGTCTGCCCGCCCTGGTACGACAAGGAGCAGTTCACCGACAAGAGCATGCGCTTCTTCGCCTCAGAAATCATCCGCGAGAAGATTCTTGAAAACTATGACAAGGAAATCCCCTACTGTACCGAAGTGGTGATCGAACGCTTCAAGGAGGGAGATGAACGATACGATATCGGAGCCGTGATCAACGTGATGCGTGACTCCCAGAAAGGCATCCTCATCGGCAAGGGCGGAAGTGCCCTCAAGCGGGTGGCCACCCAGGCGCGCCTGGAGATGGAAGACTTCTTCCAGAAGAAGGTCTTCCTGCAGGTATTCGTGAAAGTGGAGCCCAACTGGCGCGAAGACAAGAAGATGCTTCGGAAATTTGGATACATACAGGACTAAAGGCGACCCCACATGAAAGAAGACGACGAGTTGGACGAACTGGAAGAGAGAAGCGAAGATCTCCCGGAGGAAGAAGAAACGGACCAGACCGTGGACGAGGATGCCGCCGACCCCACACAGGACAAATACGACCGGCTGGTGGCCGAAGGCGAGAACAAGTACAAGCTCTCGGGCATGTACCGCGACTGGTTCCTCGACTATGCCTCCTATGTGATCCTGGACCGCGCCGTCCCCCACATCGAGGACGGTCTCAAGCCGGTGCAGCGACGCATCCTGCACGCCATGCAGAAAGTGGAGGACGGCCACTACCACAAGGTGGCCGGCATCGTGGGCGACACGATGAAATACCATCCGCACGGCGACGCCTCGATCAAAGACGCACTCGTCGGCCTGGGCCAGAAAGAGTACCTGATCGACACGCAGGGCAACTGGGGCAACATCTTCACCGGCGATGCGGCCGCCGCCTCGCGTTACATCGAAGCGCGGCTGAGCAAATTCGCGCTGGAAGTCGCCTTCAACAAGAAGATCACGGAGTGGATTCCTTCCTACGACGGCACGAACCAGGAGCCCGTGGTCCTGCCCATGAAGTTCCCGCTGCTGCTCGCTCAGGGAACCGACGGTATCGCCGTAGGCCTCTCCGTCAAGATCCTGCCCCACAATTTCAACGAACTGCTCGATGCCTGCGTGGCTGCGCTCCGCGACAAGCCGTTCGAGTTGTATCCCGACTTCCCGACAGGCGGCCTGATCGACTGCTCCCGTTACAACAATGGCCTGCGGGGCGGCAAGGTCAAAATCCGCGCACGCATCGTCAAGACCGACAAGCGCACGCTCAGCATCACCGAGATTCCCTATGGCCAGACTACCGAGAGCCTGATCGACTCCATCATCAAGGCCAGCGACAAGGGCAAGATCAAGATCAAGAAAGTGGACGACATGTCGAGCAGCGGCGTGGAGATCAACATCACGCTGCAGAACGACGTTTCACCCGACAAGACCATCGACGCCCTCTACGCCTTTACCAACTGCGAAGTGGCCCTCTCCCCCAACGCCTGCGTGATCATGGACCGCAAGCCGCACTTCCTGGGCGTGGATGAAATCCTGCGCTACAATGCCTTCCACACGAAGGACCTTTTCCAGCAGGAGCTGCAGATCCTCCTCGACGAACTCGAGGGCGACTGGCACTGGTCCTCGCTCGAAAAGATCTTCTTTGAAAAGAAAGTGTACCGCATCCTCGAGAACGATGCGGCTTCGTGGGAAGAACAGTTGAAAGACGTGGAGCGTGAGATGGGCAAGTACCAGTCGCTGCTGCGGCGTCCCATCACGTCGGAAGACATCGCCAAGCTGGTCGAGAAGCCCGTGCGCAAGATCTCGCGCTTCGACATCAAGGCCGCCGAGGAGAAGATCCGCGGCATTGAAGCCGACATCGAAGAGGTGAAGAACAACCTGGAGCATCTCACCGAATTCACGATCCGTTACTTCCAGCAGCTCAAGCGGAAGTACGGCGCCCGCTTCCCCCGCAAGACCGAAGTCTCGACCTTCGAGAACATCCAGGCCGAGAAGGTCATCACCCTCAACGCCAAGCTCTACGCCAACAAGGCCGACGGCTTCGTGGGCACCGACCAGAAAAAGATCGACGGGGCCGAATACATCTGCGACTGCTCGGACATCGCCGAGATCGTGGTCTTCATGAAGAACGGCAAGTATCTGGTGACCAAGGTCAAGGACAAAGCCTTCATCGGCAAGGACATCATCCATGCCGCCGTGTTCAACCGCCGCGACGAACGCACGGTTTACAATGTGGTTTACCGCGACGGCAAGCCGGGCGGCGTCTATTACGCCAAGCGCTTCGCCATCACGGGCATCACCCGCGACAAGGAATACGACCTGACGCTGGGCAAGCCTGGCTCGACGGTCCTGTGGTTCACGGCCAACAGCAACGGCGAGGCGGAGGTGCTCCGCATCCAGTACCGTCCCCGCCCGAAGCTCAAGAAACTGGTGGACGAATACAACTTTGCCGACCTGGCCATCAAGGGACGTACCTCCCGTGGCAATGTGGTTACCAGCAAGAACGCCATCCAACGCATCACGCTCAAAGCCAAAGGCGTATCAACGCTTGCCGGCAAACAGGTCTGGCTCGACGAAGACATCTGGCGCCTCAACGACGCCGGCCGCGGCCGCTACCTGGGAGAATTCTCCGACGGCGACCTCATCCTGGTCGTCTGCAAGGACGGCACCTACTATACGACGGGCTTCGACCTGAGTACCCACTTTCAGGGCGACATCCTGTTGCTGGAAAAATTCGATCCCGAAAAAACATTCTCGGCACTCTACTACGACGGACCTGCCAAGGCCTGGTACATCAAGCGCTTCGGCTTTGAACCGAACAGCGGGATCGCGGTAAACTTCATTGCCGAAGGCAAGAACTCGAAACTGCTGGAACTGAGCGAAGACACCTGGCCTCAACTCGAGGTAAGCTTCAAGGGAAAGAATGCCGGCAAGGAACCGGAACGGATTGACGTGGCCGAATACATCGGAAAGAAAGGTTTCCGGGCCAAGGGCAAGAAGGTCTCCTGGCTGGACATCAAGGCAGTCCGTTTCGTGGAGCCGCTGGTAAAAGAGGAGCCGGAACCGGAAGAACCGGAAGAACCGGACCTGCCGGACGATCCAGACGTCACTGACAGTACAGATGCGCCGCAGTCGCTCCCGAGCCTCGGCGTCGACCAGCCCGATGAGCCCAACTGGAGCAACCCTTCCGAACCCACCTTGTTTTAACCCGCTAACGGTGTGGCACCAAAAACATTGATTATCAACTATTTACGCGCCACATGATCGCAGCGTTGACAGGCTTTATGGCAAGCGGAAAGACGACGTTCGGACGGGCGGCGGCCGAACGGCTCGGCTGGACGTTCGTCGATCTCGACGAACGGATCACCGAGGCACACGGCTCACCTGCCGAGATCTTTGCCTCGCAGGGCGAAGCCCGCTTCCGCGAGATCGAATCTGCCATGCTCAAAGAAGCACTGCAGACGACAGATCCGACCGTGCTGGCGCTGGGCGGAGGAACAGTGCTGCGCGAAGAAAACCGGCAGTTCATCCGCGAACGTGCCATGCTCATCTGGCTCGATACCTCCTTCGACATCATCCTCTCCGAGCTCGGCAATGCCGACCGGCCGCTGCTTCATGGACGGACCCCGGCACAAATCCGCGATCTATACGAAGCACGGCGGCCACTGTACGCTGCCGCCGCCGACTACGTCTTCCCCATTACCTCGACCGACTACGTCCAAGTCATCATCGACCTCGCCTCTTTTATAAAAGACCTCGATTTCCAGCATGCGTAACCCCTCATCCGCCCTCCCCAGTTATCTTTCGGGCATTCTGACCATCGCCCTGGCCGCGACCCTGGCTTTCTACGCCTGCAGCCCGCGAATCCGCCCTACATCCCAACCAGAAGAGACCAGCACCCTGAAGAAAGCCCTGGCCGCCCTGCACGATCCCAGTTCCCGTTATGTCCTGGTGGTCTCGCACCGGGGCGACTGGCGGAACTATCCGGAAAACTCGCTTCCGGCCATCGAATCGGTCATCCGGATGGGCGTGGATGTCATGGAACTGGACCTGAAGCAGACGAAAGACAGCGTATTGGTGCTCTGCCACGACTGGACACTGGACCGGACGACAACCGGCCGGGGCCCCGTCAGCGACTATACCTATGCGGAACTGCAAGCCTTCGACCTGAAACGCGGACACGGCATTGCCATCCCCGGACTCAAGATGCCGACACTGCGACAGGCGCTGGAAATCTGCAAAGACCGCATCCTCGTCAATGTGGACCAGGGATACGAATACTACGACAGGGTCCTGTCCATGGCCGAAGAGCTTGGCATGACCGACCAGATCCTGATCAAGAGCGGGCAACCGCTCTCCGTCGTCCAGGAAAGGATGGCCGGACACGACCACAATCTGCTCTATATGCCGGTCATCAATGTCGCTCCTCCCGAAAAAATGGCTCTCTTTGACGAATATATCGCCGCGAAACCCTCCCAACTTGCCTATGAGATCTGTTTCGGCCAGCTCGATGACAACACCCGCAACGTGGCCCGCCGGGTTCTCGATTCCGGCGCCAAACTCTGGATCAATACCCTCTGGGCATCCCTGTGCGGTGGCTACGATGACGACCGGGCCTTTGACAGCGAAGATCCCGACACCGTGTACGGACCGATCCTCGACCTGGGTTGCTCCATCATCCAGACCGACCGTCCTGAATTCTTGATTGCCTATCTGAAGAAAAAAAACCGACACTGATATGAACCGATTAAGTACCTTTTTCCTGCCGGCGCTCCTTCTGCTGGTATGTGCATGTTCCCCGAAAGCAGTCCGGATGCCGGCCGACGCCTTGGCGCTCCGCAGCCCGGACACCCAGCTGGAACTGAAATTCGCCGTCGTGGACGGTGTGCCGACCTATACGCTGGACCGGGCCGGAAAAGCCGTGATCCTGCCTTCCCGTCTGGGATTTGAACTGATCGACCGGGAAAGCCTGGACCAGGGATTCACCTTGACCGGCTCCGCTTTCGACACTTTCGACGAAACCTGGGAACCGGTCTGGGGCGAGGAAGCGCAGATCCGGAACCATTATAACGAACTGTTGGTCAACCTCAAGAAGGATTCAGGCGAAGCCATGGACATCCGCTTCCGTCTCTACGACGACGGCCTGGGTTTCCGCTACGAATTCCCGCTGGAGAACAAACTGACCTACTTCAAGATCCGGGAGGAACTGACGGAATTCGCCCTGACCGAAGACCCGATGGCCTGGTGGGTGCCCGGCGATTATGACATCCAGGAATTCTGCCCCACGGAATCCCGGCTCGCTGAAGTCCGGACCGCCACCGATTCCGTACGCGCGAAAGGCGGCTGGCCGCGGGTCCAGTCCTCGCCTACCGGGGTCCAGACTGCCCTGCAGTTGAAGACCGATGCCGGCCTCTATCTCAACATCCACGAAGCCGCCACGCTCGATTATCCCACAATGCATCTGGACTGGGGCGAAACTGACCATGTGCTGCGCGCCAACCTGACGCCCGATGCAGAAGGCGTGAAGGGCCGCATGCAGGCGCCCTGCAAAACGCCCTGGCGTACCGTCATGGTCTGCACCTCCGCCACGGAAGTGCTGGCTTCCAGGCTGATCCTCAACCTCAACGACCCTTGCGTCCTGGAAGATGTCAGCTGGATTCATCCTGTCAAATACATGGGTGTCTGGTGGGAAATGATCACAGGCAAGAGCCATTGGTCCTACACGAGCGACTATCCTTCGGTCCAACTGGGCGTAACGGACTACGCGCACTCCAAGCCGCACGGCCGGCACGGCGCGAACAATGCGAACGTGCGGCGTTATATTGACTTTGCGGCGGAAAATGGTTTCGACGCCTTGCTGATTGAAGGCTGGAACGAAGGCTGGGAAGACTGGTACGGCTGCCAGAAAGATTTCGTCTTCGACTTCCTGACGCCCTACCCGGATTTTGATCTGCCCGCGCTCAACCAGTATGCCCACCAGAAAGGCATCCGGCTGATCATGCATCACGAAAGCTCCTCCTCCACCGTCAACTACGAACGCTGGATGGAACAGGCCTACACGTTGATGAACCAGTATGGCTACGACGCCGTCAAGAGCGGTTACGTGGGCGCGATCATTCCGTATGGAGAGCACCACTACAGCCAGCCTATCAATAACCACTACCACTACGCCATCGTCGAGGCCGCGAAGCATCACATCATGGTCGACGCCCACGAAGCTGTCCGGCCCACCGGCCTGTGCCGCACCTGGCCCAACATGATCGGCAACGAGAGCGCCATGGGCAACGAGTTCCGCAGTATCATCGAACCGGGCCACACCACCATCCTGCCCTTCACCCGGCTGCAGGGCGGTCCGATGGACTTCACGCCCGGCATCTTCGAGATGGACATCCACAAGGTGAACCCGGACGACAATCAGAAGATGCGCCACACGCTCTGCAACCAGCTGGGCCTCTACGTGACCTTCTACTCGCCGCTCCAGATGGCGGCCGACCTGCCCGAGAATTACGCCCGCTTCATGGACGCCTTCCAGTTCATCAAGGACGTAGCCGTCGACTGGGACAAGAGCCTGTACCTGGAAGCCGAGCCGGGCGCCTATATCATCACAGCCCGTCACCCGAAGTATGCGACCCTAAACGCAGGCCGCTTAAGCGGCAAATCCAGCGTCTGGGAGTTCGTAAATGCAGGGGGCCGGCAGCATGACGTATGGTATGTGGGCGGCATCACTGACGAAAACGCCCGTACGTTTGACGTCAAACTGGATTTCCTGCAACCCGGCCTGCAATATGAAGCCACCATCTACGCCGATGCCCCCGGCGCCGACTTCGAAACCAACCCGCAGGCATATACCATCACGAAACAGACTGTGGATTCCTCTACCGTCCTGAAATTATGGATGGCCCGCTCCGGCGGTTTCGCCATCTCGCTGCG
>JAEEOM010000115.1 GCA_016284265.1 Bacteroidales bacterium | reverse complement strand
GATGGAACTTATCAAAACCATATTGGCGGTTGGCGCCGGCAGTTTCTTGGGTGGCGCAGGTCGTTATCTTGTATCGTTGGCGCTGAAAGGCATCAAGGGATTCCCTTGGGCCACGCTGGCTGTGAACCTGGCCGGATGCTTCTTGATCGGCCTTCTCTGGGGCGTCTTCAGTAAGAACGGCACCGAGGGCGGCAACTGGGCCTTGTTCCTGACCGTGGGCTTTTGCGGTGGCTTTACGACCTTCTCGTCTTTCTCGAAGGAGGCGCTGATGATGTTGCAGGGCGGTAATCTATGGGGCTTTGTCGGGTATGTAGCCTTCAGCGTGGTTGTCGGTATCGCCCTGGTTGCATGGGGGTACCTCCTGGTTCGCCAACTTCAGATTTAAAGGTTTACCGGGGGGCACCGGGTTCTCTGTAACACTCCACAGAACTTTTTATTCAAATGAAAATCAGAATCACGGCCATCCGGAAGGCGTCGTATCCGGATTTGATGGCGAAATATGAGAACCCCATCGAGCACGCATGCGATGTGCAGGAGGGGCAGGAGTGGATTTCCGTCGATGGAAAATGCCCGGAAGGGATGTGCCCTTCGGCCTGGGGCTCCATGCGGGAATTCGTCGAGGCGCTGGCCCGGGGTGAGGGAAACTTCTTTGACGGGTGGATGAAGAACCCTATGAGCGCCATGATCAGCTGTAACGACGGCTTCCGGCCGGTGAGTTTCTATCTGGAAGTGATATGAAGAACACGAATCTTTGAAAGCATGATCAAAACGCAGAAAGATGGCCTTTGATTTCAAGAAAGAATACAAGGAGTTCTATCTCCCGCCGGCAAAACCAGTGGTTGTGACGGTCCCGAAGGCGAACTACATCGCGGTGCGCGGCAAGGGCGATCCCAACGAGGAAGGCGGCGCCTATCAGCAGGCCATCGGCATCCTGTATGCCGTTGCCTATACCCTGAAAATGAGTTACAAGACGGACCATCGGATTGAAGGCTTCTATGAGTATGTCGTTCCACCGCTGGAGGGTTTCTGGTGGCAGGAGGGCATTGACGGCATCGATTACAGCGACAAATCGACCTTCTGCTGGATTTCCGTCATCCGTCTGCCGGATTTTATCACCAAGGCCGATTTTGACTGGGCGGTCAAGGCCGCATCCAAAAAGAAAAAGGTGGATTGCTCCAAGGCGGAGTTCCTGACGATTGACGAAGGTCTTTGCGTGCAGATCATGCATATCGGCCCTTACGATGACGAGCCCGCATCAGTTGCGCTGATGGACCAGTACCTGGCGGAAAATGGCTATATGAATGATCTCTCGGCAACGCGCCTGCACCATGAGATTTATCTCTCCGACGCCCGCAAGGTCGCTCCTGAGAATTGGAAAACGGTTATCCGGCATCCCATAAAAAGAGCATGAACCAACGGGTTGCCTTCTGGCGGCATGGGCCGAATGTTATCTCGGTGCTGAGGATTATCGGCGCCCTGGGCTTGTTGTTCTGCAAGCCGGCCGGGGCGACCTTCTGGGCAATCTATGCCCTCTGCGGCATCAGTGACATGGCCGATGGTTGGTTGGCCAGGAAGCTCCATGCGGAAACCAGGGGCGGGGCCATCCTGGACAGCTTGGCCGATTTGTCATTCGTGGTCTGTTGCGCCATCCGGCTGCTGCCGCTCCTGTCGATTCCCTCGTGGCTTTGGATCTGGGCTGGAATCATCATCGTTATCAAGATTGTCAATCAGGTATCGGCCTTGGCTGTCTTCAAACGGTTCTGCTTCCCTCATACCATGGCCAACAAGTTGACCGGCTTCCTGCTTTTCCTGGCCGTGCCGACTTTTTTCTGGACCGTGATTCCCGTCGCCGTCGTGGCCGCTGTTGCGACCTTTGCGGCCATTCAGGAGGGGCGAGTGCAAGGTGACGGCGAGCCGGAAAAGTCCAGGATGTATATTCATAAGTAAATGGGTAGAAACATGGAATATATCAGGGTTACAAAAGACAATCTGGAAAAGGAGCATATCTGTTGCGCCATTTCAAACAATAAGGACGTCCAGGTATCGTCCAAGAAAGCCTGGCTGGCAGACCGTTTTGACGACGGTCTGGTTTTCTTGAAGAGCGTCGAGCGAGGGAAGTGCTTCATCGAGTATATCCCTGCCGAGA
>JAEEOM010000114.1 GCA_016284265.1 Bacteroidales bacterium | reverse complement strand
CTTTCGGCGCCTCCGGTGAGTCAAACGACCATCTCTACTCACGGCGCCCCTCTTTCACACACATCGGTGTGTAAACCGGCCTCTCCTACTCACCACTCGGGATAGCGGCTTTCACCCATCGAGTGGCAGATTTTCCCTATCGAGCGGCCGGTTGGGGGTTTCCTCGTTCAGGTCCGGGAGCCCATTCTCAGGCTCCTGCGGACCTGGACGGGAGAAAACCCGCTTCAGCAACGACCTGCCAATCACCTCGATTATTCCCTTCGGCCGCCACTGACTATCATCGCGGTTATCCCTGACAGCGTGCTGGCAGGAGATAACCGCCCTCTGCTACCGTTGAATCACCCCGTCGGCGAAGCCATCAGTAAGTCCGGACATGGTCCTTGCGGCGCCACTCCGGGCAAGGTCCCTTAGAGACCACCCCATGGGACCAGAAGTCCGAGGGGTGCCACGCCACGAATCAGAGCTATCTGACTATGGTGGAAAAGGACCATGGTGTGGAATTGGATTCCGCCAAAGTGTCCGCACTCATGGTCGTCCAGATGCTGTATTTCGCATATCAGTTGCAGACACTGGCTTCCCAAAGGTGGGTGTACTCAGGCGAAGCCTAAAAACACGAAGTCTATGGCCAATCCGCTGCGGACACTTTGGTTGGTAGATGGCTAGATGGCTGGCGCGAGCCCGGTGATTCGCTATTCTGCCCTTGTCTGACCGGCTCTTCTCCGGCTCGCGTTTGTACATCTCGTCTGTATACCCCGTGTTTGTACACATTGTGTCCATCTCGAGCCGGATCATCCTTTGTCCTGCCACCGCCGATTTGACTTCTCCCCGGCTCGTGCCAGACGCATCTGCCCGTCCCGAGCCGGATTATTCACCGATCTATCTATGGCTGGTTGCCTTTTACCGGGCTCGGGCGGGTTTACGGAAAGCCCAAGCCCGTTGTCTCGTGGTCTGACCATCGCCGAGTGATACTGAATTGGGCTCGGAAGCGACTGATGTTTTGAGCGTCGTCTATGGCGTAGGGCGGTTATCTCCTGCCAGCGCAGCTGGCCCTCTGGATTTCAGGGGCCAGGCCCAGCGCTGTCAAGGATAACCGCGTAATTTGTCAGTGGCTGTTTGCGAGGGCGATTAACTAGTCAGGCCAATCTTGGCTGAGACGGTTATCTCCCGGCCGGGCCAGCAGGAGCCTGAGAAGGGGCTCCCGGGCCCAGCCGAGGATAACCGTTCCGCCG
The DNA here is from genome assembly GCA_016284265.1 of Bacteroidales bacterium. GTDB lineage: Bacteria > Bacteroidota > Bacteroidia > Bacteroidales > UBA932 > Cacconaster. The sequence goes on along the minus strand of JAEEOM010000114.1, from coordinate 16,193 downwards.
AAAGTGGAGTGCAATTGTCGCGAGTCAGAGAGAGCCCTAATTCTCGAGACCCGAGAGGGGACTATCGGTTACAGGCCCTAAATGTGTCTGCTGGTTGTGATCCCGTGAGGTTATTGACTATTCGTTGTCAGAGGGAGAAGTCGATGTCCATCAACAATAGAGTTGGAAATAAAAGGCTCCGCCCGGTATTTCCGCTGATCCAGATAATATAGCCGGGCACGGATTGCAAGAGAAATCGCCACAAAACACCATCCGGCCAAGTTCCACAAGCGGATCCTTGGCCGGATGGTAGTTTCGGAGGCGTCCGGCCATGAAAAAGGCCGAAAACCTTGGCCGGAATTAAATCGTCAGTTCTTCACCCTCGCTATGGGCGATGATCACGGCGCCGCAGGTGTCGCCGTAGGAGTTGATGCAGGTGCGGGGCATGTCGCAGATCTGCTCGACGGCCAGCACCATGCCGATGCCCTCGAGCGGCAGGCCGACCGCCGAGAGGACGATGGCCAGCATCACCATTCCGGCCATCGGAATGCCCGCCGCGCCGATGGCCGCCAGCAGGGCCGTAAAGACGATCATGATCTGCTGGACCAGCGTCAGGTCGATCCCGTAAGCCTGGGCGATGAAGATCGCTGCCACACATTCATACAAGGCCGTTCCGTTCATATTGATCGTGCTGCCCAGCGGCAGGACGAAGCTGGCGATCTTGTTCGAGATGCCGCATTTCTCCTGCGAATCCCGGATGTTGATCGGAAGGGCTGCACCGGAGGAACAAGTGGAGAAGGCCGTCAAGATGCCGGTAGACATCTTGGAAATGTGCCGCCAGGGATTTTGTTTTCCGAGAATCCGCACAAGTAGCGGCAGCACCACGCCGCCCTGGAGGAGCAGGCCGCCCCAGACCACCAGCACGAAGATTCCGAGGCTGCCGGCCATGGCCAGCAGGGCCTTCGGATCGTTGGCCTGCTTGCCCACGACGTTGGTTACGATGGCGAACACGCCGTAGGGAGCCAGCTTGATGATGAACATCGTAATCTTCATGATCACTTCGTAGATGGCCGTAAAGAGATTGTTCAGGAATCCCGCATGCTTTTCGTCCACCTTGTTCATGAAGAGTCCGAAGATGACGGCGAAGAAGATGATCGGCAGCAGGTCACCCTTGGCCATGGCCTCGAAGATATTGGCCGGCACGATGTTCACGATCTGGTCGATGAACGATACGTTTTGGGCGTTCACCGTCGAAACATCTTCCGTCAGGTTCAGCGTAGCTCCCACGCCCGGCTTGACGAGGTTGACCAGCGTCAGGCCGATGACCGCGGCAATCAGGGTGGTTCCAATATAGTAGAGGATGGTCTTTCCGGCGATGCGTCCCAGTGCCGCGGAGTTGCCCATGCCGGCCACCCCGAGCGCGATGGAGGTGAACACCAGCGGGATGACAATCATCCGCAGGCCGCGCAGGAAGATGTCACCAGCCCACTTGATGTATTTGTACCAGTTTTCGTACGGGGTGATCTTGCACAGCAAGATGCCCGCCAGGACGCCAAGGCCGATACCGATGAGGATCTGCCAATGGAGCGCCAGCCCTTTTTTCTTTGCGTTCTCTGCCATGGTTTATGCCTTGCGTCCGCTTTGGGCGACCATGGTGGCCACTTTCTGGTTGAACGCGGTGTTGTCGAGGAGTTCTTCCAGCGTGATGTGCATCCGCCAGCGCCAGTAGTGCTTGGGATTGGCCGGGATGTTGATCCGCTCGCTGGCCGTGTCGGCGACGCGGAGTGCCGGTTCCAACGAGAACCAGTCCTGCAGCGGCAGGATGGTCAGCATGGACGGGGAATACAGGTGCTCGGCGATGATCCACTGGCAGGTTTCGACGGGACAGTCTTCTCCGCCATGGTTCTCACCCCACCAGCCGCGCAGTGTGCTCGTATCATGCGAGCCTGTGGTGCAGACGCTCATATACGGATATTCCGACGGATTGCCGAGCATTTGCCGGGGATCCTTCGGCATGCGCTGCACTTCGAGCGAAAGGATGTGCAGATCTGTAAGTACCTGCGGCACGCAGGCCGGAATCATGCCGAGGTCTTCGGCGCAGGTGAGCATGTTGGTGGCACCGATCAACTCGGGCAGCTTGTGCATGGCCTGCTCACGCCAGAACTCGGTGTTGCGGGTGTAGAAGAACTCGTCGTAGAGGCGGTTGTAGGCATCTTTCTCCCATTGCTGCAGGTCATTGTAGCTGCGGGTGTACTGGGCGCTGATGCGCGGGTGCCACAATCCCTTGTGGATCGGATCTTCCAGGAAGAGCACTTCGCGCGGGTCGTCGTCCGCGTACGGGCGGGCGTGCCGCTGTTCGTCGAAATGGAAGCCTCGCCAGCGCAGGTCGTCAACCGAGAAGGGCAGTGCCGGGCTGAAGTGGCCCATCAGGCCGGATTTATAGGGCACGGGAATCTCCCAGATGCGGAAGAATCCCAGTACGTGGTCGATGCGGTAGGCGTCGAAATATTCGGCCATCTTGCGGAAGCGGCGTTTCCACCAGGCGTAGCCGTCCTGGGCCATCCGTTCCCAGTTGTAGGTCGGGAAGCCCCAGTTCTGGCCGTCAGCCGCGAAGGCGTCCGGCGGGGCGCCGGCCTGTTCGCCCATGTTGAAGTATTCGGGCTGGGCCCAGGCTTCGACGCTGTGTGGCGTGATTCCGATAGGGATGTCGCCCTTGAGTGCCACTCCCTTCGCGCGGGCGTAGTCGTGTGCTTCGCGGAGCTGCCGGTCCAGATGATACTGGACGAAGATATAATAGTCCATCTCGGCCTTGACCTCTTTGTAGAGTTTGGCAACGCCGGCGGCACTGTATTTCTTGAGTCGTTTCCATTTCGAGAAGTCGGCTGTGTCGTAGTGGTCGCGCAGCACGCAGAAAGCGGCGTAGGGCATCAGCCAGTCGCGGTTGGCTTCGAGGAAGGCCTGGAAGGCCTTGCTGCCCATCGTCCGGCTGCCTTTTTGGGCGAAGATGGCCCGGGTGTAGCGTTCTTTCAGGTCGAAGACGCGCTCATAGTCGAGTTGCGGCAGGGCGTTGAGTTCGGCGGCTTCGGCTTCGAAGGCGGCCTGGGCTTCTTTGTTGCGAAGCGGGCCGATATCCTGCAGGTTCAGATAGATGGGATGCAGGGCCATGATGGTGATGCCGCCGTAAGGGTAGGAGTCGGTCCAGGTCTTGGTGGACGTGGTGTCGTTCACGGGAAGCAACTGAAGGACTTCCTGTCCTGTGGCGGCTGCCCAGTCGGCCATCAGCTTGATGTCGGCGAAGTCTCCGATACCGGCGGAGTGGCGGCTCCGAAGTGAGAAGACGGGAATGGCGGTGCCGGCGTAGCGGGGATGTTGGTCGGGGAAGGTGGTCTCGGTGACGGCGGCGGGATTGGTGCGGTTGTAGCAGGTCTCCCAGACGAGGGTACCGTCTTTCTTGCGGAGAAGGAATTTATACTCGAAGGTGTCGGGCAGTTTGGTTTTATCGAGGTCGATGTGCCAGAGGATGCCCTGGGTATTGGTCATGGGCAGGGCTTTGGCGGGGTCCCAGCCGCCCAAGGCCGGGCAGCTGCCGGTCAGCAGCACTTGTTCGCCGTGCAGCAGCCACGGCCCGATGGTTTTGATGGTAATCGTTTCCATATTGTGTTTATTGTCTATTGTCTCACCTTCGTCCGTCATGCCCGGCTTGATTCCGTCCGTCATGCCCGGCTTGATTCCGTCCGTCATGCCCGGCTTGACCGGGCATCTCGCCTTCGTCCGGGCTCCGCTGGCTCTGGTTTTCGTCTGGCTCGCAGAGAAATGCTCGCTGCGCCGAAAACCACCCGCCGCTCCGCCCTCACCGGTCGTTCAAATCGGCCGTTCGTAACGGCTTTTCTTCACCGTCTTCGTCATGCCCGGCTTGATTCCGTCCGTCATGCCCGGCTTGACCGGGCATCTCGCCTTCGTCCGGGTTCCGCGTCCAGGAGGTACAGCGGAAAAACTTCCGCTTCGCTTCATCCCTCCCAAGCAAGCTTGGGCCCCTCCCGTTCACAAGGCCACGGGCGGCCATGGTTTTTCCGCCCGTACCTCCTTCCCGCTCCGCCCTCACCGGCCGTTCAAAGCGGCCGTTCATATTCGCCTCAATTTTCAAAGATAGCGATTTTTTTCGTATGTTTGTCGTATGGCTACGAAGATTAAGACAGTTTGGTATTGCACATCGTGCGGGAATGAGAGTCCGAAATGGATGGGGAGGTGTCCTGCTTGTGGTGAATGGAATACGATGGTGGAGGAGCCTCGGGCCCCGAAGGGTTCTGCCGGTGGTGGTGCTACGGGGGTGACCTCACGGTCACGGGCGTATATCGACGCTTCGGATGCGCGACCCCAGCGGCTGCGGGAGATTGACCTGTCGAGCGATAATCGCTTCTCCATTGGCATCGAAGAACTCGACCGGGTTCTGGGTGGCGGGATGGTGGCCGGCTCGATGATTCTTATCGGCGGAGAGCCCGGCATCGGAAAGTCCACGCTCTCGCTGCAAATCCCACTCTGCTGTAAGGATTTGCGGACGCTTTATGTCTCCGGAGAGGAGAGTCCCAAGCAGATCAAGCTCCGCGCCGAACGGCTCGGGGGGCGCGACGACGACTGTTTCATCTTGAGTGAGACTGTCCTGGAGAACATCTTGACCCAGGCACGTGAGATCAAGCCTGCACTGCTCATTGTCGATTCCATCCAGACTATCTACAGCGAGGCGCTCGATTCTTCGGCGGGCAGTGTGTCGCAGGTCCGCGAATGCGCCTCGGCACTGCTGCGCTACGCCAAGGAGACAGGCACGCCCGTCATTCTCATCGGCCACATCACCAAAGACGGAACGCTGGCGGGACCGAAGATCCTTGAGCACATCGTCGATGTCGTGCTGCAGTTCGAGGGCGACACCAAGGGATCTTACCGAATCTTGCGCAGTATAAAGAATCGCTTCGGCTCGACGGACGAACTGGCCGTTTTTGAGATGACCGGTGCCGGTCTGCGCGAAGTGCGCAATCCGTCTGAAATCCTCATCCCGATGCATCAGGATGACCTTTCGGGCATTGCCATCGCCGCCATGATGGACGGCACGCGACCCTTTCTCATCGAAATCCAGGCACTTGTCAGCACAGCAGCCTACGGCACGCCGCAGCGCTCGGCCACCGGTTTCGACAGCCGCCGGCTCAATATGTTGCTGGCCGTGCTGGAGAAGCGTGCCGGTTTCAAGCTGGCAGCCAAGGATGTATTCCTGAACATTGCCGGTGGTCTGCGGGTCTCCGATCCTGCCTGCGACCTGGCCATTGTCGCTTCGATTCTTTCTTCAAATTTCGACCTGTATATTTCTCCGAAAGTATGCTTTGCCGCGGAGGTCGGTCTCAGCGGCGAAATCCGCCCTGTCAGCCAGGTGGAGCGGCGCATCGCCGAGGCCGAAAAACTCGGCTTTGAAGAGATATACATATCCTCTTTCAATAAGGAGTCTTCGTTCGCAGGGCGCAAGAAGAAGGCCGAAGGTGGCATTACTGTCACGCCCGTCGCCGATATAGCCGCCCTCTGCCGCAGACTGTTCCAGTAACAATCCGCTATGTTCAAAGTAAGTGACCCGCTGACTACGCCGCCGCCGGTTTTCTCCACCGAACTCCAGCGGCAAGTGTATGAAACTTTCGCACGATTGGATATCCCGTTCGAGCGGGTGGATACCGATCCGGGTCTCACGATGGAAGACTGCCAGCATATCGATGAGAAGATCGGCGTCCGTATCGTCAAGACCCTTTTCCTTTGCAACCGCCAGCAGACGGAGTTCTACTTATATGTCACGACCGATGACAAGCCCTTTGTCACGCGGGAATTCTGCGGTGTGCTGGGCATTCCGCGCGTGTCGTTCGCGTCGGCAGAATGGCTTTGGTCGCTGACCGGTGTCGAAGTCGGCGCCACGACGATGCTGAGTGCCATCCTTCCTTCCACCGAGCGGGTTCACTTGGTTATGGACCGCAGTGTCGCCGAAAGTGAGTGGTATGCCTGCACCGATGGTACGCCTACCTGCTTCGTCAAACTTCGGACCCGCGACCTCCTCGAAAATTACCTGGCCGGCCGCTCCATCCAGTTTATTTGATTCCGGCTATTGCTAGAACATCACATTGACACCGAAGCAACCGCTTTCGGTGAAGTTTTCAATCGGAATCAACTGCCGGTTGGTTTTCAACGTGGCTTTGTTCAGGCCGATGAAGACCCCGACCCATTTCTTCGGGATAAACTCAGCATAGACACCATAGGTGTTGACCGCGCCGAGGAAGGTTCCGTTGAGTCCGATGTTGAGCCAGCGTACGGGCGAAACATTGGCAGAGGCCATCAAGTGGTTGAATCCCATGGAACGGTAGTACAGCAGCCCCGCACTGACCATCTCGTTCAGGAACGGCACTTCGACACCGGCATAAATCGACGGTTCGAGGATGTGACTGTAACCGTCGGCCTCGGCGCTGTGGATGTCGGCCAGCCGGCTGAAGTCATCGACCACACGGTCGAGGTTGGTCTTGAAGTCGTAGTCGGCGCTGATGCCGTTGAGTCCAGCAAACGAGGCGGTGGCCCCGGTCCAAAGTTGCGTGACGTTCTTGTTGAAACTGAGCGTACCCAGGTTGTTTACGGAAGCCGAAAGGTTGACCCCGTTGATGAAACCGTCCAGTTTGAGCCGGTACTCGAAGCCTAGGTCTGCAGCCACGCCGAAGCCGTTGAGGCCCTTGTTCTCAGCGAGTCGGATCTTCTTGTCGGCCCAGGTAAGTCCAGCCAGATAGCCTCCGCCGTCCGTGCTGACAGCCACTTTGTCGGACTGCAGTTGAAGATTGATCTGGCGGAGATCCAGTTCGCCGGCAAAGAGGCCGCCGAGCAGCTTGATCCGTCCACCGATACGGAGCCCTTCCACCAATTGTCCCAGGTCGTAGCTGAAACCGGCTGAGAAGATTCCATAGGAGAAAACGTTGATGCGCGGTCCGGGATAGGAGCCGTTCGCTCCGGTCTTGGCAAACCGCAGGAATTCGTTCGGGACGATTGCTTCCGTTTCCGCGGCGGCAGAAAGCGCCACGGTCACATACCCGCGCTCGCCGACACGGAACCCGCCGCCAAGCAAGTCGATCTCAGCCCGGGCACGAAGATACGGATCCGCCTCGGGCAATCCGCTCAGGAAGGTGCTTGCCGGAACGTTTTCATGCATGAAGGTATAAGGCGCATTCCCGGACGGGAAGATGAAATTCGCCAACCCGACATTACTGACGGCATCGCTGCCGACACTGCCGATCAGCGGAACGGAAACATAGTTGTTCTGGGGCGCGAAGGCCGCATTGAGCTTGCCCCGTTGCAGGGAGGTCTCAAAGAAGTAGCTGCCGCGAAGCGACTGGGCGGAAACGACGCAGGAAAGGGTGAGCAGCACGAACGTAGCTGTAAGGATATGCTTTTTCATGGTCGTTTCCGTTTAAAATGAGAAGTGGAATCCGCCCGGAATCTGGAAATGCAGGTTGGCCTGGACGTAGTCGTTGGCGTTGATGGGCATCCCGGTCTGTGCCGGTGCCGCTTTCAGTTTCAGGAGGGCTTTCGCAATGCGCTCGGCGTCCTTGACAGGAGCGAAGGCCAATTCGATGGCGGTCGTCCCACCGGCTGCGATGGTCTGGGTTGCGGCAGGACAGATGGCATTCCCTGCCTCATCGGCCAGGACGAAGTCCAGCTCGAGCTGCAGCGGGGAGGTATTGGTTAGATCACCGACCAATTTGAGGCTGTTGTTCTTAAGGAACTTGCCGATTGTCGGTGGCAAGGAAACTTCTTGCTCGGTATCCAGCTTCAGCCCCGGCCCGTAGCCCAGGGGGCTGGAGATGCTCAGGTCCAGCTGAAGGGCATATTGCTTGTCGAGGTCCAGCGTCCCGAATTGATTCTTGTTGGTCGCGATGTCCATGTACACGTAGATGACATCGGGAATGGGCTTGAAGAGCTTGGGGATGTCGGCCTTGACACCCACAGCTCCGTCAAGACCTTGTCCTGAAACGCAGAAACGGAATTTTCGGCTTGCTTTTTTGGAACCGGAGGCGACGGGCAGGGTGAAGCGCACATTTTTGACCTCGTTGATGGTTACGCTGTCTTTCTGCGCGACAAAAGTGGCCGTGACGCCGGCCGGAACGCTGAAATCTCCAATGTAACTGAGCATGAGTTCAGGTTCGGTGAAAATGATGGGTGTGTCGTCACCGCCGAATTTCCGGGCGACCTTGGTCAGTTTGAGTCGGGACCGGACACTGTCCACTTCGTAAACGAATTTGGCCTCGATGCCCTGGCACATCACGTTCACCAGTTTGAGGGTGACGACCAGGGTGTTGGCGTTGGGCGCTTTCTGGTATTGTTCGCGGGTGGTCTTGGGGTTGTTGATCCGCAGGGTGCCGCCCAGACTGATCTTGGCATTGAGGTCGAGGGTGCGCGCCACAGGGTCGAACTTGTCGGGATCGACGATGATTTTCGTCAGCTTAAGGGTTTTGGAGTTCTTGAAACCGTTGCTCTTGTTGAGGACCACGTCGCTGAAGTTCACGATGCCGCTGGAAACGCCTTTGATCCCGAATAGTTCGTGCAGGTCGAAATTGAGATCGGGTATGATGGTGCCCTCGGTCAACAGGCAGTTGGCCACGGAGAACGATATGATTACCTGGGAATCATCGGAAAGAAGTACCGACCGCAGTCCGTTCAACTGCTTCGGCATGTTCTTGATGGTGAAGGGCAGCCTGTACGCCATGGTCGGTGCATTCCGGGTGGCCGAGATTCTTTTGCTCAGGTCGGCGACTCCATTCTCGTCGAACTGGACGCTCGAGGGTTTGCTGAACAGCGAGTAATCCAGCGAGAGCGTTTTCCCTTTGTATTGGCTCAGACCCAGGGAACGGTCAATATCCGGCGGGAAGGCGAACGAAAGGTCGCAGGGATCGGATCCGTAGACGATGGAATAAGTGCCGTCGGCGTTCTTGACAATCATGTCGTCGAACTGGTCGCCGGCCAGATCATCGATCAGACCGCCGAGGGTGATCTTTTCGGTGCTGCCCAGCGGAAGGTCGATGTCGCCGCCGAACTTGGCGTTGCGGTCTATGTTGTCCAGGTCGTACGCGGGATCCTGGCAACCAACGGCCATGGCAACAGCCAGCAGGCATGCCAGGGCCTTGCTTGAAAAGCAGTATTTCATAGAATCAGACTATTTGCTTGCTTCCTCCACCAGCTTCCTGAAGATGGGCAGGAACTCGGGATTTCCGGCGTTGGTGATCACTTCCGGATGGAACTGGACGCCGAGGATCATGGCGCCGCCGTCGGGGTAGTTGCTGAGTTTGCCGGTGCGTTCGACGGCCTCGATAATGCCGTCTGCCGCACGGGCCACGACTTTGAAGCCCTGGGGGACATCCTTGATGGCCTGGTGATGGAACGTATTGACGACGGCTTTTTCCTTGCCGAGGATTTTTGCCAGCAGGGAGCCCTTTTCAATGGCGATCGAGTGGGTCCCGACCGTTCCGGTCGTTGGGCTCTGGCGATGCTTGACATAGCTGGAGGGCACCTGTGAAGGGATATCCTGCCAGAGGGAGCCGCCGAAAGCGACTGCAAGCAACTGTTCGCCACGGCAGATACCCAGCACGGGGATGCCCTTGGCCACGGCTGCACGCACCAGTTTCACGTCGAATTCATCGCGGGCGGGCACCACCTCTCCGAGGCCGCGGACCGGCTCTTCGCCAAACCATTTCAGCGGATCGAAATCCTCGCCGCCGGTCATTACCAAGCCGTCGATGGCATCCAGGACAGTGGCGATCTGGGCGTCGTCGCCCGTGACGGGGATCACCAGCGGCACGCCGCCGGCCATGCGGACGGAATTGACATAGGTCATGTTGACCTGGCACCGGCCGTCTTCGCTGTAGGCGGAAATGCCGATCACCGGGGTTTTCGCAAAAAGGCCGGCCGCTGCACCGAGCAGCACGAGCGTCAGAATAAAAAAGCGTTTCATAATGGCGCCAAAATTACAGTTTTCTATCCCAATTTGCAAACTCTTCGCCCGAACCGACCGTGATGGAGAGTCCTTTGGAGAGTGAACCCCATTCGTCAGGGTTGTCGAACAGGAAGGTTACATCGAATCCCCAGCCGTCTGCCCGGAAGTTGAAGACGTTTCCGTTGACATGCTTGAGTTCGCGTTTCCACGCTTTCTCGTTGTGCAGTTTGATCATCAGTTTGCCGCCTTCGATGAAGACATCGATGTCGCCCAGCACGTCATGCTGCCCGGTGTAGTGCCCCTGGATGCGCGACCAGGCCGGCGCGGGCTTCTCGACCCGCTCGGCTGCTGCCTTCTCGTCGGCCGTTGCCCGCCGGTCGGCGTTCTTGTACCAGTCGGCGATGTACTCAGCGTTATAGTCGTAGTCTTCGTAGCCCAGGAAAAGGTCTATGGCCCGGCGCAGGATAGCGTGGCGGGCTTCGGAGGGCGCTTCGCTGTTGACCTGGATGGTCATGGCAAAGTCCATTTCGGGAATGAAGGCGCAAATTGTGGTCATGCCCCACGTGGTTCCGGTGTGGAAATAGAGACGCCCCTTGCGGGTCTGCTCGATGAACCAGCAGTGGCCGTAGAGGTTCGTCTTGTCGGGCGTCTGTGAAGTGATGGTCACGCCGCGATGCAGGAAGTTCATCTGTTTCTGGGAGATGAGCTGCCGGTCGCCGACCTTGCCGTCGCCCAGGTGGAACACAGCCCATTTGATGAGGTCGGTCGGGGTACAGCAGACGCTGCCGGCGGGTCCCACGACGGTCAGCCACCAGAGCGACTGCTCGTCACCGTACATCGGCCAGACGTCCATTTCACGGCCCTTGCGCTCGAAGGCGTAGGGGAGGGCGGCCGTGCCATTGTCCAGCGCGGCGCCGAATCCTTCGCCGTTGAGCGTGGATTCGGTCATTCCAAGCGGCTCGAAGATGCGTGTGCGGATATTCTCCTCCCAGCTCTTGCCGGTCACTTTCTCAATGATTTTTGCCGCGGGGATGAAGGTGATGTTATTGTACTGGTAGTCGCCCCGGTAGAGGTAGGCGGGCGGCATGAGCTTGAGCATGTGGTAGATGTCGTCGCGGGTGTAGCCGAGGTTGCCCAGATAGGTGCCGATGTCGTCGCGGAGGCCGGTCCGGTGCGAAGTGAGGTCCTTGATCTGCAGATGCTCGGAGACCCACGGGTCGTACATCTCGAAGTCGGGGAGATGCTTCTTGACGGGATCGTCCCAGCTGATGAGCCCTTCGTCGGCCAGCTGTGCCAGCACGGCCGCGGTGAAGGACTTGGAGACGGAGCCGATCTGGAAAAGGGTATGCGCATCCACCGGGGCGCCGGTCTCGAGGCTTTTGACCCCGTAGCCTTTCGAAAGGAGGATCTTTCCGTCCTTGTAGAGCGAAACGCCCATGCCGGGAATCTTCCAGTCCTGCATGACCTGCGAGATGGTTTGTTCGATATTGGCGAGAATCTCGTCCTGCGACAGGACGGGATGACGTTCGGGAATGTTTTTCGTGGTCTGGCCCATCGCCAGAGGCCCCAGAAGCGCAATAACGGCGATCAATAAGAGAATCTTTTTCATACGATAAAGGTAATCAAAATATATCGAATCGCCGTGTTATTTTTACAAAAGAAAAAATAGTTACAACGAGTGTAAAAAATGTTTACATTTGAAGGTTTATTTTGGCATAAAAGCCTGGAACGCTATCATGGAGAAAAGAAACCTTTCGTTTTGGCAGATGTTCAATCTGAGCTTCGGTTTTTTCGGAGTGCAGATCGCCTATGCGCTGCAAAGCGCCAACATCAGCCGCATTTTCGCCACGCTGGGTGCCGACCCGCACCAGCTCAGCTTTTTCTGGATCCTTCCGCCGCTGATGGGCATGATTGTCCAGCCGCTCATCGGCCGCTGGTCCGACCGGACCTGGTGCCGGATGGGCCGCCGCAAGCCCTATCTGCTTGTCGGAGCCATCGTCGCCGTGCTGGTGATGATTTTCCTGCCCAATGCCGGCAGCCTGAATTTCAGCCAGCGCCTCTTCCTGGGGCTTAACGGCGCCATGTGGTTCGGCCTCTTCTCGCTCATTTTCCTCGACACCTCCATCAACGTGGCCATGCAGCCCTTCAAGATGATGGTAGGCGACATGGTCAATGAGAAGCAGAAGACGCAGGCCTATTCGATCCAGAGTTTCCTTTGCAACGCGGGCAGCCTGTTCGGCTACCTGTTCCCGATTTTCTTCACCTGGATCGGTATCGCCAACACCGCGCCCAAAGGCGTGATTCCCGACTCCGTGATCTGGAGCTTCTACTGCGGCGCCGCCATCCTCATCCTCTGCGTCCTCTATACCTTTATGAAGGTCAAAGAGATGAACCCGAAGGAGTATGCGGAGTTCCACGGCTTCGACCTCCAGAAGCAGCAGGAAGGCAAGAAGGAAGGTTTCATCAAATTGCTGGTCCAGGCCCCGAAGGCCTTCTGGACCGTGGGCCTGGTGCAGTTCTTCTGCTGGGCGGCGTTCCTCTTCATGTGGACCTATACCAACGGCGCCATCGCCAAGAACGTCTGGGGAACCACCGACGTCGTGTCGGAAGGCTACCAGGCCGCCGGCAACTGGGTGGGCGTGGTCTTCGCCATCCAGGCTGTGGGCTCGCTCTGCTGGGCGCTCTTCATTCCGAAGTTCAAGAACAACCGGGCCGCGTACATCACCTCGCTGGTGATCGGCGCCCTGGGCTTCATCTCCGTTTATTTCATCCACGACCAGTATCTGCTCTTCGTGTCGTATTTCCTGATCGGTTTCGCCTGGGCCGCCATGCTCGCCCTGCCGTTCTCGATCCTGACCAATGCGCTCAAGGGCAGTTCGCACATGGGCGAATACCTGGGCCTGTTCAACTGCACTATCTGCCTTCCGCAGATTGTCGCAGCAGCCCTGGGCGGCCTGGTGCTGAAGGCCATCGGCGGCTCGCAGGCCGGCATGCTCGTGATTGCGGGCATCCTGCTTCTCTGCGGTGCGGTCGCCGTGCTGGCCATCCGTGAAAACACAAGTGATCATTAACCTATAAAACAAGTTTAATCAAAGCAGTTTCTATGAAGAAGATTCTTACTCTGCTCTCGATCCTGGCCCTGACTTCGGCCACCGCCTTTGCGCAGTATACCGCCAAAGGCGTGGTGGAAGACAAGTTCGGTCCGGTGATCGGGGCTGCTGTGATCCAAGTGGGTACCAGCAACGGCGTGCAGACGGATCTGGACGGACAGTGGACACTGACGGTCCCGTCTGCCAGCACGCTTCTCGAGATCAGCTTCCTGGGCCTGAAGACCGTGACGGTTGAAGCAGGCCAGGCCGGCCACATCCTCCTGGAGGATGACCACGAGTTCCTCGACGAAGTGGTCGTCATCGGTTATGGTACGGTCAAGAAGAGTGACCTCACCGGTTCCGTTTCGACGGTCCGGGCCGACGAAATCAACAAAGGTGTCATCACGACGCCTGCCGACCTGCTCCGCGGCAAGTCGGCCGGTGTGGTCGTCACCGCCGGTTCCGGTATGCCGGGCTCGGGCGCGACGATCCGTATCCGTGGTACATCGTCCTTGAACGCCGACCAGAGCCCGCTCATCGTCATCGACGGTCTGCCGGTCTCGAACGACGGCATCAGCGGCATGAGCGATCCGCTCTCTTCCATCAACCCCGAGGACATCGAGAGTTTCACTGTGCTGAAGGATGCTTCGGCGACCGCCATCTACGGTTCCCGTGCTTCCAACGGCGTTATCGTAATCACCACTAAGAAGGGTTCGAAGACCGCCAGCAAGATTCCGCACGTGGCCGTCGACTTCACGGGTTCGGTCAATACGATCGCCAAGTACAACAAACTCCTCGACAAAGACTCCATCGTGAACCTCATGCGTTCGTTCTACGGGGAGAACTCCGTGGCCGAAGCCAACCTCGGTATCTACGAGGGCGGCAAGCAGGTGTTGTACGATACCGACTGGCAGCGTGAAATCTACCAGATCGCCCCGACCTATGACGGCAACGTCAGCATCAGCGGCAAGATCGGCAGCTTCCTCCCGTACCGTGTCTCCGGTGGTTATACCGAGCAGGTCGGTACGCTCAAAGGTTCCCAGATGGACCGTGCCACCGCTTCGCTGAACCTCGCCCCGTCGTTCCTTGACAACCACCTGACCGTCAATCTCAACGGCAAGGGCACCTATGCGTTCAACCAGTATGCCAACCAGGACGCCATCGGCGCGGCCAACCACTACGATCCGACCAAACCGGTCCAGAACAACATCGGCGGATACAACCTGAACGGCTACACCACCTGGTTCGACGCAAGCGGCAACATCAACACCATGGCCACCATGAACCCGGTCGGCCTGCTCGCTGCGAAGACGGACAACGCCAATGCCTACCGTTTCATCGGCAACGCGCAGTTCGACTATAAGATCCACGGTTTCGAAGCGCTCCGCTTCAACCTCAACCTCGGTATCGACTGGGCCAAGAGTAAGGGCGTCACCGAACTGGCCAAAGGTTCCGAAGCCTCGTATCACAACACCAACCAGTCGGGCGGCGGTTCCCACACCGACTACGACTACACCCGTCGCAACACGACCCTCGAGTTCTACGGCGACTACAACGAGACCTTCGGCAAGCACAACATCGACGTGATGGCCGGTTACTCCTGGCAGCACTTCTACAGCGAGAACCACAGCGACAGCTACCGTATCAGCGACAAGGCCGTGCTCGGCACCAGCGTTGGACGGGGTGAGCTCTACCTCATCTCCTTCTTCGGCCGTGTCAACTATACCTTCGCCGACAAGTACCTGATCACCGCTACGATGCGTGCCGACGGTACCTCCCGCTTCCAGAACCACAAGTGGGGCTACTTCCCCTCCGTGGCTTTGGGCTGGAACGTGATGAAGGAAGACTTCATGCCGCAGGACGGCGCAGTCAGCACCCTGAAGCTGCGTCTTTCCTGGGGTGAGACCGGACAGCAGGCGGTGGGCGGCTACTACGACACCTTCGCCCAGTTCCTCACCAACCAGCTGGGTTCCTACTATTTCTTCAACGACCGGCTCATCACCCCGATTTCCGCTTTGGGTTACAGCGCCGACCTCCGTTGGGAAACCACGACGACCTACAACGCCGGTTTGGACTTCGGCCTCTGGAACGACCGCCTGACGGCCAACATCGACGTTTACAAGCGTGACACGCGCGACATTCTGAACTACATTCCGGTTCCTGCCCTTTCGAACCTGACCAACTACCTCAACACCAACATCGGCAACATGACCAACATGGGTGTCGAGCTGGGCTTGAACGGTATTCTGATCGAGAAGAAAGACATGAGCTGGACGGCCGGTTTCAACGTGGCCTACAACCACAACGTCATCACCAAGCTGACCGCTTCCGAAGACGATGCCACCGGCGTCGAGACGGGCGGCATCTCCGGTGGTACCGGCAACAACGTGCAGATGTATCAGGTCGGTCACCCGATGAACGCTTTCTACGTGTACCAGCAGGTGTACGACGAGATGGGCCGTCCGATCAGCGGTGTCTATGTGGACCGCAACAACGACGGTACCATCAATGCCGACGACAAGTACTTCTATCATAAGCCTTTCGCCGACTTCACCTTCGGTTTCAACACCAACTTCAGCTGGCGGAACTGGACGGCGGCCCTCTCGGGCCACGCCTCCCTCGGCAACTGGATGTACAACAACGTCGCTTCCGACACCGAAATGCTCGCCGACCTGTGGACCAACAGCTTCATCAGCAACCGGCTGGCTTCTGCGTGGGATTCGTACTTCTCGCAGGCCCAGTACCTGTCGGACTACTACATCAGCGACGCTTCGTTCCTGAAGCTCGACAACTTCACGCTGGGCTACACCTTCCCGAAACTCTTCAAGGTGGGCGGTGACAACTACGCTTCCCTGAACATTTTCGGAACGGTCCAGAACATCTATACCCTGACCCGTTACAAGGGCATCGACCCGGAAGTGTACGGCGGTATCGACGGCACGATGTATCCGCGTCCGCGGACCTTCGTGCTGGGTCTCAAGTTTAACTTTTAATTCAGGAGGTGCATAATGAAAACGATCAAATCTATCTTCAGCATCCTGGCTGTCGCCGCGCTCCTGAGCTCCTGCATCGGCGACCTCAACGTCACCCCGATCGACCCGAACGCCAACACGGCGGACAAGGCCCTCGTGGAC
>JAEEOM010000011.1 GCA_016284265.1 Bacteroidales bacterium | reverse complement strand
AAGCGCCTTCACACCGCAGTACGCACATCGATGGAAAATTTCTCCTCCTTCGATTACATCGATCCCAAGCCGGAAGAGGATGACTCAAGTCCTGTCCGTCACATTGAAGTATATCCGCTCTATGCCTTGAGCTGTTTGAAAATGGATCGTCGTCCCGCGAAAGAAGAAGAGTGAATGTGCCCCAGAGAGCACTGGGAAGGGGATTTCGTGGTGCAACGGTGGTGCAACAACCCCTAAAGAAAAACGCAACTCGCTGATTTCCAGTAAGTTGCGTTCGAAAATTCGTGACTCCCACGGGATTCAAACCCATAACCTTCTGATCCGTAGTCAGATGCTCTATTCAGTTGAGCTAGGGAGCCAGTATCGAGTGCTGTTACTCGGCTGCGGGAGCAGCGATGGCAGCTCTCTTCTTCTCCTTGATCCGGGCCTTCTTGCCGGTCAGGCCCCTGAGGTAGAAGATCCGCGCGCGGCGGACTTTACCCACCTTGTTGAGTTCGATCGAATCAATGAACGGAGACTCGAAGGGGAAAATACGTTCTACACCGATTCCGTTGGACATCTTGCGGACGGTAAAGGTCTTGGAGATGCCGGCACCGCGCTTCTGAATCACGATACCACGGAATTTCTGGATACGCTCCTTGCTTTCGCCTTTCGCGGAATCCTCCTTGATTTTATAAGCGACGGTGATGGTGTCACCCGCCTTGAACTCAGGGAAATTTTTCTTTTCTTGTGCCAGCGCGTCGCAGGCCACTTTCATCAAATCCATAGTCTATTCTAAAATTTAACGAAAACTCTTCAGTGCAACGTTGCTGGATTTCTTCTCTTTACCACTTTCACAAGAGGTTGCTTCGTTTTCGGGACTGCAAAAGTACAAATTATTTTGGTACGTGCAACTTTTTTTTATTTTTTTCTTCATATTTTTACAGTAGCAAAGAAACAAACCACAAAATCTCCCCATTATGCGTCAATTATTCGGCCTTCTCCTCTGCCTGACCCTTGCTTGGGGCGCGGCTGCCCAGGACCCTGTGGCCCTGGACTATTTCCTGCCGGACACCTGTCATTATGACAAGCGCGTACCTACGCCTTCCTCCATCCTCGGCTTTGAGGTCGGCGAGTACCAGATCACGCCGGAGCAGGGCGTATCCTATATTAAAGCGCTGGCCGCGGCTTCCGACCGCGTGCTGCTGCGCCAGTACGGATGGACACACGAGCGGAGGCCGCTCTATCTGCTGATCATCTCGACAGAAGAGAACATCCGCGATATTGACCGCATCAAGTCCGAGCACGACTTGCTGAGCGACCCGTCGGCCGACGGAAAGACCAGCGGGCCGGTGTTCAACTGGTTTGGGAACAGCATCCACGGCAACGAAACGAGCGGATTCAACGCGTCGTTGCTGCTCGCCTATCATCTGGCTGCAGCCCGGACGCCCTATACGCAGAAAGTGTTGGAGAACAATATCGTCCTGATCGACCCGATGATCAACCCCGACGGAATCGGTCGTTTCACGGAATGGGTCAATTCGCACCGCAGTGCTGTCGCGAATCCCGACAATCAAGAACTTGAGCACGTGGAGACCTGGCCGGGCGGCCGGTCCAACCACTACTGGTTCGACCTGAACCGCGACTGGATCAACCAGACGCAGCCCGAATCCCGCTATCGCGCCGTCGCCCTGCACGAGTGGAAACCCAATGTCTATACGTGCGCGCATGAGCAGGGCTCGGATGCCAATTATCACTTCTCGCCCGGTGAACCGACGCGCTGGCATCCGCTGATCACCGAAGATTGCCGGGAGTTCATCCGCCGCCTGGCCCGCGACTACTATGTGCCCGCCTTCGACCGGCAGGGACTGATGTATTTCTCCGGCGAAATCTTTGATGACTATTTCCCGGGCCGCGGCCGCGAGTACCTGGACTTCTATGGCGGCATCGCCTTGCTCTGGGAAGAGCCGAGTTCACGCGGTTTCCTGCGCCAGACCGCTAATGGAATGCTTTCTTTCCCGATGACCATCCACAACCAGCTCACGACGGAACTGGCCACCCTGCAGGGCGCGACCGATATGCGGGAAGAGTTGCTGGAATACCAGAAGCGCTTTTATCGGACCACTTCCAAGGAGGGCTCAGGATACTATGTCTTCGGCACTTCCGGCGACGCCGTGTCGGCGTATCGCCTGGCTGAACTCGTCTCCCGCAATGGCGTCGACATCTACCGCCTGGGCAAGAAGTTGACGGCTGGCGGGCATACGTTCGTACCCGATTCCGCATTTGTGGTGCCGGTGCGGCAGGCCCATCACCGGATGGTCGAGATCATCTTCGAGGTTCGGGAGCAGTATGCGGACAGTTTGTCCTACGACATTACAGGCTGGACACTGTCGATGTCGTTCAATCTGCCGTGCGTGAAAGTGGATGCCGCTTCGCAAGGTGCAAAGTTCCACTATTCCGAGCCGCAGCCTGCCGGCACATTCAACCGCGCTTCCTACGCTTATGCGTTTGAATGGACCGGATTCTACGCGCCCCGCGCACTCTATCGCCTTCTTTCCGCCGGTGTCTTCGCCAAGGTGGCCCAGGACGGTTTCCAGGCGGAAGGGAAAGCGTATGCCCCGGGAACCGTCGTCGTTCCGCTCGGTCCCGCTTACCAGTCAGTGCCGCAGGATGAGATTCACGCCCTGATGGAACGGATTGCGAAGGAAGACGGCGTGGATGTCCACGCGCTGGCGAGCGGCTATACCGCCGGTCACAATGTAGGCAGCGGGACGCTCGCGCCGGTGCGCCTCCCCCGCGTCGCGGTAATCGGCGGTCCGGAAGCCGCCTCGGTGGCCGTCGGCGGCCTGTGGCATCTGATGGACCAGCACTACAGGATGCCGCTGAGCATCCTGCCTTCCGACGGGATGGGCGGCGTGAACCTGGACCGCTACAATGTGCTCTTCGTGACTTCGGGCCACGGGTCGATGAGCGCTTCCAATATCGCGAAGATCCGCTCCTGGGTAGAGCGCGGCGGGACGCTGGTCACGCTGGAACAGGGGGTCAATTTCCTGCGCCGCCTGGGCCTCGATGCGCTGGCGACCAAATCCGCTCCGCTCGACACGGACATCCCGTACGGAAAGCTCTCCGTCGCCACACGGGCAAGGAGCATCAATGGCGTAATCGTGGAAGCAGGCATCGACCGTACCCATCCGATGGGCTGGGGCTATCAGGAAGACCGGCTGCCGGTTTTCAAGAACAACACAATAATTCTCGAGCCGCTGGCGAACAAGCTCCGTACCCCGCTGATTCATACCGATCCGGTGCTGCTTTCGGGCAACCTGCTTCCCCGGCTTCAGGAAATGCTCGCCGGAACGCCCGTCACCGTACTGACGGCGCTGGGACGCGGAAGGGTCATCAGCCTGACCATCGATCCGAATTTCCGCGCCATCTGGTATGGCACGGGCAAACTGACCACCAACGCCATATTCTGGCCCGAGCTGATCAGTCCCGCCTCGATGCGGTAGAAACTATTCGAAATACACGTCGCCGAAATAGTCCGGCTGGTGGAAACTGGGCTTCGGCGTGCCGACGGGGTTCCAGCTCAGAAAGTGGGTGACGGCGGTATCGTCGCCGCACTTGTAGAAATTGGCCTTGACAGTGCGTCCACTGAATTCGGTGAGATCGAGGTCGGCCTGGGCGTAGAGGCGCTTGGGGATGGCGATGGTAATCGTCCATTCCTGAGGGCCTTCGATCATGCCGAACGCCTTGGAGCCGAGGGTGGAGTGGCGACGGATCTGACTGAGGATGCGGTCGTCGCAATGGAAGCGCGGTCCACCGAGCGGGCCGTAGTCGAAAGTACCGTGGCCGATGCAGTTCATCTCCAGGTTGAAATAACTGTTGTCGCGATCCGACGGAATCATAAAGAACTCGACGCAGTCATCAGTGTAAGGCCTCGAACGATAGTCATAGTCGTACGTGGCGCGGGCGCCGTTTTCCTTGACATGGTACTGGAGGTAGATTTCCGTTTCAGAGTGCATGATCCGGAATTCGACTTCGGGTTTGTAGGGGTACTCGGGCCAGTTGACCTGGTCGATTGCGTTCCAGGCGATTCCGGCCTGGTCGAACTTGGCGATGACTTCATCGATGGCCGGCTCCGGTGTGGAGAAGGCCACTTTGGCGGCTATAAGTGTCATAAGAAAGAGTTTCATGGTGCAAATTTAGGATTTTTACGAGATTATTCTTACATTTGTAAGATGAAATGAGAAATCAACAAAACAATCTTAAATAAAAACCAAAAAATCTGTATGAAAAGAGTTTATCGATTTGGAGGCCGGGAAGCCGAAGGCAATGGCCAGATGCGTAATCTCCTCGGCGGTAAAGGTGCCAACCTCGCGGAAATGTGTACTTTGGGTATTCCCGTTCCCGCCGGTTTTACGATCACCACGGAATGCTGCACCGAGTATTATGCCCTCGGTGGCGGCTATACCGCTGAACTGAAGAATGACGTAGCCGAAGCCCTCAAGGCGACGGAAGCCATCATGGGCAAGAAGTTCGGCGATCCGAAGAACCCGCTCCTCGTGAGCTGCCGCTCCGGTGCCCGCAGCTCCATGCCGGGCATGATGGACACCATCCTGAACATCGGTCTGTGCTCGGCCACTATCCCGGGCATGATCGAGAAAACCCAGAACCCCCGTTTCGTGTATGACGCCTACCGCCGCCTCATCATGATGTACTCCGACGTCGTGATGGAGAAAGCCGAAGGCATCGAGCCGGAAGACGGCAAGGCCATCCGCCAGCAGCTCGACAAGATGATGGAAGATCTCAAGGAAGCCAAGGGCTACAAGTCCGACACCGAGATCACCGCCGAAGAGCTCAAGGACCTCGCCGAGCGGTTCAAAGTCCGCATCAAGGAAGTCCTCGGCGTGGAATTCCCCGACACGGCCGAAGCCCAGCTCTGGGGTTCCATCGGCGGCGTGTTCAAATCCTGGAACGGCAAACGCGCCATCAAGTACCGCCAGATCGAAGGCATTCCCGATGACTGGGGCACGGCCGTGAACGTCCAGTCGATGGTCTTCGGCAACATGGGCGAAACCTCCGCCACCGGCGTGGCTTTCTCCCGCAACCCTGCCAACGGTGACAACAAATTCTACGGTGAGTGGCTGATCAACGCCCAGGGCGAAGACGTCGTGGCCGGTATCCGCACCCCGAACCCCCTGAACAACGCCACCAAGAGCCCGCAGAACGCGCACCTGAAGTCCCTTGAGGACGCAATGCCGGAAGTGTACAAGGAACTCGACGACATTCGCATGCTCCTCGAGAAACACTTCAACGACATGCAGGACATCGAATTCACGATCCAGGAAGGCAAACTCTGGATGCTGCAGTGCCGAATCGGCAAACGCACCGGCCTCGCCGCCCTGAACATGGCCATGGATATGCTCGAAGAAGGCATGATCGACGAGAAGACGGCTGTCTGCCGCGTGTCGCCTGCCCAGCTCGATGAAATCCTGCACCCGATCCTCGACCCGGCTTCCGAAAAGAAAGCCACGGTCGTCGCCCACGGTCTGCCCGCATCCCCGGGCGGCGCCGTCGGTACCATCGTCTTCACCAACGCCGACGCCGTGAAGGCCGCCGCGCAGAAGAAGAAAGTGATCCTCGTCCGCGAAGAGACCTCCCCGGAAGATGTGGAAGGCATGCGCGCCGCCGCCGGTATCCTCACCCAGAAGGGCGGTATGACCTCGCACGCAGCCCTCGTGGCCCGCGGCTGGGGCAAGTGCTGCATCGTGGGCTGCGAAGTGATGAAGATCAACCTCGACAAGAAGGAAGTCTCCTTCGTCGGCTCCGACAAGGTGTATCACGAAGGTGATTACTTCTCCCTCAACGGTGCCAAGGGTGCCGTCTATGCCGACAAGATCGAGACCATGGACGCCTCCGACAACCCGCGCTTCGTGAAATTCATGGCCATCGCCGACAAGTTCCGCAAGATGGGTGTCCGCACCAACG
>JAEEOM010000113.1 GCA_016284265.1 Bacteroidales bacterium | reverse complement strand
GGACGGCGGTGTCCTCGATGTTGTCCATCAGCCGGTTGACGGCGGTGCCGAACATCATCATCTGGGAGGTGACGGAGAGATAGGCGGTCATGTTGGGCGGGATGGTGACGCCGCGCAACTTGGCCGCATTTTTCAGCAACAGATAATCTTCTGCCGGGTCTTCCTTGTTGATGATCAGATCTATCAGTTCGGGGTCGGAATCAGGCATTAGCGCCTGATCGTCCCACGGGCGGACGAGTTCTTCCTTGTCGCCGAAATGTTTCCAGAGGAAATGATAGATCAGGTCGCGGGAGATATGGTCGTAGGCAGGATAGATGGTGATTTTGCCGAAGAAATAAAGCAGGTTGGGATGCTTCATGATGATTGCCACAAGGCCGTCCCACAGGTTGTCCAGCGCAAAGATGGACCGCTTGCCGTCTTTGGACGGCACCACGAAATTGCGCCCCAGCTCGATTACATAGGGCAGATAATCGTCGATGAATTTCTGCGAGAAACGGAACTGATGGGAACTGGCCAGCATCGGCTGCCCGCTCTCATCGAAAACCGCATCCGAGCCGAAAATGAATCGATAGCCTCCGATGATTTCCTCGGCATCGGGATCCCAGACAATCAGTTGCTTGTAGGGTTTCTCCATCTTATCGTATTCGTCCAGGTCTATCTCGTTGCCCGTGGAGCCGCCGGCATCGCGGAACACAAACTCGCGCAGCCGCCCGATTTCCGTGACAACATTGGGGGAATCCTGCCAGGTGACGATGTACAGTTCGTTGTGCCCCTTGTTTGTATCTTCCAACTTCTTGGAGGGCGTGAGTTCGGCCTTGAGCAACTCGACGGGAACGGGATCGATGATGGGTTTCATAAGGTGGTGGAGTGTCAGTCAATACTGGAGGGCCAGGGATTCGATACGATGCCGGCCATGTCGAGCATGGCCTTATGGGCCAAGTCGCGGATGCGCGCTGTCTCTTCTTTGCGGGGTGCTTTGGGATCCGGGACGATGGGATCGCCCACGTGGATGGTCAGCAGCGGCTCGCCCTTGCCGAACCATTTGCGCCATCCCGTGCGTTCCCGGAAAGTAATGATCATGGGAACGACCGGGAACGCAAACCGGTAGGCCATATTGAAAGCGCCGGTCTTGAAAGGTCTCAGCGGCGCATAAAACTTCCAGCTGCAACTCTCGGGGAAAATGTGGATCCACTTCTTGCGCTCGTGCAGTTCATGGATGGCTTCATCGAACTTGCCGAGCCCGCTGAACGATTCGGGGATAGGGATGCCGCCCACATATTTCATCTTGAATCCGTCCTTCCCGTTGAACGGTTCTGCATACATCGGAATCCAAGCCATGCGGAAACGCATCGCCTGCAATACGCAGACCATATCCCACCGGTGCACGTGGTTGCAAACGGTCATGACCCCACCGGCAAAGAGCTTCCGGTTTCGGCGGATTTTCTCCCGGCCTTCAATCTTCAGTCCGAAACGAATCCGGTTCAGCGGAAAGCCGACTATCCAGACAATCAGATAGACAAGCGTATGCAGGAACTTGAACTTCAGGGATTTGTCAAGATAGGGATACGTCCCGTCAAAGTGGATGTCCTTGTATTTCCCGCGGATGGGCGCCATCCTGGTAAACGGATTCTCCCCGGAAAAATCGTCTACCGGTTCCGGGACAAAGAAGCCCTCCTTGACCTTGAAATCCCGATACGCCGGGCCATATGCTGAATAATCCTTTACCTTTTCCATTGGATAACGATATTCATACAAATTTAGCAAGATTTTTCCTTTGACGGATACCAAATAATAATGTAACTTTGAATGTCGGTCCGAAATCCCAAAATCCCTATACTATGAAAACTTACCATTCTCCTAAGACGGAAGTCTTCGAAATCCATCTCCCTGGCGTTATTTGCCAGAGTGTAACCTTGACGAATTTTGGCGAAGAAGGTGCCGCCGGTGGCGCGATCAATGAAGAAAACATTGTTAACGGTGGGATTTTCTGATATGAAAAAGTATCTCTTTTTTGCACTGGCCCTCCTCATCGCTATGACGGCCTGCAATATCATCGATCCCGTTAAAACGGAAGAATCGAATGCCAAAACCATAACGGTCAAGGCCGGCCAAGCTGGAACCAAGACCGCCCTCACCGAACAGAATGGTCAGTTCTCAGTCACTTGGAAAGAAGGCGATAAGATTGTCGTCATCGAAGGGTTGCCTGAGGTCGCGGCGTATAATGAATCCCACGATGATGAATATATCGGGGAACCGACAGAGCATTATGCTTCATTTCCTCTGTCTCAAGACATGGAAAACGCTGTTTTTTCACTGGACCTCAAAGCGCGAGACTACATCTTCGGAGAGATTCAATATGTGGCAGTCTATCCGGCAGCTCAGGTCATCGAAGTTGCCGGTGGTGACTGGTTTTCTGATAAGAAAAGGATGATTGTCACCATTGATTTTCCTCGTTTGCAGTATCCTTCTGCCGACAGTTTTGACCCCAACGCGGATGTACTGGTGTCCAAGGTTGTTACCTGTGCTACGCGTCCCAATCAATTATCCTTTCAGTTTGCCCGTGTCGGTACGATTGTAAAGTTGGTGCTGACCGGTCTGCCGGAAGGGACGCACATTACGAATGGAGATATCGAGTTGGGCATCGAGGCAGGCTATTGGATGGAGTACGATCCTGTCGAACAAAGAATTATGGCTACCGATGGCACAGATGGAATCAGTTTCGAATTTGGCTCGAATCCCCTCGTGGTCGGGCCTGACCGGAGTGCCACCATCTGGCTGCGATGCATGTCAGGCATTTCGGATCGTATTAGGTTGATTCTATATGGTTATAATAATGGGGAATCCCTAGATTGGAGCCGGACCGTCAATTTCCGCGCTCTTGGAAGGACGTTGGAATTCAAGGAAGGCGGTCTGACAACATTCTCGCTCAGAATGGGTAAGCCGGATGTAGACAACCCGAATCCGGATGCAATTGATTATTCCAACAACGAAACACTGGATGGTGTTACGGTGACCTGGCCGCATTCCACCAATCCTAACCTGGATGGTTACGAATGCTTCCTCCTAGATGATAATAACGTTCGGCATGATTTCGATAAGGCCGGACCGATCAATGGCGGACTCTACACGGCAACTGTCAATAGTGGGCTGGCTCCGGGAGTCTATACATTCTATGTCCGTGCCCTAGCCGTGGAGGGGAAGGAATCGCAGCATGATTTTGTGGAAAAGTATGACCTTCACATTGGTATTCCCTTGGAAATACACATTAGTTATCCTAGTTCGCACAATTCCGGTTCGAGTGATAATTTGGATCTCGCCTTTTCCGGCTATAGTGGCGATGATGAGGATCTCTATCGGGATATTGTTTACGGGTTTCGGAGTCTTTCCTGGAAGTGGGGATCTCCCAGTCGTTTTATTGGAAACAATTCTTCCAAGCCGTGGGCTTTTTGGAACAAGACTCCTTCCTGCGGCTGGTATAGAATAACGGTGAAAAGATACAATAATGCAAGCGAGGCGCGGTTTAATGTTTATGCATCGGATACCATGTTTGATGGAGGATTGCCTTCTGGCACGGATTCGCCGCTTACCGGAACGTATACCAATAGTGGACACGTTTATCTATTAGGCAATCATGCGTATTTCCTGATTGAGGGACTTGCTTCGACCACATCTTGCGAAATGGAAGAGATTATATTGGAGTATTATAAGTAGCTGACTCTTTTGGTTTGTCCCATCCTCAAAATCGCAAAGGATTTGAGGATGGGACGCTGTTTTTCGGCCTCCCGTCCTCAAATTTGGCGGGATTTGAGGATGGAAGGTTTTGAGAAAAGATGAATGTTGCCTAAATTTACAAGATAGTGGTTGTAATTATCATAAAAGACGAAAACGATGAAACTTTTCAAACTCTTTTACCGCGCAGCGGCTGTCGCCGCGGTGGTGGCCGTGCTGGCGTTGGCCGGTTGCAAAACGAATAATCCGAATGTGACAAACAATCAAAAATCAACCGATATGAGTACCCAACAGACTTTGAATGAGGTGGCGGACCGGAAGAATTTCGGGCCGCAGCATGCATTGATGACGACCCCGCAGCCGTGCGTGATGATCGCGACGTGGGACAAGGACCATACGCCCGACGTGATGATGGCGGCGTGGGCCGGACAGTATGACTACAATCAGATTGTGGTCAGTCTGTCGAAACACAAGACGACCGACAACCTGGAACTGACGGGTGCTTTCACCGTCAGTTTCGCCGATATCCACACAGTAGCGGAGTCCGATTACTTCGGCTTGGTGAGCGGTAATGACGTCCCTGATAAGGTGGCGCGGGTCGGCTTCACGGTCACGCCCAGCCCGAACGTGGACGCGCCCATCGTCAATGAGTATCCGCTTACGCTGGAATGCAAGGTGGTGAGTTTCGCTGATGGCATCCTGGTCGGTGAAGTAGTCAACATGAGCGCGGCCGAACGCATCCTGACCGACGGCAAGATCGATCTGGCCAAACTACAGCCCATCGTCTTCGACGCCGCGGCCATGGCTTATCGCTCTGTCGGCGACATCGTCGGAAAAGCCTGGGGCGCTGGCAAGGTCTTTACGGAATAACGACCATGAAACGCTGCTTGACCTGGCCGCTCCCGCTGGCCATGACGCTGCTCTTGGCGCTCTTGCTTCCGCAGACTGCTACCTCCCAGCCGTCGAAACAGTATATTACGGTGTATGCCGAACCCGACCACGCTGACTGGGTGTATGCCTGCGGCCAACAGGCGGAGTTCACGATGTATGCCGTGAAGGAAAACGTGCGGATGCCGCTCACCGATATCGAGTACAACTACGGCCCGGAGAAACTGAAGGCGGAGAAAACCGGCAAGGTAACGACCAACAAAAACGGCTACGCCCGCATCAAGGTCCCCGGCCGCAAAGTCCCCGGCTTCACGACCGTCAACGTGAGCGTCACCTGGGACGGGAAGAAATACACCGGCATGACCAACATCGGCTTCGATCCCGACAAGATCCAGCCGACTACCTCGCTGCCGGAGGATTTCACTGCGTTCTGGGAAGACGCCAAGGCGAAGGCCGCCAAGGTGCCGATGCTGGTGCGCGAACGTTATGCGCCCGAGGAGAGCGATGACCGCGTGGACGTGTATTACGTCCGCATCCAGTCGTACCGCGTGGGCAACTATGTGTACGGCGTGCTGTCCGTTCCGAAAAAGGAGGGCCCGAAGCCCGCGATCCTGCGCCTGCCCGGCGCGGCTGTCCGCAAGTTCAGCGGCATCGATCCGCTGGCGTATGAGGGCTTCGTGGTGCTGAACATCGGCGTCCACGGCATCCCGGTCGATCAGGCCACGGAGATGTACCGTCAGCTGGAGAACGGCGCGATGTCGGGCTACGTGCTCAAGGGCATCGAGCATCGCGACACGTACTATTACAAGCGCTCGTACCTGGGCTGCGTCCGCGCGGTCGATTACCTGTGCTCCCGTGCAGACGTGGATACGGCGCGCATCGCCTGCTACGGCGGCAGCCAGGGCGGCATGCTGTCGATTGTGACGGCGTCGCTCGATAAGCGCATCAGTGCCCTGTTCGCGTACTATCCCGCCTTCTGCGACGTGACCGGCTACTACTACGGCCGCAGCGGCGGCTGGCCGCATCTGTTCATCGACCGCAGCGACCCGCTCATCGAGCAGAAAGTCGCCGTATCGAAATACTACGACGTCGTGAATTTCGCGCGCTTCCTCACGCAGCCCGGCTTCTACGCCTGGGGCTTCAACGACATCGTCTGCTGCCCCTCGTCCACCTTCTCAGCCTATAACGTGATTACCGCGCCCAAGACCCTCAAGGTCGCGCGCGACACCGGCCACTGGCTTTATCCCTGGCAGACCGAGCAGGCGCTCCTATGGCTGAAAGCCCAGTTCGGGATGTAATAAAACTGCTGACTGTTTATGCAACGACGCGATTTCTTGAAAACGGCCTTGGCCGCATCGGCTGCGGTGGGACTTTCCCCGGTCCTGGAAGGCTGGGTCCCGGTCCACAACTGGACCGGTTATGACTTCGGCCCGGGACCTGCGGTCCGCGACCGCCTGTACCAGGGCCCGTTTGGCTGCTATGAGCCGGACAACTTCTACGGTGGCTGGTGCTACCAGTCCACCCAACCCGGCAAGCAACTGATCAACTGCATGGGCATGGGGTTGATTACGTATATCTCCGGAGATTTCGGAGCGCCGATCGTTCCCGGAAAGACCCTGGAAGAAACCATCGACGGCCTGTTCCGTTTCCCGCTCGGCACCAAAGTGTACATCCGTCCGAACTGGCGGCACATCCAGAAACGGGAAGGGAAACTGGAATTCGACGACTACTGGAAGATTACGATGGAGAAGTCGCGTCAGTATGGCAAGCGTGTGGGCATCCGCGTGATGCTCAACAATCCGGACATCCTGGAAAACGCGCTGCCCGACTTCGTCCTGAAAAAGGTGCCGCTCCATAAGCTGAAAGGCTCTTGGACCGGGAATCCGTCGCAGGTGCGCTACCAGCACGAGCATCTCCAGCCGGAGTACAACGACTACCTGATCGGCTACTTCGAGGAAATGCAGAACCTGCTGGCCGAACAGTACAACGGCGGTCCCGAGATCGAGATGGTGGATACGCATCATTTCGGCCTGTGGGGCGAAGGCCACGCCTGGCCGTATGACGGGCACAATTTTCCGTCGCGGAAAGACGCGGAGGAGAAGCTCCTGAAGATGTATGAGATCCAGCAGAAAGCCTGGACGAAGGTGCCGCTGGTGACCAATGTCCAGCCCGACTACAACCGGGTGGGCCATTCTTCGGTCATCGACCGGTCCGTCCGCGACGGCAACTGGCTGCGCCGCGATTCGATCCTCGTGCAGAACGAGTGTATCGACGCGCTGAGCAACCGCCCGGCCTGGGTGGCGAATTTCTGCGAGGCCGCCATGAGCTCCGGCAACGGAACCGACTATCCGGTCGATGCCGACGGCTTCGCCCGGGGCGACGTCATCATTTCGCACGTGAAAGACCTGAAGGCGAACTATTATTCCCTCTGGACCTTCCACGCCATCAATCCCGACAATCTCTGGGCCTATTACAACAAATACCCGGATGCGCTGAACGACTTGGCCCAGCGCATCGGCTTCCGGGTCCGTCCGTCCTGGATCTGGCGTTCTTCCGACGAGGACGGGCGTGAGAACCTGATTTTCGGCATGGTCAACGACGGCATCGCCGGCGTGCCCGGCGTGCTGCGCCTGACCGTGTTCACCGATGACGGCAGCGTGGAAGTGGGCGGTTGCCTGGATGCCGGTTTCCCGCATCCGAAAGGCATCCGGGAAGCGATGATTACGCTGCCCAAGGGCGTTTCCGCCAACAGTGGCCGCCTGAAACTCAAGGCGGAGATCGAAGTCAAGGGCGTTCCGTATCCGGTGCCCATCGCCGCGGCGCACGGGGTCAATCCCGACGGGTCGCTCAACATCATCAGAAATGTGAACGGATAATGAAGCGCAGGGATTTCATCAAAGTCGGCCTGGCGGCGGGAGCCGCCGTCGGCCTCGCGCCCAGCCTGAAGGCCTGGGTGCCGCAGCACAATTGGCACAAGTACGATTTCGGGCCGGGTCCGGAAGTCAAGGACCGGCTTTATCAGGGACCGTTCCCGTCCTACGCACCGGAAGACTATTTCGGTGAGGAGCCGGAAGTGGTCCAGTATACGATGCCTGGCAAGCAATTGCTCAATGCCTTCGGCATGGGTATGACTACGTATATTTCCGGGGATTATGGCGCGCCCCACGTGCCTGGTGAATCGCTGGAAACGACCATCGACAAACTGTTCCGTTTCCCGCTGGGCACCAAGGTGCATATCCGTCCGAACTGGCGCCATATCCAGAAGCAGGCGGGGAAACTGGATTTCGACGACTACTGGAAGATCACTTTCGACAAGGCTGCGCAGTATGGGAAGCGGGTCTGCTTCCGGGTGATGCTCAACAACCCCGACACGCTCGAAAACGCGCTGCCCGACTATGTCCTGAAGAAAGTGCCGCTCGATCATCTGAAAGGGGAGTGGAAGGGCGATCCTTCGCAGCCCCGGTTCCAGCACGGGCACTATCAGCCGCGCTACAACGAGTACCTGATCGGGTATTTCGAGGAAATGCAGAACCTGTTGGCCGACCGGTACAACGGCAGCCCGCTCGTGGAATTCGTGGACACACATATGTTCGGCTTCTGGGGCGAAGGTCACGCCTGGCCGTATGAGGGGCACAATTTTGCGAACCGCAAGGAGGCGGAAGATACCTTCCTGCGGATGTACGAGATTCAGCAGGCCGCGTGGACGAAGGTGCCGCTGGTAACGAACGTCCAGCCCGACCACAGCGGCGTGGGCAATTCCACGCTCGTGGACCGCTCGGTCCGTGATCACAACTGGCTGCGCCGCGACACGATCCTCGTGGACAGCGAGAGCATCGAGCAGCTGTGCAACCGGCCCGCCTGGACGGCGGCTTTCGTGGAATGCGCGATGACGCGTGGAGATGCCTCCACCATCAAACTCGATCCGTACGGGCGCCCTACGGGCGACGACGTAATCCTCCACGCAAAGGATGCCGGCGCCAACTATTATTCACTCTGGAGTTTCCACAGCATCTGCGCGGAGAATCTCGAGGCGTATTACCGAAAATATCCCGAGGCGCTGGACGATCTGGCGAGCTGCATCGGTTACCGTGTGCGGCCGTCCTTCATCTGGCACGGCAAGGACAAAGAAGACCTGGATTTCCTGATCATCGGCATGACGAACGACGGTATTGCCGGCGTGCCCGGTGTGCTGCGGCTCACGCTCTTTACCGACGATGGGGAAGTGCACGTGAGCGGCTGCCTCGACGCAGGTTATCCCGATGTAGAAGGCGTGCGTTCCGGCATGATGTACCTGCCGAAAGGTTTCGACTGGAACTGCGGCCGACTCAAGCTCAAGGCGGAACTGGAAGTCAAGGGCGTCCGGTATCCGGTGCCTTTCGCGGTGGCGGAACCGCTCAATCCCGACGGGTCGTTGACCATCAAGAAGAACAATCGATAATGAAAATGAATACCTCCATCCGTAAATTGTTCCTATGCCTGCTTCTCGCATTGCTGCCGGGTGCATGGCTACTCGCCCAGGAGGACCCTCAATGGGCGAAGCAAGACGTTCTTTCCGATCCCTCCCGCTGGGGCGGGACCTTCGGCCTGTATCCGGAAGGGCAGCCGCTTCCACCGCGTCCGCCGAAGGGGTACAAACCCTTTTATCTGAGCCATATGGGCCGTCATGGTGCCCGCTTCGTCGATGGCTCGGACTTCTATCCGAAGATGTACCGGATCTGGAAGACGGCGGACGAAAAGGGCTACCTGACCCCGGAAGGGAAGCGATTCTTCGAGGCCTATGCCCAGGTATATCCCCGGATGCTCTATCACGAAGGTATCCTGACGATGAAAGGCCAGCGGCAACACCGGCAGATCGCCGGCCAGATATTCCGGAACTATCCGGAGATCTTCCGCGGGCAGACCCAGCTGGTAGCACTCTCGACGGAGTCATCGCGCGTCATCGTGAGCATGCTTTGCTGCCTGGATGAACTCTCCGACCTCGACCGTGACCTGACCATCCTGGTGGATTATGGACGTCCGTATTATTCGATGCTCATACCGGAGAGCCATTCCAATCCGAACTACAGACCCATGGAGCCTTTCACGAAGGAAGCCATAGACAAGTACGAGCAAT
The DNA here is from genome assembly GCA_016284265.1 of Bacteroidales bacterium. Lineage (GTDB taxonomy): Bacteria > Bacteroidota > Bacteroidia > Bacteroidales > UBA932 > Cacconaster. The sequence continues at coordinate 6,426 of JAEEOM010000113.1, read as the reverse complement.
TTGCCAAAGCGGTCTTCGATGAAGAGGGCGTGATCGGTCGCTGGTTTACCTCGACCGAGGACATCGGACTGGACCGCGAATCGTTCATGTACGATATGATGCAGCTTGTATCCGACTGCAGCAACCTTGATTTCGCTGTGCCGGAGGCGCTGACGGACGTGTTTACGCCGGAAGAGCGGTACGCCATCTGGCGGGTCCAGAACTACAGCGACTACATGTATACGGGCGTGGCACCCGGCGTGGACCGGCGCCGTTTCCTGGAGATGTCGGTCGCTGCCAAGGATATCATCGACCGTTTCGAGGAAGACCAGGAAAACGGCATCTCGATCCGGATGCGTTTCTCGCACGATACGGCCCTGGCACCGCTCATTTCCTATCTCGGCGTGAACGGGATGGATGCGATGATCGACAATCCTTACGATGTCGAGAAGGTATGGCGGAGCTATGATATCCCCATGGCCTGCAATTTCCAGTTGGTATTTTTCCGCAGCCGCCGGGCGCCTGACGAGATCCTCGTTCAGGCACTGTTGAATGGTTTCTGCGCCACGTTGCCGCTTCCGGAAGTGGCTCCGGGCTTCTATCGCTGGAGCGATTTCAAGGCCAAATTCGGCGAACTGGCCATCTAAAGGGCGCACGTTATGAAAAGAGTGCTGACACTTCTGCTTCTCTTGCTCGCCGGCTCGCTGTCCGCCCGGGAGGCGAAGGTGGCCGTGGTGATGAGCCGCACTTCCTACGCCATCGCCGAGAGCGAGACGGGGTCGGCCGGCAAGGCCTGGACCGCCGTGGCCAACCTGGCCGGCCTGCCGTATGAAACCCTCTTCGTGGAGGATCTCAATGAAGAGGCGCTGGACGCCTGTTCGCTGCTGGTCCTGTCGCAGTGCCTTTACCTGACGGATGCCGAATATGCACGGGTCGACGCGGCTGTGCGCCACTTCGTGGAAGTTGGAAAAGGCGTGGTCGTGGACGGCCCGGCAGGCCTGTATGACGATGAAGAAGAGTTTCGCAAGAACCGCCCGATGGATCAGTATCTGGGCATGAAGTATCTCTATGACGTGCCCGTCGAGGGCTGTCGCCTGCGCGTGGCCGACAATGCCCATTTCATTACCGGTCCGTATCACGCCGACCAGGCGTTGTCGAACCTCCTGACCGCGTCGCTGCCGGTGCTGTCGGTCGCGGCGCCGGCCCGGACGCTGGTGAGCGTGACCGACGATATCCATTCGTATCCGTTTGCATCCGTTCTGCAAAAAGGGGAGGGCCGGGTGGCCTTCCTGGACGGGCTCTCGGCCAAGACCTGCCTCGGCGCTTCCTTCAAGAACTATGACCCGAAGGGATTCTTCCCTTCCGAGGTGTATCCGTTGCTGATGCGGACGCTTCAGTGGTGTCAGTGGGGCGATGTGGAGACGCCATTCCCTTCGCTGTTGCTTTCCGACGGCGATCTGACGGCCATCATCCGCCTCGACGGGGACGGTTCCATCTCGGCGCCCTCCATGGCGCTGTGTATGGACTACTTGATTGACATCGCGAAGGAGACGGGCGTACAGTCCGTTTTCTCCTTCGTCTCATCATGGGCTACGCGTGCAGGCTGGCATTTCTACGTGGACCGCGCCCGGCAGATGAAGGAGCAGGGGAGTGTTATCGCGACCCATACGATGAATCACCGGCTTGAGGGGCTCAAAACGGAAGAAGCGTATCAGACGCAACTCGATGGTTCGCGGCAGGAAATCCGCGAGAATCTCGCTGCACGCAGCTTCGATCCGGGCGAGATCCGCTACCTGATCAATCCGGGCAATACGCTGGAAATGCATAACTATCACCAGGTAGCCAAACGCTTCGACCTTTTCATGACGCATGGCCTCGACCAAAATCTGGAGGTGACGTACGGCAATATGACCTGGTTTACCGACGGCGTTCAACTGCCGGTTATCGGGGACTCCCCGAGTCCGGATTATCAGTGGCTTTACGATCCCACCTGGTCGCACACGACCCCGGAGATCGCGAATTACCAGAACCAGGTTCTGGATCATTACTGCTCCCAGATCGGCCACGGCGTCATCCTCGACCTGATGTGGCACGACTACGGGATGAGCAACATCCTGTACGCCGGTCCCCGGTTCATCAGCCGGCTCCCGGAGGGAACCCGGATCTTCAATGAAAACAACTGGGAACTGTACGAGACGGTCCGGAACTTCTGGGCGACGCACGACATCTATTGCCCGGAGCCCGAGGAACTCGCGGCCAAGATGAAATTCCTCTCCAACGCCGCCTACGACTGGCGCTGGGAGAATGGCGCCCTGGTAATGGACATCCGCTTTGATGCCGAAAACTTCGAAAAATATGCGCAATACGTCGGCGGCATGGCCGTCGGGATCAACAATACGGAAATGCCTGTCCGGCGCGTGGAAATCGACGGCAAACCGCACGCCGCCTTCTCCGACGGCAAGGTGATCCTTCCTTGCCCGCAGAAGGCCACGATGTCCGTCAAGGTCTTCTTTGACGGCGCGCCCTCCCTGCGCCTGGAGTACACTTCCAAAGTGCTGAAATCCATCACGTCCACGCAGGAAGGCCTGGTGGCCGATGTGGTGGACCATTCCGTCGCCCGGCTCCGCTTCCGGCTCACGGAACCGTCGGTCGTGCTGGGTGCCAGCTCCTATTCGGTCTCCTATGACGGCAATGCAGTAGAGTGCCGGATGGAAGGCCCTGGAAAAGTGATGGTTGTGTCCAACGCAACTCCGGTCCGCATTCTCTCGTCGACCCTGCCGGTCACGAAATTCCAAGCTGCCGGCAAGGGTGCGAAAGTGACGTTGAAGGCCAATGGCAAACGGCATAACCGGCTGGTGTATGTCGATGCCACAGGGAACCGCATCGTCAAGGAGATCGAAACATTCAAGAACGAAAAAACAGTTGCCCTATGAGAAACCGCATCCTTGTCGCCCTTCTCGTCCTTTTCGTGAGCCTGCTGGCCCTGGCCCAGGTGCCGGTTCCGATGAAGGAAGTCCGTTATGAGGCCAGCTACGAAGATTTCATCAATCCCGAGCGCGGCTTTATGAGCCAGCTCTCGAATCCCCGGGAGAAGCTCGATGCCACGGTGCTCGATGGGCTTCGGGCGAAGAAAGAGTCCATCATCTGGCGGATGTTCCAGATCCGGGATTTCCGTGACAAGCCGTTTACGGAGGAGTATCTGGCCTCGGTTCGGGCTGATTTCGACGCCATCCGTGCAGCCGGCATGAAGGTCATGCCGCGCTGGTCGTACTGCAGCCGGATCGGCGATGACGATGCGCCCCTCGACCTGGTAATGACACATATCGAGCAGCTGGCGCCCATCCTTCGGGAGAACGCCGACATCATCGTCGCGATGAACTGCGGCTTCATCGGAGCCTGGGGCGAGATGCATTCTTCCACCCACGGGCTCACGGAGCCGGAGAATATGAAGAAGATCATTTTCGCGCTGCTGGACATCCTCCCCCCGGAGCGCTGCGTGCAGGTCCGCTATCCGCGCGCGAAATATGCCATCTTCGACGGATCGCGGACGCCGATCACCTTCGATCGCGCCTTTGATGGCAGTCGCTTCTCGCGGGTCGCCCATCACAATGACTGCTTCCTCGCCAGCCCGACCGATGTCGGCACTTACAGCGAAGACATCGACTTTGAAAAGGAGTATCTGCACCAGGATACGAAATATACGCCGATGGGCGGCGAGACTTGCAATCCCCGGGACGGGTATCCGATTTCGTATTTCAAGACTATCCGTGAGATGGAGATGATGCACTGGTCGTTCCTGAATTCCCTCTATTCCCGCCGTGTCATCGACCAGTGGCTCGATGGCAACTACTACGATGAAATCAGCCGCCGTCTGGGCTACCGTCTGGAACTGCTCACCGGCAGTTATCAGGAAACTGTGGCTGCAGGAAGCAATTTCACCTTCAGCCTGAAACTCCAGAACGTCGGCTTTGCTTCGCCGTTCAATCCTCGTATGGTGGAACTTATTCTGGTCCACGCGAAGAAAGGCACGCGCTACAAAGTGCTCCTGCCGCAGGATCCCCGCTTCTGGTTCGCCAAGGAAACCCAGGAATTCAGCTATGCGCCCGGCCTTCCCGAAGATATGGAACTCGGAGAGTACAAGGTGTACCTCAACCTGCCCGATCCGATGGAACGGCTGTACGGGCGCCCGGAGTATTCCATCCGCCTGGCCAATGAGGGTGTTGCCTTCACCCAGGAAGGCTACAACGACCTCGGCTGGACTATCCGCGTCACCGGTGATGAAGCGCCGGCCCATCATTCTTTCCTCCGTTTTTCTCAATTCTAGTTTATGAAGAAGATCTGTATCCTGGCCTTCGGCCTGCTGCTCCTGAGCGTCAGAATCCACGCGCAGGAGAAGGTGTTTACCATGCTCCCCGGGGAAAGATGGTGGGGCTGCGTCACGGACCTGGGGGCCCAGATGCCTTTCGATGCTTCCACGGACTTTTCCTTTGATCTGGCCCGGCAGAATTTCAACAACCAGACGACACCGCTGCTCCTTTCCGACAAGGGACGGTACATCTGGTGTGACAAGTCCTTCGCCGCCGTTATATCGAAGGGGGAAATCCGGATCACGCCATATCATGGCGGCTCCGTAACCTGCAAGCAGGCAGGGACGAATCTCCGGGAAGCCTTCCTGGCCGCATCTTCCGCGCATTTCGCGCCCAGCGGGACGATTCCGCCGGAGATGTTCCTCAACAAGCCGCAGTACAACACCTGGATCGAACTGGTCTACGACCAGAACCAGGCGGACGTGCTGAAGTACGCCCATGGCATCGTGGACAACGGCTTTCCTCCGGGCATCCTGATGATCGACGACAACTGGCAGAAATATTACGGCAGCACGGAGTTCCGTCCGGACCGTTTCCCCGATCCGAAAGGGATGGTGGACGAACTGCACGCCCTGGGCTTCAAGGTAATGCTTTGGATTTGTCCGTTCGTTTCTCCCGACAGCCAGGAGTATCGGATGCTTCGCCGCAAAGGCTATCTGGTGATGGATGCCGGGCGCGACCGCCCTGCCATCCTCGACTGGTGGAACGGGCTCAGCGCCTGCTACGATCTCAGCAATCCGGAAGCGTATGCGTATTTCAAGAAAACGTTGACCGACCTGCAGGAGCAGTACGGGATCGACGGCTTCAAGTTCGACGCCGGCGACCCGGAGCGGTACTTGCAGGAGGATACCCGTCCTTTCGACGGAAAGTCGTTCGATACCGAGCAGACGATGCTCTGGGCCAAACTGGGCCTGGAGTTCCCCTATAATGAGTTCCGTGCCTGCTGGCGGATGGGCGGCGATGCCCTCGTCCAGCGCCTCGGCGACAAGTCCTACTCGTGGAAGGCCGTGGCCAGCCTCGTTCCGGATATGATTGCGGCAGGTTTGCTGGGGCACATCTATACTTGCCCCGATATGATCGGCGGCGGGGAATTCGGAAGCTTCCGGAACGTGGACCAGGCCAAGATGGACCAGGAACTGATCGTCCGTTCCTGCGAGATCCACGCGCTGATGCCGATGATGCAGTTCTCGGTGGCCCCCTGGCGCGTCCTGGATGCGGAGCATCTGGCTATCTGCCTGAAGTACGCCCGGCTGCACGAGGAGCTCGGCCCGTATCTGGTGGAGCAGGCGAAGCTCGGCGCTCAGACGGGCGAGCCTATTGTCCGCAGCATGGAATATGCGTTCCCCGGTCAGGGCTTTGAGACTTGTATCGACCAGTATATGTTGGGCGACCGCTATCTTGTCGCGCCGATGATGACGCCCGGCACCTCCCGGTCCGTCCATCTTCCGAAGGGCCGCTGGGTGGATGAGAACGGCAAGGTATATAAGGGCGGCAAGACCTATGAACTGGAGGTCCCGCTCGACCGGGTGCCTCGTTTTACTCGGAAATAAGCCCTGCCGGTCTTATCGGGCAGAACCGGCCCCGACGATGTGCCGTTCGAGGGTTTTCCCGTCGTCGTTGATTTCGAAGCATCGGCGGCCGTCTTCCCATATTGTGCTGGTGAGGCGGTAGGTGGGGTGTTCCTTGACCGCTCTTTTGGCGGCCGCCAGGGCCTGCTCTCCATCGGGGTAGGTAAACTCCAACGCATCGTCTTTGGGCCGGGTACGGGGTTTCGGCGGTGGAGGTAGCGATGAGGCAGCTTTGCGCTCGTAAGCGAGTAGCCGGGCGTCTTCGGCGCGGGCTTTTTCTTCGTCGTAGCGGCGGTCCCACTCTCGGTAGTATTCCATCTTCGGGTCTTCAAACAGCGACAGTTGCTCGGCGGTTTCATGGGTGAGTTTGGCGACGCCGAGGCCGACCTGGCGGAGAGGCGTTACGCCGTCCCATAGTTCAGACACCATCCGCCGCGCTTCGTTGAGGATGACGGCCGTGGTACTGGTCGGCTGAGCTGTCTGGCATTGCCGCTGCAGGGTGGAAAAATCCC
>JAEEOM010000112.1 GCA_016284265.1 Bacteroidales bacterium | reverse complement strand
GGATCGCCACCTCCCGCGGCCTCAACAAGTTCAACGTTCACGAATATCACCAGTATTTCTGTTCCGCCGACTCGCTGAGCCTGCCCGACAACCAGATCAACGACATCCACTGCAGCCGCGACGGCCGTCTTTGGGTAGCCACCGCCAACGGCCTGGCCTACCGCACGGAAGCCGGCAACTTCCGCCGCATTCCCATTCCGGGAGACAATCGGAATATCAGCCGGATCATCGAAGCGCCTGACGGGCGTATGCTTTTCAGCAACACCTTATCTCTCTTCGCCTTCGATTTCGAGACGGAACAACTCCGCCCCATCGTCCGCGACTACCTCGCCTTCAGCTATCCTTCCGAGGCCTGGGTGGGCGACCGGATGTACGTCCTGACTGGAGGGACGACGCTCCGGGTCTACGAAAGCAGCGATTTTTCCGTCCGCGATACGATCACCATCCCTTTCACCGCCTATCATCTCTGCCATGCCGGCAACGGGGAACTCTGGCTCGCCGGCCTGGGCAACCTGCGCATCTATGACACGCGCAGCGGCGACTGGAAACCCCTGCCCGAAGCCATCCGCCGCGAATCGCGCATCGTAGGCGGCGACGTGGACATCATCTTCCCCGTCGATGACAACACCCTGCTGCTCAACGTCATCGGTAAGGGCATGTTTTGCTGGCAGCGCAATCTCGACCGGGTGCTGTTCCAGAACGATCCCGGATTCCCCTATGAAGTACCGTCGGAAGAGATCCGCACCATCTTCCGCGACAGTCGCCAGAACCTCTGGTTCGGCACCTATGACCAGGGCTACGCCACCAGCTACCACTACCGCGACGGCTTCAACAACAACAAGCACCTGACCGCCAGCTTCGGGCACAAGACGGTCGTCTCCCTCTGCTGCGACCGGGACAATCGGCTCTGGATCGCCACACTGCGCGACGGTCTGTGGGTACGCGAGCCCGGTTCCGAGCAGGTGCATCAGGTCGATGTATCACATCTGGTTCCCGACACCCACATCGGTTACATCCGCTGCTCCAAGGTTTACTGCGATGCGGAAGGTGAACTGTGGCTGCTGTTCGCCGACAAATACCGCGTCGTGCGCGGCCGATACGAGCACGGCCAGATCCGGATGACCGACAGTTTCTCCTTCCCCCATCCCGCCGCCATCGCCCAGGATGACCTGGGCCGCATCTGGATCGGCGGCAACACCGTGGATCTTGCCCGTTACGACAAGCCTACGCGCAGCGTGGTCACCTTCCCCTACACCACCGAACCCGTCTTCCCCTTCGTGTCTGAATTACTCCCGGCAGAAGCGGGCAGAATGCTCGTGTCTGCCTTCGGACTTCCGCTGCTGCAACTCAATACCAATTCGGGAGAAGTGCAGCCCCTGCCCCTCAAACCCGAAGAAATGGAAGCCTGCATCCAGCGCTCCGCCCTGTACCCCAACGCTCTGTTCCGCGACAGCGGCGGTGACTTATGGGTCGGTTCCATCGCCAGCGGCCTGCTCCGGCACAGCCGACAGCGCAATGTTACCGAGCCTGTTCCCGGCACACCCTGCACCGACATTTGCGCCATCCTGGAAGACCGTCAGGGCAACATCTGGGTTTCCACCCTGTACGGACTGGGCAAATATGACCGTACCATCGGGGAGTTCATCAACTACTATGAGGCCGACGGCATCGGCGGCAATCAGTTCTCCGACCGGGCCGCCTGTCTGCTGTCCGACGGCACGCTGGTCTTCGGCGGAACTCACGGCCTGACCGTCTTCAACCCGATCGACATCTCCCAGCGCCGCACCGTGCCGCTGGTGTTTGAAGATCTCAAAATCCACAACCAGATCGTGGAGCCAGGGCCTGGCGCCCCCATTGCCCGCGAATTGAGCTCCCGCCCCGACATTACCATCCGGCACAATCAGAACGGCTTCAGCATCTCGTTCGCAGCACTCGACTACAGCGAGCACGAACGGTCGCGCTATTACTACCAGATGGAGGGTTTCGACAAATACTGGATCGACGCCGGCAACAACCACGAAGCTTACTACGCCAACCTGCCCGCAGGTCGCTATAAGTTCAAGGTACGCATCACCAACAACAACCGGAGCATCGTCGAGACGGAAGACTTCCTGAACGTCCGGGTGATTCCGCCCTGGTACCAGACCTGGTGGGCCACCGCACTCCTGTGCCTGCTCGGTCTCGGCATTCTAACCCTGCTCTGGCTCCTCTACCGACGTATCCGGCGCGAGCGGATTGCACACGCCCGGCACATTCGGGAAGAACGGGAAGCGCGCGAACAGGCACGGCAGGAGAAGGAGCAGGAAAAACGGCTCAACCAGATCCAGATGAACTATTTCTCCAACGTGGCTCACGAGTTCCGTACACCCCTGACCATGATTGCCGGACCCGCTGCCGAACTGGCCGGCTCGGAGACGGTGAAAGGACGTGACCGGAAACTTGTGGGTATCATCCAGCGCAACGCCACCTGGATGCTCTCACTGGTCAACCAACTGCTCGACTTCAATCGTATCGGCAACAGCAAGCTTCAGCTGAAGGTGGCCAAAACCGATATCATCGCGCCCCTGCAGAATACCGTCGCGTTGTTCCAGTTCAATGCCGACTCCAAGAAGATAGACCTGTCCTCTCACGGCCTGGAAGAGCCGCTCGTGATGTGGGCAGACGTGGACAAAGTCCAGAAAATCACAATGAACCTGCTCTCTAACGCGTTGAAATACACGCCATCAGGAGGCCGCGTCTCCTTGTCGTTCGATGTTCTTCCTCGCGAGGAAGTCAAACAGTGGTTCACGCTGGAAGAGAAAGACACCGACAGCCAGTTCGCTTGCATCGCAGTCTCTGACACTGGCACAGGCATCGCGGAAGGAGAGACAGAAAAGATTTTCGAGCGTTTCTACCGGGCAGACGGATCAGGCAAGGCGCAAGGAACTGGTATCGGGTTGTATTATGCCCGCGCCCTGACTTCCATGCACCACGGTTACATCAAAGCCTGGAACCGGCCGGATGGCGGTTCCATTTTCCGTTTCATCCTGCCGGTGAGCGCCACCTCCTACACGGAGGACGAGCGAACGGAACGCCAGCCGGAGATCGTCTCGCTCCCGACACCGGCCGTTGAGGCGGCATCGCCAGAAGCGGAAGCGGGGCAGCGGCTGATTGCAGTGGTGGACGACGACATCGACATAGCCAACTACGTCAAAGTGCTGCTGCAGCCCGCCTATCGGGTAAACGTTTACTTCGATGCGGCTTCAGCGCTTGCGGGAATGGAAGAGGAAACGCCCGATCTGGTGATCAGCGACGTAGTGATGCCCGGCAAGAGCGGTTACGAACTTTGTGAAGTAGTAAAAAGCGATCTCCAGCTGAGTCACATTCCTGTCATTCTGGTAACGGCAAAAGTAGCGGTCGAGAATCAGGTGGAAGGCCTGGGCAAGGGCGCCGATGCCTATGTTACCAAACCGTTCCAGCCTGCTTATCTCCTGGCTTTGGTCAAGTCACTGCTCGAGAACCGCGAAAAGGTGCGGCGGCAACTGGGCGAGGTCACGACGACGGAGGCTATCGAACCGGAAGTCCTCTCGCCGCGCGACGCCGCTTTCATGAAACAGCTCTACGCACTCATGGAGAAAGAGCTCGACAATACCGATTTGGACATCACACGCATCACGGAGATGATGCACATTTCGCGCACAAAATTCTATTATAAGGTCAAGGGGCTCACGGGGGAGAATCCGTCGGTCTTCTTCAAGCGCTACAAACTGAACCGTGCCGCCGATCTCTTGAAAGAGGGCAAACACAACATGTCGGAAATCGCCTGGATGACCGGATTCAACACCCTCTCCCACTTCTCCACCTCCTTCAAGAAACAATTCGGCGTCCCACCGTCCGAATATGTCGGATAGGCAGGACGCCGTAAGAGTAAGGACGCGGCAGCGTTATTTCACACTGATCTCTTTCACCGGTTCAGCCGGAAGGAGCACCTTGTGGACGGGCCAGCTCTGCGGCTTGGCGAGCTTGAAGGCGGCGGTAGCGCGAATATCCGCAGAGGAGGCGCCAAAGTGTACCGTGTAGTTACCGGCGGCAGTCTCCCAGGCGGAGGTCACTTCGTTGAACGAAGCCAGCGTGTACGGATCGATGGTCACGGTAACCGTCTCAGAGGCACCGGGTTTCAGGTTCTTCGTCTTGGCAAAGCCCTTGAGTTCATAAACCGGTTTCACCAGGCCGCCGTCGGGGGCCGTCACGTAGAGTTCGACCACTTCCTTGCCGGCCACCTTGCCGGTGTTGGTCACAGTAATGGATGCCGTTACCTGGCCATTCTTCTCTACTTTGACGACCGGCTTGCTATAAGCGAAGGTCGTGTAGCTGAGGCCATAACCGAACGGATAGGAAACCGTCTTGCCGGCAGTGGCGAAGTAGCGGTAACCTACCCAGATGCCTTCGGCATAGTCCGTATACGTCACGTCCTTGACCGGCTTTTTACTCGTCACACCACCCATCAGGGCCGCCAGGTCGATGCTGTTGCCCCCTTTGTAGTTGAACGGAAAATTGTACGAGGAAGGAATGTCCAGGTAGCTGACCGGGAAGGTCATCGGAAGTTTACCCGACGGGGTGGCAGCACCGCAGAGGACGTCGGCCACGGCCAGACCCCCCTCCTGCCCCGGCGTCCAAGCCAGCAGGATGGCATCGGGAATGTGCTTCCAGGAAGCGGTCTCAATGACGCCGCCGATGTTGAGCACCACCACCAGTTTCTTGCCGTTGGCATGATAGATGTCGGCCAGCGCCTGCAGGAGCTCCCGTTCGGTGCCGGTCAGCGTCCAGTCGCCGTCGGTGGCCTTACGGTCGTCACCCTCACCGGCATTGCGGGAAATCGTAAATACAGCCACGTCGGACTGGGCCTCCTTCTTCTCGAGGAACGAACGGGAGATCACCATCTCGGGGACCACCGGATCGCCCAGCAGAATGCCGAGGCCACCTTCCGCATTGTTCTTGAGTTCCGTCTTCTTGAGCGCAATGAATTGTTCATACCAGAGCTGGATGTCTGCGTCCACCTCGATGCCGTTGGCCTTGAAGCCGTCGGCCACATTGCGGACATAGGCTTTGTTCACATTGCCGGAGCCTGTACCACCGGCGATGAAGTCGTAGGAGCCGGTACCATAGAGAGCCACCTTCTTCACATCCTTGAGCGGCAGTGCTCCGTTGTTCTCGAGCAGGACGAGTCCTTCGGCCGTCGCCTCATGGACGAGTTTCGCGTGGGCTTTGAGATCGGGCTTGTTGGAGTACTTGTAGCCCTTGAAGCGCGGGGTGCGGACAATGTAGTCGAGCATACGGCGTACATTCAGGTCCAATTGCTCCTGCGAAATGCTGCCGTCCTTGACGCCGGCGATGATGCGCTGGATTTCATTGTCCATACCGGGTTCCATCAGGTCGTTGCCAGCGTTGACGGCGGCCACGGTACCTTCCTTGTTGCCCCAGTCGGTCATGACGATGCCGCCGAAGCCCCACTCTTCACGCAGGATAGTAGTCAGCAGGTCACGGCTCTGCTGGGTGAAGGAACCGTTGAGCCGGTTGTACGATGACATCACGGTCCAGGGATCTGCCTCCTTGACAGCGATCTCGAAACCCTTGAGATAGAGTTCGCGGAGGGCGCGCACGTTGACGCGCGAGTCGTTCTGCAGGCGGTTCACTTCCTGGTTGTTGGCTGCGAAGTGCTTGATACTCACACCTACGCCGTTGCTCTGGACGCCACGGACATACGCAGCGGACGTCTTGCCGGAGAGCAGCGGGTCTTCAGAGAAATATTCGAAGTTACGACCACAGAGCGGGTTGCGGTGCAGGTTCTGGCCGGGAGCCAGCAGTACATCGACACCGTACTCCTTGACTTCGTTGCCCATGGCAGTGGTCAGCTGCTCCACAAGCGGCATATTCCACGTCGATGCCAAGACTGTACCCACGGGAAAACCGGTGCAGTAGAAGGTCTGGTCGGTACCCTGACGGGTCGGATTGATGCGCAGGCCGGCAGGACCGTCGGCCACGACGGTCACCGGGATGCCGAGCCGTTCAACGGGACGGGTGGTGCCGGCAGCGCCGGAAACGAGCGTTTCACTCGATGCGGTCATAGAACCGGCGACCATCGAGCCCCATCCGCCGCCGACCAGCAGCGTGGCCTTCTCCTCGAGAGTCAGGGCCTTCACGATTTCGTCGATGTTGTCGGGCCGCAGCTTCGGCTGCGCCAGCAGCGTTGCGGCGCCCATAGCCGCAATTGTCATGATCAAAAAGAGTTTTTTCATATAAAAAAGGAAACTGATAAGAATATTCTGCTTACAAACTTACGCAGAAAACCCTCTGTTTCCAAACCCAATCAGGCTTCCGCCCCGTTTTTGGACACGGAGCACAAACATTTGAACGTGCAGGGCAAAAAAAGTTGCGCCTGCTTACTTCAGAAAAACGAAGAAGACGGCCAGCACCAGGCAGGCAAAGGCGGCCAGGTGGTTCCACTGGAGTGTCTGGCCCTTGAAAACGAACAAGATGATGATGGAGAAAACCGTGAGTGAGATCACTTCCTGGATGACCTTGAGCTGCATCAGGTTGAACGGACCCCCGTTGCCGTTGAAACCGATGCGGTTGGCCGGTACGGTGAGGCAGTACTCGAAGAAGGCGATGCCCCACGAAAAGAGAATCACGCAGATGAGCGGCCAGCCGGTGGAGACTTTCATCTCCTGCAGCTTGAGGTGCCCGTACCAGGCGAATGTCATGAAGATGTTGGAGCAGACCAGCATCAGGACGGTCCAGAGTGCTTGCATAGCTTGTTTTCGTTTTCGGGCCGCAAAGATAACAAGGAGATGACAAGATTGGCACAGAAATTGGTAAAATTTAGTTTCGTATTCAAAAACCCTTATCTTTTACATTAAATGGAAAAACTCAACAAACCCGCCATCCTGGTCGTCGACATGCTCAACGACTTCGTCACCGGCGCGATCGGCTGCGACCGTGCCAAAGCCATTGTCCCCGCCACCGCCCGCCTGCTCGAGGCAGCGCGTGAAAAGGGCGTACCGGTGGTTTATTGCAACGACGCCCACCGGCCGGGCATCGACCGCGAACTGCAGATCTGGGGCGACCATGCCATCGTAGGCACTCCGGGTGCCCAGGTCATCCCCGAACTGACGCCGCAAGCCTGCGACTACGTGGTTCTCAAACGCCGTTACAGCGGCTTCTTCCAGACCGACCTCGACATCCTGCTGAAGGAACTTGGCGTGAAAACCGTTATCATCACCGGTCTGCACACCCACATGTGCTGCCGCCACACCTCCGCCGACGCCTATTGCCTCGGTTATGATGTAGTCGTCGCCAAGGAAGCCACCAACTCCTTTACCGAGGAGGACTATCAGGGCGGCCTGGCCTATCTGAAGACCTGCTACGGCGCAGACGCATATACCAACGAAGAGCTGATTGCAGCCTTCTGACATCCTGGACCAACCGGCAGATGGTCCATCGGATCCGGGCGTCCCCTTATCCAGGGACGCCTTTTTTTGTGTCCAGGATATTCATCTTTTGCTTATCTTTGCGACTTAGCAACGATCTCCGATGGAACCAATCAAGCACGAATGCGGCATCGCCATGATCCGGCTGCTCAAGCCGCTTCAATTCTACAAAGAAAAATACGGTACGGAACGTTATGCGCTGAACAAGCTCTATCTGATGATGGAGAAACAGCACAACCGCGGCCAGGAGGGCGCCGGCATCGCCAGCGTCCGGATTGTCACCGAACCCGGCCACGAATACATGTTCCGTGAAAAAGCGCTGGGCAAGGACGCCATCACCAACATCTTCGGAGAAGTCAACCAGCAGATCGACGCCACCCCGGCCGGCGAGACGCCGCCTTTCCTGGGTGAACTTTACATGGGACATCTCCGCTACTCCACCACAGGACGCACCGGCATCACCTACGTCCATCCGTTCCTGCGCCGCAACAACTGGAAAGCCAAGAACCTCTGCATCTGCGGCAACTTCAACATGACCAACATGGATGAAGTCTTTGCGCTGCTGGCCGACCAGGGCCAGTATCCCCGCAACAGTGCGGACGCCTACATCCTCCTCGAGATGATGGGCCACCGGCTCGACCGCGAGGTAGAGCGGAATTTCGTAGCCGCGAAGGAGCAAGGCTTGACCGGGCGGGAGATTACCCGCTACATCGATACACACGTCGAAATCGCCAACGTGCTGCGGACCTCCCTGCCCCATTTCGACGGAGGCTACGTGGTCTGCGGCATCACGGGCAGCGGCGAACTTTTCGCCATGCGCGACCCCAACGGCATCCGGCCCGCCTTCTGGTATGCCGACGACGAAATCGTGGCCATCGCCAGCGAGCGTCCCGTGCTCCAGACAACCTTCGGCCTGGAATGTGAACAAATCCGTGAGATCGGACCGGGCGCAGCCCTGATTGTCAAGGAGAACGGCACTCTTTCGTTGCAACGCATCATTCCGGCCGGAAGACCGGCCCCCTGCAGCTTCGAGCGCATCTATTTCAGCCGGGGCAACGACCGCGACATCCACCGCGAGCGCAAGCGGCTGGGCGCCCAGCTCCGCGAGCGCATCCTGGCCGCCGTGAATTACGACATCCCCCACACCGTCTTCTCTTACATCCCCAATACTGCTGAAGTCGCCTATTACGGCATGGTCGACAGCATCCGGGAACTCTATCCCGGCGTCCGTGCCGACAAGGTCGTGTCGAAAGACATCAAACTGCGGACCTTCATCACCGAAGGGACTTCGCGCAACGACCTGGCCGGCCATGTGTACGACATTACCTACGGCACCCTCGAACCCGGCCGTGACAACCTGGTCGTGATCGACGACAGCATCGTGCGGGGCACCACCCTTCGCGAGAGCATCATCCGGATCCTCGACCGGCTGCATCCCCGGAAAATCGTCATTGCCAGCTCCTGCCCGCAGGTGCGCTATCCCGACTGGTACGGCATCGACATGTCGCACATGACCGAATTCATCGCTTTCATCGCCGCCGTCGCCTTGCTCAAGGACCGCGGCCGCGAAAGCCTGCTGGATGAGGTGTACCGGCTCTGCAAGAGCCAGGAGCATCTTCCAGCCACCGAGTGCCGCAACCATGTGCGCCGCATCTACGACGAGTTTACCGAACAGGAGATCAGCCGCAAGATCGTCCAGCTTCTCAAACCCGACGACATCCACGCCGACGTGGAAATCGTGTACCAGACCCTAGACGGCCTTCACGCCGCCTGCCCCAACCATCAGGGCGACTGGTATTTCAGCGGAGAGTACCCCACCCCGGGCGGCTACAGGCTGCTCAACAAAGCGTATATCGATTATTACGAAAACGAATATCTCAAGCAAAAATGAAAGCCATCACCCACACCGATTTCCATTTCCCGGGTCAAGTCTCCCGCTACGTCGGAAAAGTCCGGGACGTCTATGACATCGACGGACAGTACATCCTCCTCGTAGTCACCGACCGCATTTCCGCGTTCGACGTCGTCCTGCCCAAAGGCATTCCCTGCAAGGGACAGGTGCTTAACCAGATCGCATCCCGGTTCCTCGACCTGACCGCCGACATCGTCCCGAACTGGAAGATCGCCGAGGTCGACCCGATGGCCACCATCGGCCTGATGTGCGAACCTTTCAAGGTGGAAATGGTAATCCGCGGCTACCTGGCCGGCCACGCTTGGCGCGAATACTGCGCCGGCAAGCGCACGCTCTGCGGCGAACCGCTGCCGGAAGGCCTGCGGGAAAACGAGAAACTCCCCCGCCCCATCATCACGCCGACCACCAAGGCGAGCGAAGGACACGACGAGGACATCAGCCGCGAAGAAATCATCGCCAGCGGCCTGGTCTCGGCCGAAGACTATGCCCAACTCGAAAAATATACGCTGGCCCTCTACCAGCGCGGCTGCGAACTGGCTGCTCAACGCGGCCTTATCCTGATGGACACCAAATATGAATTCGGAAAGAAAGACGGCAAGATCTACCTGATGGACGAAATCCATACGCCCGATTCTTCGCGTTACATCTATGCCGAGGGATACGAGGAGCGCCTTGCCCGCGGCGAGCGGCAGAAGCAGCTTTCCAAGGAATTTGTCCGGGAATGGCTGATGGCGAACGGCTTCCAAGGCAAGGAAGGTCAGCAGGTTCCGCCGATGACCAACGAAGTGGTCGCCGGCATCACCGATCGCTACGTCGAACTCTATGAGCACATTACCGGAGAACCGTTCCACCGCTACGACGACGAGGATATCGTCCGTCGCATCGAAAAGAACGTGGAGACATTCCTGGCCGAAGAAAGCTGATCCGGTCAGCTGGGCAGGTTGTTCTTCTTGTTCTTGAACAGCTCGTACATGGCACTGAAGTCCGTCTCACGCGGACTTCTTTCTTTTTCGTTGTCGGGCTGTTCTGCTGATCCGTCGCCGGACATCAGGTAGTCGAACATGGCCTGATAGACTTCAAGCAGGCTGATGGCCGTCTCCAGATAGCCGACCAGCGTGGCTTTGGAGAGCGGATAGGTCGTGATGAAAGGATTGTCAAGCTTCTCAAGTTTCTCGTTCAGCCGTTTCCCCTCTTCCGCATAGTCGGGCTGCAACTGCTTGTAAATGGCCCGACGGTCGGCCACGTCGGCCGGGGCGCGGCCTGCCTTCTCATCTTCATCAAGCACCCACAGGAAATCCTCAATGTCCTCGCCGGCAAAGTTCAGGCACTCGGCCAGGATCGGCACGAGGTCACGGAACGTATCGCCCGGCAAGTCCACGATGAGCCGGTTGTCACGCTGGTCGTCGGGAAAGGCATCGCCGCGTCCGGTGTCCAGGAAACGTTTCCGGAAATTATAGTAGCGCATCAGATGCTCCTTGTCCTCTTTCGTCATCTCATCGTCGCGAAGCATCTCCATCAGCGGCGTGACAGCATAGGAGCGTCCCGGCGCCGACTCTTCACTGACCAGCAGTTTTTCCAGCAGTTCCCGTACTTTTTTCGGTATAGCCATATCCTTTCGTATTTCGGGCCAAAAATACGGCAAATCGTGCGGAATGCAAAACAGATTCTGTGTATCTTTGTTTTTTAGAATGATAAAAACACTTCACCCATGAAATGCAAATCCCTCCTCCTTGGCCTGGCACTGGCCGTCGCCGCCTGCGGGCAGGCTCCCCAACAAAAGTCCGGTCTTCCCGTTTATCTCGATGATGCCCAGCCGCTCGAGGCCCGGGTGGAAGACGCCTTTTCGCGGATGACCCTCGATGAAAAGATCGCGATGGTCCATGCGCAGTCCAAGTTCAGTTCTCCCGGCGTGCCGCGCCTGGGCATTCCTGAAATCTGGTGTACCGACGGTCCCCACGGAATTCGCGCTGAAGTGCTCTGGGACGAATGGGACCAGGCCGGATGGACCAATGACTCCATCACTGCGTTCCCGGCGTTGAGCGGACTTGCCGCAACGTGGGACCGCGACCTTTCCCGCCTCTATGGCAAGAGTATCGGTGAGGAGGCGCGCTACCGGAACAAGACTGTCCTGCTGGGCCCGGGCGTGAACATCTATCGTTTCCCCCTGAACGGCCGGAATTTCGAATATATGGGTGAGGATCCGTATCTGGCCGGCGAAATGGTCGTCCCGTATGTGGAGGGCGTCCAGTCCAATGGCGTCGCGGTATGCGTAAAACATTACGCGCTGAACAACAGCGAAGTGAACCGCCACACGGCAAATACCATCGTGGACGACCGCACGCTCTATGAAATCTATCTTCCCGCCTTCAAGGCAGCCGTGCAGAAAGGCCACGCCTGGTCCGTCATGGCGGCCTATAACCTGTACAACAACGAGCATTTGTGCTCCAATGAAGTATTGCTCGACAAGGTCCTGCGCGAAGAATGGGGTTTCGACGGTGTGGTGATCAGCGACTGGGGCGGCGTACACAACACGCTCCAGACCGCCCGCCACGGCGTGGACCTTGAGTATGGCTCCTGGACCGACGGCCTCACGATGGGCAAGACCAATGCCTATGACAGTTATTTCCTCGCCGCGGCCTACAAAGCGGCCATCGAGAAAGGTGAAATCGGCACCGAGGAGCTGGACGCACGCGTCAAGCGGCTTCTGCGCCTGATTTTCCGCACCGCGATGGACCGCACCCGTCCGTTCGGCAGCCAGACCTCGCCGGAGCACTATGCGGCCGCCCGCAAGATCGGCGCCGAATCCATCGTCCTCCTCAAGAACGAAGGGGCCGTCCTGCCGATGGCTGCCAACCCGAAGAGAATCCTCGTTGTGGGTGAGAATGCCGTGAAGATGATGACCGTGGGCGGAGGATCATCCTCCCTGAAAGCCAAGCTGGAAGTCTCCCCGCTTGACGGCATCAAGGCCCGTTATCCCGAAGCCGAAGTGGTGTGGGAACGCGGTTATGTGGGTGATGTAGGTGGCGAGTACAACGGCGTGTCCACCGGACAGGATCTTCGCGAGAACCGCAACGCGGCGACGCTCATCGCCGATGCCGTGAAAGCGGCAGTCGGGGCCGACTATGTCATTTTTATCGGCGGTCTGAATAAAGCCGACCGGCAGGATTCCGAGGGTCTGGACCGTGTCCAGTACGGCCTTCCCTATGGCCAGGATGCAGTCATCGAAGCGCTTGCCGAGGCGACGGACAAGCTCGTCGTGGTGAACATCTCCGGCAATGCTGTGGCGATGCCGTGGGTGGAGAAAGTTCCCGCCATCGTCCAGAACTGGTATCTGGGTACGCAAGCCGGCCATTCTCTGGCCGATGTCCTTTCAGGCGACGTGAATCCGTCGGGCCATCTGCCGTATTCCATTCCCGTATCGTACGACAAGAACCCGGTCCAGACCGAGCGCCAGTATCCGGGTATCCTCCGAGACGGCACCATCGACGGCATGCCGGTACTGGACATGGAATATACCGAGGGAATCTATGTGGGCTATCGCTGGTATGACCAGCACGGAGGCGTCCTCTTCCCGTTCGGCCATGGCCTGAGCTACACCACCTTCGAATTTGGCGAGCCGCGCCTGAACAAGACGTCGATGACCGAAAACGGAAGTGTGACGGTAACGGTCCCTGTCAAGAACACAGGTTCCGTGAAAGGCGCAGAGGTCGTTCAGCTCTACATTGCCGACGTGGAGTCTTCCATCGACCGCCCGGCGAAGGAGTTGAAAGGCTTTGCCAAAGTCCTGCTGGAGCCGGGTCAGCAGGCCGAAGTCTCCTTCACCATCGACAAGGACGCGCTGAGCTATTTCGATGCCGGGAAGCACGCCTGGACAGCCGAAAAGGGCACTTTCCAGGCCCTTGTCGCCGCTTCCGCACAGGATATCCGCGGAACCGTGGCGTTTGAACTGAAGTAAGCATGGCGTTACAGCATTTTATACTGACCCGTTTCAACCTCTTACTGTGGCAGAAAGACAAGGAAGGGCAAAAGGTAAGAACAACGGAGTGGTTGGAGCACCGATTCTCTCTGTTTGAACGATACTGCCTGCCTTCCGTGATGGGACAGTCATGCCAGACGTTTTCATGGATTGTGTTGTTTGACATTGCGACACCGGAACGGTTCAGGAGAAGAATCGAAGACTATCAGAAAAAATGTCCGCAATTGATTCCAGTTTTCGTGGAAAGGGAGAATAGCCGCAAATTTGCACAGGTTTTCCGAAATGAGGTCATCAAGCGACTTGCAGCCGACCGGGTCATCACAACCTATCTGGACAATGATGACGCGATCAGCGTTCGCTTTGTAGAGGACCTGCAGCAGCGGTCGGAGACGATAGACGAAGGTACATTCATCTACTACTCAGATGGGTATCAACTCTATGCGAACGATGGGTATCTGATGCAGATACACTATCCGAACAACCACTTCGTGAGCGTGGTGGAGCAAGGGCTACCGACAAGGGTAAAAACCATCTATGGATACGGAAGTCATTATTATATTGACAGGATCCAATCTGCGGTCATCGAGAGAATCGCAAAAATGCCCATGTGGTGCGAGGTTGTTCACGACAAAAACGTCGATAATGATGCGTACTATTTCAGGTCAAAAATGATTAGCGACGAAACGTTGCTCAAACGTGATTTTGCCTTGAATGAAACAATACGTCACGGATGGAATCTATATCTTTTCCGATTTCTTCCGCGTTATGCCAAAATGTTCATCAGAAGGACAAAGCATTATTTGTTCGGCCGGAAATGGTAACGGCTTTGCGGCATCAGGCTACGTCCGTTACAGTAAAAACATCCCGTCCCGGAAAGACAGGAGCCGAATGGCCCACCAGATGAACGGTTCCGTCGTCGTCAACTTTCTCGATGGTAGCCTCCACGCCGTTGAGTTCTGAGGCAGCCGCACCGCGCCCGTCGGAATCGTCGATGCGGATAATCAGGAGTTTGTCGCCAGGTTTCATGGTCTTTTGTATATTTGCATGCTAAGTTAGTGATTATTTCAACATAATTGACGATTCCCATGTCTCATTCTTATTCCCGACCCGCCAGCGTCGCCATCATCACAGTGGTCTATGTCATCGCTGCCGTGGCGGGCTTTCTTTGTTTCCGCAATACCTCGGCGCAGATGCCGGAATTATGGGCGTTGCTTTTGGCGGATGTGCTGGCAACGGTCATCGTATGGTTCTTTGGACTTGTTTACCGCAATGTATCGGTCTATGACCCGTACTGGAGCGTTGCGCCGCCGGTCCTATTTACCGCATGGGCCTTCTATAAAGGATGCTTCGCGCTGCCTGTCGTGCTGCTGCTGATTGCCGTCTGGTACTGGGGAATCCGTCTCACGGGCAACTGGCTCTACACCTTCCAGGGACTGGCTCACGAAGACTGGCGTTATACGCGCTATCGGGATTCCCAGCCCCCGTTCCTATTCCACCTGACCAACTTTTTCGGACTGAACATGATGCCCACGCTGCTGGTTTTTGCCTGCATGCTGCCAGGATTCGGTTTGTTCGAAACTGGCACAGCTGCGAACTGGATCACCTGGCTGGGATTCGTGATCTGCCTGGCCTCCGCTACCATCCAGTTGGTTGCCGATACCCAGATTCACCGGTTCCGCATCGCGCATCCGGGTCAGTTCTGCAACGTGGGCCTCTGGAAAAAGGGTCGCCATCCCAACTATTTCGGCGAAGTCCAGATGTGGTGGGGCGTATGGATCATGTATGCTTCCCTGCATGGAATTGACTGGCATATCCTGGCGCCCGTCGCCATGACCGCCCTGTTCCTTTTCATCAGTATCCCGATGATGGAACGCCGCCAGCTGGCGCGCAAACCCGGCTACGCAGCCTATCGGAAGCAGACACGCATGCTGATCTGATCCTATGGCCTGACCCGGACGAGTTTTGCGGCGAAACTGCTTAGGACAGTGATCAGCAGTCCGGTCGGAACGATGGCCCAGACGGGAACTTCCGGGAGGCCGACGAGGTTCATGACAACGACACCATAGGAAACCAACACCCATTGGATGAGATAAATGGCGTTCACGTGCCGTGCGACGAAGACGGTTTTTTCCTGCAGCCATCCCTGCAGATGCCGGGAGATACGGTAGCAGATGAACAGCTGGATGCCGATCACGCACAGGGTCCAGACCGTCCCCGAGAAGTGCTGAACATAATAGATATCCTCTGCCAGAGCGAAGTTGTCAAGGAGGTTCCAGCCCAGATATCTCATGCCAATACTAGCCGCGAACAACCCGCCCGCCGACAGTAGCGCCAGACTGTTGTACATCGTCCTCTTGTCTGAAACAGTTTGCAGGAATTCACCGAACAGAAGCCCGAAAGCCGGATACACGAACCAGAGCGTCAAAGGGAAATAAACGTTGGGGCTGGTAAAGAACACCAGGCTTGCAGCATAGCGAGCTACGTCAGGCAGCCCGTCGAGCCGATGCAACAGCAACGTCCCGAGTCCCTGCAGCAACAGCGCCATTACAACGGTCCCGTAACGACCGACTTTCAATTTCATAAGCAACGCCATCAGCAGGAACGCCATTCCCGCAAAATGAAGGATGTCCACCATGCCGAGCGAATCGACAAGCGTCCAGCCGCGCCAGGGATTCCCCCGCAACGCAGACAAAAGATACGGAATTGCCCAAACAACCAGATTCAGCAGATAGCCCAAAGCCAGCAGACGAAGACCCCGCAAGGCAAAAGCCCGGGGATTGCGGTGCCGGGTATAGACCATCCCCACCCCCATCGCGAACATGAATACCGGCGCCGCCAGCGGGCCGCCGAGAAACTCAAGGATCCCGCGAAACAGATTGTCGGGCCGAACGCCAGCGTCCACCACACTCATTTCCTCATATACGTGAATGATCACCATGTAAGGAATAGCGAGTGCCTTCGCTACGTCCAGCTCCGCCTGCCGCCCGGTATTGATTCGGTCTTTCACAATCGTCGCACTGTCAATGACGCAAATTTAATGATTATATCTGCTCCAGCCAATTGGAATTGTCGCCGGATCATCGTAATTTTGTTGATACGACATGTCCCGAATCATCTTCCATATCGACGTAAATTCCGCATTCCTGAGCTGGACAGCGGTCAAACTGGTGCGCGAAGGACAGCCTGACATCCGTTTGGTCCCGTCGGTCGTATCGGGAGATCCGTCCGACCGGAGAAGCATTATCGCGGCTGCCTCGATTCCTGCCAAGAAACTCGGCATCAAGGCTGCGCAACCCGTATCGATGGCACTGCGCACATACCCGCAACTGGTGATTGTCCGCGGCGACTGGGCGTGGTACAAGCAGTGCTCACAGGGATTCATCACCATTTGTCGCCGCTACAGCCCTGTATTACAGCAGTTCTCGATCGACGAGTGTTTCATCGACATGACCCTCCGATGTGCAGGCCGCGACCCCGTGGCCGTAGCTACGCAACTCAAAGACGAGATCAAGCATGTTTTGGGCTTTACGGTCAACGTCGGCGTCGGGCCGAACAAACTCCTGGCTAAAATGGCCTCTGACTTCGAGAAGCCTGACAAGGTACACACACTCTGGCAAGAGGAAATCCCTGCCAAGATGTGGCCGCTGGGCGTGCGGGACCTGTTGTGGGTCGGCCGAAAAACCGAAGAACGCCTGACCGCGTACGGCATCCGTACTATCGGCACCCTGGCCTCCCTGGAAGTCAGCCAACTGACAAGGCTAGTGGGACGGAAGTCCGCTACCCAGCTCCACGACTACGCGAACGGACGCGACGACTCTCCCGTGGAAACCGAAATTGCCGAGGCAAAAAGCTACAGCGCCGAACGGACGTTTGCACAGGATCTCTCCGCCCCCGCAGACATCGACCGGGCCCTGTTCAACGTAGCTTGCATCGTAGCGCACCGCATCCGCCGTGACGGATTCCGCGCCTCGACCGTATCGGTCTTCATCAAGCACCGGGATTTTTCCACCCTGCAGCGGCAATGCCAGACAGCTCAGCCGACCAGTACCACGGCCGTCATCCTCAACGAAGCGCGGCGGATGGTGTCTGAACTATGGGACGGCGTAACGCCTCTCCGCCAGGT
>JAEEOM010000111.1 GCA_016284265.1 Bacteroidales bacterium | reverse complement strand
TGGCCCGGGAGGGTTTCCTTATTGATGTAGGTCAAGCCATAGTTGATCAACTGACCAGGAATGAGGTTGTATTCGGAGCATTGTCCGAGTTTGAGTTTGAAATAGACTTCGATGCGACGGGCCGGGGATTCGGCGGGCCAGTCGAATTCGGAATGATATTCCGTGTGGCTCAGGAAGGTGGTTCCCCCGGGCAGGCTGAAGGTTTTTTCCTGAATAGGATGGTGTTTCCCATTCGCATCGATGATGACCGGATAGCCTGTGAGGGCGAAAGGCTGGAGGTTCTCCAGGTAGAAGCCGATATGGATGGTGCTGCCCGGGTTGGTTTCCAGTTCCTTGGCGGAAAGGGCGAAACGCTCTGTTTCCACTTCTTTCTGCCAGTCGGCGCCGGAGAGATAGAGCGGGAAACGCCATTGGACGGTGTATTTGTGCCGACAGGTGGTCTGGGGCGTGATGAAATCGCCCTGCGACAGATGCTGGACGAAGAAGCCGACGCTGTCCGGCGTCGGGTCTGCAATCAAACTGTTCATCTGCGGGACAGCCCGGAAGGTATATCCTTCTCTGTACGAGGCGTCGCTCTCTTCCATCAGGAAAAAACTGCCCGGTGCGAGACCGAAGGTTTTTGTATGCCGTTCGACGCCGTCCTGCCGGGAGAAGAGGCCGAACGCCCAGCCCGAGTTGGCGCTTTCATTGGTTTCGAAATGCACCATCGCCTGTGCCAGGCGGAAATGGTTCAGGTTTTCCTCTTGCAGGGCGGGAAACGGGCTGCTGATGCAGAAGGGCTTTTCGTCCGGATCGGGCTGTTCCAGCGTGGCGAACGCACTGACCACATCGATGTCGCTGGTTCTGAAACCGATCTCCAGGGGCACCCGGTCCCAGGTCCCGCTCACTTCGCCCCGGGCATCTTCCGGCTTGAGAGAAATCCCCAGATTACATTGGAGTTGCCCTATGAGGCTGATCAGGCCGTTCCCCTGAAGTGCCCGGGAACCAGTATCCAAGCCTGACACGGCCAGGGTAATCTCCAGGCCCGCCCGGGAAATCTCCCAGGGACTCCGGGCATAGATATGGCTCCCGAAAGAGTCGTGGTTCACGCTGACCTGTCCACCTTCGATATAGCTCACGCCCACGAAATGAGGCAGGAGGATATCCACATAATGCAGGTATATCCGTTCAAAAGGAAAATCGTCCGGATAGGAAAAATGCAGGGTGAGGGTCCCCGAGGCTGCGCCGCTCTCCACGTCGATGACGCCGTCGCACCATTGGAAATCAGGGATGGTGACGGGGAACGTGCCCCTCGCCTCCGTTTCAATCCGTTCTTCAAAAGCCGCCGGAATGGTGAAAGGCGCCAGCGTTAGCGTGTTGGACTGGGTATGCGCCGGCAGCCAGACCCGTCCTGTGGTAAACGTGGTGTCAAAGATCTGGATGTCGGAATAACGACAATAGACGTTGCCATCCACCTCCATTTCGTCCAGCTCCGGCAGCAGGGAATTGAGCGGAATGGTACGGCTGAAGCCATCGAGCAACTTGGAAGCACGAACCGGCTCTCCGGGTTCGGTGCAACTTCCCAACAGCATCAGAATGGCACACGCCAGCAAGCCCATTCTTCTCATAACGGCAGCGAGTTATTGCATCCGGCTACGGATTTCCGTCGAAGAGATGGGATTCTGAGGGGCATCGGCGAAGTAAACGATGCCCTTGGTGGGATAATTGGCGTTCAGACGGTTGATGAACTGGGTGGCGTCGGTGCCGGGCCGAGGATAGACCCAGATCTGGAATTCGCGAAGGAGTTCGTCGCCTTTGTACCAGCGATCCACCGACACGATATTGTCGCCGCCCATCACCAGCACGAATTCCTTGTCGGGTTCCTTCTGTTGCAGGAAACGCAGCGTATCGATGGTGTACCAGGGCTCCGGGAGATGGAATTCCACGTCGGAGACCTTCACGGCCAGGCCGGCGTCGGACACGGCTTCCCGCGCGTCTTCCAGGCGCTTCTCCGCGTTGTCCACCAGCCCCTGCCCCGCCTTGAACGGACTCTGGGGCGAGACGACCAGCCGGACTTCCGCGGCCTTCGTCTGCATAGTCAGGTAGCGCAGAATGGCCAGATGGCCCTCATGGATCGGATTGAACGACCCGAACAGGAGCGCCACCTGGGGCTTTTTCCGCCGGCGGAAGAAACACATAAGAGGATCCGTTATTTCGCGACAAAACCACCCACCACCTGGTCGGCCTCGGTCAGGCAGGTCGAAAGGTCGTCGTTGAGCAGGATGTAGTCGAACTTGGGCTGGTACATCATCTCGATGCGAGCTTTTTTCACGCGTTCGTCGATGAATTCGGGCGAGTCAGTGCCACGCTTCTCGAGGCGGCGGCGGATCTCCTTGATGGAGGGCGCCTTCACGAAGATCGAAAGGGCGCTGTCGCCAAAATATTTCTTGAGATTCACGCCACCTTTTACGTCGACATCGAAGAGGATCACCTTGTCCTGCGCCCAGAGGCGGTCGACCTCCGATTTGAGCGTGCCGTAGAACACGCCGTTGTACACTTCCTCGTGTTCGATGAAGGCATCGGCGGCGATGCGGCGGCGAAATTCCTCTTCCGAGATGAAGTAATAGGCTTCGCCGTCTTTCTCTGTGCCGCGCGGGGCGCGGGTGGTGGCTGAGACTGAGAAGGCAAAGCAGTCGAACGATTCAAGCAAGTGGTTGACCACCGTCGTCTTGCCGGAGCCGGACGGGGCCGATATGATGACAACTTTTCCCATCGTTTTTTTGTATTTGTAGAATACAAATTTAACAAATCTTGCCGAATTTCCACTATATTTGCGTCCGAATGTCCCGGCATTCCCTACGTTGCATTATTCTAACATCAATACTACTATGGTTTCTTACAAAGAATTGGGCCTTGTCAACACCCGCGCGATGTTCGCCAAGGCCGTGAAGGGTGGCTATGCCATCCCGGCTTTCAACTTCAACAATATGGAACAGCTGCAGGCCATCGTCCAGGCCGCGGCCGAAACCAAGTCACCCGTGATCCTCCAGATCTCGAAGGGCGCCCGCAACTATGCCAATCAGACGCTCCTCCGCTATATGGCGGAAGGCGCCGTTCAATATGCCAAGGAACTGGGCTGGCGCCGTCCCCAGATCGTCCTGCACCTCGACCACGGCGACAGCTACGAACTGTGCAAGAGTTGCATCCAGATGGGCTTCTCTTCGGTGATGATCGACGGCAGTTCCCTGCCCTATGACGAGAACGTCGCCCTCACCAAAAAAGTCGTCCGCTACGCTCACCGCTACGACGTGACCGTCGAAGCCGAACTCGGCGTCCTCGCCGGCGTGGAAGACGAAGTCTCCGCTGAAGAATCGCACTACACCAAACCGGAAGAGGTCATCGACTTCGTGACCAAGACCGGCTGCGACTCCCTCGCCATCTCCATCGGCACCTCCCATGGCGCCTACAAGTTCAAACCCGAACAGTGCACCCGCGACCCCAAGACGGGCAAGCTCGTTCCGCCGCCGCTCGCTTTCGACGTGCTGAAGCAGATCGAGAAGAAGCTCCCCGGTTTCCCCATCGTTCTTCACGGCTCCTCCAGCGTTCCGCAGGAGTATGTCGACTACATCAACGCCCACGGCGGTAAACTCCCCGATGCCGTCGGCATCCCCGAAGAGCAGCTCCGCAAGGCCTCCAAGAGCGCCGTCTGCAAGATCAACATCGACAGCGACTCCCGTCTGGCCATGACCGCCGCCGTCCGCAAAGTTTTCTTCGAGAAACCCGGCGAATTCGACCCGCGCAAATACCT
Organism: Bacteroidales bacterium; assembly: GCA_016284265.1. Lineage (GTDB taxonomy): Bacteria > Bacteroidota > Bacteroidia > Bacteroidales > UBA932 > Cacconaster. The sequence goes on along the minus strand of JAEEOM010000111.1, from coordinate 10,242 downwards.
GGGTCCCGCCCGCGACGAAATGGTCAAACTCTACAAGCACAAGATCATCAACGTCCTCGGCTCCGACGGCCACGCGAAATAAGCGTTCCCGAAACCCAAAAACAGCAAGAGGTGCCTCAACGGGCACCTCTTGCTTTTTAGACTTTCAGTTTCACATGGATCTTGGTGAAGCACCAGGTCAGGCCGATGATGATCAGGGAGAAGACGAAGGCCTTGATGAGGCCGGGGATGCCGGCAGTCAGGACCGGCGGCCAGTGGGCGCCAAGGAGTTCCTGGACGGCGTACCAGATATACGGGATCGTGTAACAGGTCAGTGTAGCGGTACCGGCGGGTGAAATCGGCCGGGCCCAGCGGGTCAGGCCGCGGACATCGGCAATCCACCAGATCACGGCGAAGCAAGCCACGGAGATGGCCACACAGAAGAACAGCCACGTCGGCGTGGCCAGGATCTTCGAAATGATCCACACCGGATGACTCAGCAGACCCAGCACAAACATCGCCAGGGCCAGCATACCATACGAGATGGCCAACTTGCGGGGCCGATCGCCTGAATGGATGAGCAGCATCGATGTAAACAGGCCAGAAGCGCAGATGGCCGGATGCGTCCAGCCACCCGGCCAGAAACTGAGGATCATCCAGCGGATGGACCAGTCGCGCGGAATCGCCGGAACAGCGTTGAGTACGCAGAGCAAGAGCGTCAGGATCCAGAATCCCGTCATCTTCTTGAAATCGCCTTTCAGGAAAACAAACGCCAGGGCACACGGCAGATACGCCCAGCCGATGAGCCCCAGAATCCCCCACCATCCCGTGCGGAAGGGCATCCCGTGCAAATCTTTATAAAGGACGAGCCAAGCAAGCAGCAGTACACCGGCCAGGCGCAACACAGTCGCCCACCAGGGAAGCCGGCCATTGTCCCGCTTCGGATAGACGTTCCATACCAGGAAGAAGCCCGCCACGGCCAGCAGCGTGAAGACAGCGTGCGACAGGCCGCCTTCCACGCCGCGCAGATTCATCGCGAACACGCCCATCACGAGCAACGCCAGCGTCCTGCCCAGAATGTGACCGATTACCTGCAGCGGCTGGTCACCCTTACGGTAACGCGCCCCGATGGCGAAAGGAATCGAGAGGCCGACGCAGAAAAGGAAGGCCGGAAAAACCAGGTCGGAAAAACCGAGCATATCTTCTTTCATCGCAGCATGATGCAACCAGTGCGGCAAGCCTGACATGCCCGCAAAATCGTTGACAAACAACATAGTCAGCATAGTCAACGCCCGGATGATATCGATAGAGGCGACTCTTTTCATGGTTGGGATGTGTTGGTTTAGGATGGGTTAACGGATCGGGTTGCTGTGATAGCCTGCGGGGAGGCCACCGGCGTCGACCGGCAGGGAGCCACGGGCACTGCCCCGGCGGGTCAGGGCGCGGGCAGAGGCGATATTGTTGAACTTCGTATCGGAATAACCAATGATAAATGTTTTGAAACGTTTATACTCGGGTAAAGTGTTCAAATCGTAGGGCACGCCCAGATATACGCCGTGCAACCGGTGCTTGTCACTCCACGATGCCACCCGGGCGAACTGCTCGGGAGCCACGGTCGCGAAGTGCTGGGGTCCACCGGTGCGCGGTATAGGACGGCCGGAATGGAAGCAGACAATCACATCGCGATAGCCCTGCAGCAGGGTGCCGACGCTGTCAATCTGCTCGGACGTGGCGTCAAACGGCAGGTCGAAGCGCGCTACGCGGCCGTAGCGAGCGAGTTCCTCGCCGAAACAGGCGCTTTCTGGCGTTGCGGCATTGAAAGCCACATAAGCCACCTTCGGACGCGTGGTAAAGGCCATCCAGCGGCGGAACTTCAGCGGTCTCCGGAGTTTGCCTTTCACCACAGTCATCGACCGGTCGCAAATCTCCTGAATCAGCTTCACCGTCTCCGGACGGTCGGCTTTCGCCAGCAGAGCGGCCGAATCCAGCTCTGCTGACTGAACGCCATCAGGGACAGCGACATACGGCGAATAGTCGTCGGCGAGCATGCCGGAGCGCTGCTTCAGAAGAAGCGCACGGCGGACGCGGGCGTCGAGATCGGATTCGTCGAGTTCGCCACGACGGAAGGCGGCGTCGAGGTCATCCATCGTCTTCTGGGCATCCTCTGGCATCAGCAGGATATCCGCACCAGCTTTGTATGCCTCTACGGCGGCATTGGCATTACCTTCGGCCACGCCTTTCATCCCGAGCGCATCGGTAATGATCACGCCGTCGAATCCCAGTTCGTTCCGGAGAAGTCCCGTGACAATGGGACGTGAAATCGACGCGGGTGTCCCCGTGGGATCCAAAGCGGGCACACTGAGATGCCCGACCATTACCATGGCCACGCCGGCCTTGATCATTTCGCGGAATGGATACAGTTCCAGCGAATCGAGGCGGGCACGATCGAACAGCAAGACAGGCAGGCCTTTGTGGGAATCCACATCGGTATCGCCATGTCCCGGGAAATGCTTTGCCGAGCCCCACACGCCGGCACGCTGCATGCCGCGCATATAGGCAACGCCCATCCGCGCGACGCGCTCACGCGTCTGCCCGAACGAGCGGGTCTTGATCACGGGATTATTGGCATTATTGTTCACATCGACCACCGGTGCGAAATTCATGAAGATCTTGATCTCGCTCAGTTCCTCCCCAATGGCGCGGCCTGCCGCCTCGACAAGGGCTTCGTCGTCGAGAGCGCCCAACTGCATCGCCCGCGGGAATGCTGCAAACTCATAGAAGCGCATGGCAGCCCCCCACTCTCCGTCGATTGAAACCATCAGTGGAATCCGCGCACTTCGCTGGAGGTCATTGACCAGCCGCATATTATCGACCAGTTTGTCATCCATCACGATGATGCCGCCGAGCCCCTCACGGATCAGGCGTTCATGCGCTGCCTTCTGCTCTGGCGACTCCTTCGAGTCGATTTCCACGAAAATGATCTGCGCGATTTTTTCGCGCCGCGACATCGCTCCAATGAGCGAATCGATGTCCCGTGCGAACAAATCGCTTGCAACGACGGCCAACAACAGCACGGTCAAAACAAACTTTTTCATAAACGTTTTTATGCGTATCTTTGTTGATTGCGATAACAAAGATACGATTAAAATCGATAGCTTATGAAGCCTTTCTGCCACCTGTTTCTCGCCCTCTGCCTGCTTTCGCTGGCTTTTTCCTGCTCGTCCAATACTCAAATCCAAAACAATACAATGAAACAGCGCATCAATACATCCAATGCTCCGGCCGCCATCGGCCCGTACAGCCAGGCCATCGACAGCGGCCACGGCCTGGTCTTCGTCTCCGGTCAACTCCCCATCGATCCGGCTACCGGCGCCTTCCCAGAAGGCGGCGTGCAGGAACAGACCCGTCAGTCGCTTACCAATGCGAAAGCCATCCTTGAAGCCGCCGGCTTGAACCTGGGCAATGTCGTAAAGACGACCGTCTTCCTGGCCGACATGGGCGACTTCGCCGCCATGAACGAGATCTACGCCCAATTCTTCAGCGAGCCCTTCCCTGCCCGGAGTGCCGTGGCCGTGAAGACGCTTCCGAAAGGCGCACTCGTCGAAGTAGAGTGCATCGCCGCCCGGTAAATAAATACTAACTATAAGTGATAGTAGCTGCCCAGGATGGCGGAAAACCACCGGGCAGGAAGAATGCGCTTGAGCAGCACGGAAAGTCGCTGCTCAAGGGATGCTACTACATAGCCATAGCGTGGACGCCGCTTGCGGATGATCTGACTGATCTTGCGCGCCAATACCTGGGGCTTCAGGCCACCCGTCTCGTCGTGTTCTACTTTGCCCATGGATTCGGCATAGGTGCGATATACTTGTGCAGCTTCGTTGTGGGTGGTCTTTTTGCGGCTTCCCGTGAAACCCGTTGAAAAGTCACCGGGACGGATTACGGTTACCGTAACGCCGAACTGCTTGGTCTCCAAGCGCAAAGCTTCGCAATAACCTTCGATGGCGAACTTGCTGGCGGAATAGAAGCCCTGGAAAGGCAAACCCATGAGTCCGCCGATGGAACTCAAGGCGACAATCTTGCCGCCGTGCTGCTGACGCATGTATGGCAAGACGGCATCGACACAGTGTACCAACCCCATGAAGTTGGCATCCATCTGCTCACGGATCTCTTCCTCCGTTGCAAACTCCAACGGTCCTCCGATACCCATGCCTGCATTATTGACCAACACGTCGATGCGGCCCTCTTTTTCGATGACGGCCCGCACGGCATCCGCCACAGCTTCCCGGTCGCGGACATCCAGTGTGAAATAACGGACTTGCGGCAACGGCTCCACCTGACGGCGTACCGTGCCGTAAACCTCATGGCCCTCCGAAGCGAGCAGCCGGGCGGTTTCCAGACCGAAACCCGAAGAAATACCGGTAATGAAGACAACCATCAGGCGATTACTTTGGCTTGCCGGAAGGCGCGGGTAATTTTGTCGATGGCCTCATCAACTTGTGCGAAGGTATGGGTGGCCATCAGGGCGAAACGGATCAGGCTGTCGCTGTCGGGAACTGCCGGCGCGATGACGGGCGTGACGAAAACGCCGTCTTCCAGCAGCCTGTTGCATAGCCAGAAGGATTTCTCCGAATTCCGCACAAACAAGGGAATGATCGGCGTCTCGCTATGGCCGGTGTCGAAGCCGCGTTCCTGAAACTGGCTGCGGGCGTAGTTGCTCAGATCCCAAAGGTGCTGGATGCGTTCCGGTTCGCTGAGCATAATATCGACAGCGCAGCTCACGGCGGCCACGTTGGCGGGCGGCATGCTGGCACTGAAGATCAGCGAGCGGGCATTATGCTTCAAGTAATTGATAACGTCAAAGTCGGCAGCGATGAAGCCGCCCAAAGAGCCGAACGATTTGGAGAAAGTTCCCATGATGAGGTCCACCTTGTCGGTCAAGCCAAAATGATCGGCAGTTCCACGACCCTGGTGTCCCAGCACACCCAAAGCATGTGCATCATCGACCATGATGTCGGCATCATACTTCTCGGCCAGCGCCACCATTTCAGGCAGCGGAACGATGTCGCCCTCCATGGAAAAAACGCCGTCGGTCACGATCAATTTGATCGCATCGGGGTGGCACTGTTTCAGTTTGGACTCCAAATTGTCCATGTCGTTATGGTTGTATTTCCATACCCTTCCGAACGAAAGCCTGCTGCCTTCGATGATCGAAGCATGGTCCAGACTGTCCAGCAGCAGATAATCATGGTGGCCGCACAAAGCAGACACCACGCCCAGGTTCACCTGAAAGCCTGTGCTGAAGCACACGGCAGCCTCCTTGCCGACAAGCCAGGCCAGTTTTTCTTCCAAAGCCACATGGATGTCCAGCGTTCCGTTCAGAAACCGCGATCCGGAACAACTGGTGCCATACTTCCGGACAGCCGCAATCGCCGCTTCCTTCAAACGCGGGTCGTTGGATAGGCCGAGGTAGCTGTTCGAACCGAACATCAACACATCCCGCCCGTGAATTTTCACCACGGTGCTTTGCTCGCTCTCAATGGGTTTATAATATGGATAGATGCCCTTCGCCTGTGCCTCCTGCGGGGCCCTGTATTGTGCGCAACGGCTTTTGAGCAGGTTCGATTTCATTCTTTCAGATTCTATGCTTTTCCAATTATGACATGCAAAGATAATAAATAGCTTTTTTTTGATTCCATTCGATGGAAGAAATCTTGCTCTTAAGTTGTTTTTACTATCTTTGTTTTTGACTATGAACAGGTTCAAACGCTATCTACGGCACATCCTCTATTTGGAGGACGATATTGACCGGGCTTCAGCAGCCGCGGCCATCAAGAAAAACATCGCCTTCCGCGGACCGAATGTCATCATTCTGGCCTGTGCCATCATCATCGCTGCGGTTGGACTGAATGTCAACTCGATTCCGGTCATCATCGGCGCGATGCTCATTTCGCCTGTGATGGGCCCGATCATCGGGTGGGGTCTCGGCCTGGGTACGAACGATACGGAACTGCTCAAGACCTCGATCAAGAATTTCATGGTCATGGTGGTCATCAGTATTGTCGCCGCCAGCCTCTACTTCCTGATATCTCCGTTGCGGCTGAACAATCCCACGGAGTTGCTGGCCCGTACCCGTCCAACCATCTACGACGTGCTGATCGCCCTGTTCGGCGGAACGGCAGGCATGCTGGAACACTCCCGCAAAGAGCGTGGAACCGTACTCTCCGGCGTAGCCATCGCCACGGCACTGATGCCCCCGCTCTGCACAGTAGGCTACGGTATCGCGACGCTGAAACTCAACTATATTTTCGGCGCGTTCTATCTGTTCCTGATCAACAGTTTCTTCATCGCCATGGCCACCTTTGCCGTGACCAAGTTTCTGGGATTCGAAAGTGCAGAGGCAGATGAAGTCCATCGCCGTCGAAACCGGCATATTGCGACCGCCGTTCTGCTGGTGATGCTCGTACCGAGCATCATTTCAGCCATCGGCACCATCCGCGACAACAACTTCGCCATCAACGCCGAGCGTTTCGTCCAGAGCAACAAGACCATCGGTTCCAGCTATATATTCGACCATCAGGTCGATCTGAACGGACGCCACCAGACCCTGGACTTGTACCTGGCCGGTGAGGCTCTCGACTACACCACCAAACAGGTTTTGCTCAGAAACGCCCAAAGTTACGGTCTGCACAGCGACCAGATCATTTTCCACGAGGAAGCCGCCGTCCAGAATTTCAACAAGAACGAGGTAATCCGCGACCTGAACAGCCATTACCTCAACACCATCCAGGAACTCAACAAACGGATCACCGAACTGGAAGTAGAACTGGCCAAATACAAAGGCGCCGAGAAGGCGGCCGAGAAAGCCGCCTCCGTCGGAGATACAGTGACGCACCAGCCGTAAGGGCCAGCTATGCTTTCGGTTTCCGCACGCGGTGCGGAATCACTTCGGGCAAGACCATCGACAACTCCATAAATCCGGCATAGTCATCGCCGTCATACCACGGGCACTGGAAGATGAGCTTCTTGACGCCCTCCTTCTCCACGGTGTACACGTTCGTACGCGGATGTTCCAGCATGTCGGCCAGGAGCGACCGAGCCGGTTCCGGATGGCAGTCCAGCACATTGGCACCGAGGATCTCGGGCTGGCCCGGCTTCAGGAACGTCTTGCGGGATTTGGCATTCATATCGAGAATGGTTCCGTCCTTGGCGCAGACGGTGACGGCCACATCGGCCCCTTCGAAATAATCGCGTTTCATACTCAGTGTTGATGGATTTGGACGGGAAGCGACAGGCGCTCGATGGCGGCCAGCTCCTCTTCAGTAAAATGAATGTTTTCCAAAGCGCCCAGATTCTCCTTCAGCTGTGCGACGGAACTGGCGCCGACCAGGACGGACGTGACGCGCGGATCTGCCAGCAGCCAGGACAGCGACATCTGGGCCAGGGTCTGGCCGCGCTGCTGAGCAAGGTCGTTCAATCCGCGGAGCGCTTCCAGGAGCGTGGGCGTCAGGATCTTCTCGGGCAATGACGTGCCGCTACGCGACATCCGGGAGCCGGCAGGCACGCCATCCAGATAGCGGGACGTCAGCAAGCCCTGCTGCAGCGGAGAGAAAGAAATGAAACCCGAACCATTGTCACGAGCCATATCCAGGAGGCCGTCCTTCTCCGGCCAGCGGTCGATGATGTTGTATCGATCCTGAAAAAGCAGGCAGGGCGTCTTGCTCTCGCGGAGATAGTCATAGGCCTTCTTGGCGGCGGCGTCCGGATAGCGCGACACGCCCACATACAGGGCTTTCCCCTGGCGGACGATGTCCACCAGCGCCTGCATCGTTTCCTCGATCGGTGTCACCGGGTCGAAACGGTGCGTGTAGAAAAGATCCACGTAATCGAGTTTCATCCGTTTCAGGCTCTGGTCGAGGCTGGCCATGAGGTATTTCCGCGAGCCCCACTCTCCGTAGGGACCCGGCCACATCAGATAGCCGGCTTTGGAGGAAATGAAAAGCTCGTCGCGATAGGGTTTGAAGGAATCCTGCAGCAGACGGCCGAAGTTTTCCTCGGCGGCGCCGGGAAGGGGGCCGTAGTTATTGGCCAGGTCGAAATGGCAGATACCCCGGTCAAATGCGAAATGGGCGATTTCGCGGATCCGCTCCATGGGAGCGTCCGTGCCGAAATTCTGCCACAGGCCCAGGGAAACGGCTGGTATCAGGACGCCGGAAGCGCCGCAGCGGCGATACGGCATCGCCTCATAACGGCCGGGGGCAGCGGTATAGGAAGTGTCGAACATAGGTTAATGAATCAGATTACAAAAAAGAGTTAATATGTGTGGACCGATGTACTCCGCGCCGACGGCAAGTAGTTGATGCCCCACCAGCACATCTGCAGACAGAGGAACGAGAACAAGAGCAGGATGAGCGCCGTACGCTTCTCCTGCGGGCGGGCCCGGCGAAAATGGATGTACAGCACATAGCACAGCCAGGTGATGGCCGCCCAGGTCTCCTTGGGGTCCCAGCCCCAGAAGCCGCCCCAGACCTCCTTGGCCCACAGCGCGCCGAAGAGCATGCCGAAGGTCAGGAACGTCAGGCCCACGTACACCAGGTTGTCGGTCATCGCCATCTCGGCATCGGTGGTCTTCTCGCGGCGGAAGAACAGCAGATACACAGCCATCACCGCCGAAGCGCCGAGAATCGCATAGGAAAGCATATAGACGATTACGTGGGGCGCGAACCAGGGGCTCATCAGCGCCGGCATCATCGTCTTGTTGTGGATCTCCGGTTTGAAGAGGTTGACGCAAATGAAAACCAGCGCAAGGACCGTGGTGAAACTCAGGATCCACTTGTAGCGCCAGCGGCTGTAAACAATCACGCCTGCCAGCGGCAGGAAGAACGAGAACCACAGCCGCGTCTCGCCCTGCGTACGCAAAGGCGGGCGATCGAGGGAGATCCAGAAACCGGTGATGAAAGCCGCATAGATCAGCAGGCCCAGCAGGGTCAGGACCAGCGTAGGCGTCCGACGACCCTTCCAGGCAAAGAAAGCCCCGAGCGCCCAGCAAAAGACGGCCGACAGGGCGAACCAGGCAAAAACATCCCAACTCATTGCTTGTCCTCCTTTTTCGGTCGCGGAGCCATGAAGAAGAAAAGGCAAAGGGCGCCGGCCAGCATCATCAGAATACCGGCCCGCACGAAAGGCTGCCAGGGCTCGCGGACCAGCTCAAAGACGCTGATTTCGCTTTCCGTCCCCTTTTCTTCGTCATAGTCGTATTGATAAATCTTCCACCCGTCGGCCTGCAGTGGCTTGTTGACCTCGATGACCGCGGGTATGGCTTTGCCTTCCTTCGTATGGACCGTCACCTCGGATGCGAAACGCTTGGGCATACGCATCTTCGCACCGGGCTGCAGCGGATACTCTTCCATGATGAAATCGTGCAGTTCGATAGACAGATCCAATGGGTGGACGTTGCCGGCTTCGTCGGTCGCCTGGCACGTGGTTTCTCCCTCCCGGGTGGTCATATGCAGGCGCTGCGTGTCCGGTGCGCCGAGCGCACCGCAGACCAGCGCCAGGAAAAGGCCCAGGTGGTTGAGCAGGAAAGGGATTTCCCGCACGCGGAAATGCAGCAGATGGTTGAGCGTTGTCAGGCCGAGAATGTCCATCAGCCAGGCATAGCTGAGCACGAAAGGCCAGAAATCGAGCATCTGCGAGATCCAGGGAATGCCGCTGTCGTCTTCCCGCTGGGCCGTGAAGCCCATCACGAGCGTCAGCGCGAGGGCGTAGATGACCGCCGGTACGGCGGCGTCGAGACGCATCATCCACGCAAAAAAGGGAATCTTGTGACGGAACAGATACGCCCCCACAAGCAATCCCAGCGAGACAAGCAGCACGGTCAGGTTGACCGGAAACGCCAGCCATTCCCAGCGGAACGGCCCGACGCCGACCTGAAGCAGCAGGCCGGCGACAATCAGACCGGCTCCGATGAGGAAGCCTTTTTTCATAGCAGCGACGCAATCTGGCCGACCAACTCCGCCGGAGTCACGGTGGGCTCGAAGCGGGCGACCACGTGTCCCTTGCGGTCGACGAGGAACTTGGTGAAGTTCCACTTGATGTCCGGGTTGGCGGCGTAGTCGGGATCCATGCGGGCAAGCATCCCGTCCATGAACTTGCCCGTCTCGCTGTCGCCGAAGCCGGCGAACGGTTTCTCGGCGTAGAGCCACTTGAAGATCTCGTTGGCGTTTTCACCGTTCACGTCGGATTTGTCCATCAGCGGGAAGGTGA
>JAEEOM010000110.1 GCA_016284265.1 Bacteroidales bacterium | reverse complement strand
CCATTTCCGTCGATTTCTCGAGCGAGATGCCCGGCGGCGTCTGGACCTGGATCCAGATGCCGCCCTCGTCGAGGTTGGGCAGGAAGTCCTTGCCGACGGTGATGATCATCACGACGACGGCGGCCAGCACGGCGGCCATGCCGACGAAGACCTTCCGGGGCGATTCGAGCAGCGAACCGGTATGCCGCCGGTATGCCGTATTCATCCGGGTCAGCACTTTGTTGTGGTAGACCTTCTGGGGTTTCCGGTAGATGGCATAGGCAAGTCCGGGAATCAGGAGCAATGCCACGGAAAGCGCGCCGAGCAGGGCGTAGCCGACCGTGAAGGCCATCGGCGTGAAGAGTTTCTTCTCGATCCGCTCGAAGGCGAACAGCGGCATATAGGCTACGATGATGATGAGCGTGGCGAAGAAGATGGGTTTGGCCACTTCCAGCACCCGATGAAGGGTCTCTTTTCCGGAAAGCGGCTTGGAAGGGTCTTCCTCGCGCAGTTTCAGGATAGTCTCGGTCATCACGATGGCCCCGTCGACCAGGATGCCGAAGTCGATGGCGCCGATGCTGAGCAGGTTGGCCGGAATGCCGGTCAGGTGCATCAGGATAAAGGCTATCAGCAGCGAGACGGGAATGGTGGCGGCCACGATCAGCGCGCTCTTCGGACTTCCGAGGAAGATGAGCAGAATGCCGATGACCAGGAGCATTCCGAAGAGCAGGGTGTGTTCTACCGTGTGTAGCGTGGTGCCCACCAGGTTCGTGCGGTCGAGGAAGGTCCGGATATGGACGCCTTCCGGCAGACCGTCCCGGTTCAGGTCATCGACCGCCTGGTGCACCTTCTCCAGCACCTGGGACGGATTCTGGTAGCGGAGCATCTGGACGATGCCTTCCACGCCGTCGTCGATGGAAATCTCGTCATCGACGTAGCCCAGGATGCCCTTGCGCTCCAGGTTTCCGTATTTGGGTTCGCCCAGGTCGCGCAGGAAAACGGGAACGCCGTCTTCATTCTTGACCACGATGTCGCCCAGGTCCTCGAGTTCCCGGACCAGGCCTACGCCGCGGACGACGTAGCTGACGTCGCCCAAGCTGATCATGCTGCCGCCTGCATTGGCGTTGTTGTTCTCCAGTGCTTCCTCCACGTCAGCAATCGACAGGTCGTAGGCCAGCAGCCGTTGCGGATCGAGTTCCAACTGGTACTGCGTGGTCAGGCCGCCGTAGTTGCTCACGGCCGCTACGCCCTGGATCTGCTGCAGCCGGGGGATTACGATCCACTTGTTGATCTCGGTCAGTTCCCGGAGGGAATAGCCTTCACCGACGAGCACATAGCGGTAGATTTCACCGGTCGGGGAGGTGAGGGGATTGAGTTCCGGCACGGCGTCGTAAGGCAAGTCCACGTCGCCGATGCATTCGCGCACCCGCTGCCGCGCCCAGTAGTCTTCCGTCCCGTCCTGGAAAACCAGGACGATGATGGAAAGGCCGAAAGCGTTCTTGCTCCGCATCACGTCGAGCGACGGGATGCCGTTGAGCGCGCGTTCAAGCGGAATGGTGATCTGCTGTTCGACTTCCTCGGCGGCGAGACCCGGTACCTGGGTGACGACCTGGACGGTCACGTCGGCAATGTCGGGATAGGCGTCGATGGAGAGCCGGGTCCAGGAATAGATGCCGAACAGCGAAACGACGAGGAAAATGACGGCCAGGAGCCCTCTGCGTTTGAGGGCAAAATTGACGAGGCGTTCCATCGTTCTATTCGCTCAGATAGATTCCGCCGTCGGCGATGATCGTCTCACCGCCGGCCAGCCCTGAAAGCACCCGCTGCAGCCCTTTCTCCACGGTTTCGACCTGGACGGGAACCCGCTGGAAGTGGTTGGGGCTGTCCTGCACATACACGAATTTCGCATCCGTGCCCTGGAAGACGGCGGAGGCGGGGATGGCCAGCACTTCGGCCATCCGGTGCGCAAAGCGGGCTGTGACGAACATCCCGGGTTTGAGCAGCCGCTGCGTGTTGTCGCACTCGATGACCACCGGCAGTGTTCGGGTCTTCTCGTCGAGGACTTCTCCCACGTAGAAGATCCGGCCCTCGGCCCGGTGCTCCGCATCGATTTCAATCTCCACAGGCTGGCCTGCCGCGAGTCCGGCAACTTGCGCGGCCTTCACGTTGGCCGTGACCCAGACCGACGAAAGGTCGGCTACGGTCATCGGCGCTTCGTCTTCTTCTCCGAGATAGCCCCCGATGACCAGGTCATTGCGGACGACGCGGCCAGAAATCGGCGAGACGACCCGCAGGGGTTCGCCCAGTTTTACGGACGAGGCGTCCACGTTGAAGAGGGCCAGGCAGCGGCGGGCGAGTTCGCAGGCATTCTCGGCGTTGCGGGTTTCGGCGCAGACTTCCTCCCATTCGCGGTCCGAGAGCATCCCCGACCGGTGAAGGGTCTCCTTCCGTTTCCGGTTGGCCGTGGCCAGATCGGCAGCGCTTTGGCTTTCCAGGTAATCCCTGACCGCTTCCAGATAGTCGGAAGAACTGACTTCGAAAAGAGCCTGGCCGCGCCGGACCGGGTCGCCCAACCGGACGAAAGCCCGGATCACGCGGCCTCCGAACGGAAGGCCGATTTCGGCGACACTTCCCGACTTGGGACCGACCGAAGCCGTTGTCGTAAGTTGTACGTCCAGCGTCTGGGGCGCGGTGACGACCAGTTTCAACTTGGCCGCGAGCGGGGAGCCCGCGATGATGCTGACTCCGTTTTCGTCCGAGGTGAATCCCGGACCGGCTGCGGCGTCGCCGTTCGCGCCGTGGCGCGTACCGCATCCGTAAATGGCCGATGCGAGCAGCATCAGCGCAATCAATCTGTATTTCATAAAGAGGGATTTGCTTGTTTGACTTGGGAAATCGGGCTTCTTTGCGCCCGGTTCATCGATCAAACAAGTGCCGGCGGCCCGCGAAGGAGCGAGAGATCGTGCAGGCAGATGCCGGTGCCGGACTCCGGCTGCGTCTGGACGGTTCCCAGAACAATCCGGAGCGGCTCCAGGTCGCAGGAAGGCATCACTTCATCCGTGAAGGAGGTTTGGTTCGCAGCCTCGATCAGCAGCAATTCGGCGGCGTTGTGCGGATTGTCGCTCGTTGCGGCCCGGTGCGATGCGGAAGCGATGTGGGAGTGGAAGACCCAATAACCGGCCCCGCTGTGCCCGTGCCAGAACATCGTGGCATTGACATAGCTGAAGAGGAAGACGGCGATGCAAAGCATCGTCATCGCGCTCCGGAGGGGTTCTTGGTGTCGGATTCCGCTCATTGACGGTGCAAATATAATGAATCGGGGAGAAAAAAATTAAAAATATCGCTTGCGATATAAAAAAGAATGTCTATATTTGCATCGTGAACGATATAAATAAGATGCATATGGCCAAGATTTATGATTTTAAAGCCCTGAACAACAAGGGTGTCGAAGTAGATTTCGCTCAGTATGAAGGTAAGGTCCTGATGATTGTCAACACCGCGTCGAAATGCGGTTTCACCCCGCAGTATGACGGACTCGAAGCCCTCTATCAGAAATATAAGGAGCAGGGACTCGTCATCGTCGGCTTTCCTTGCGACCAGTTCGCCCACCAGGAACCCGGCACCAATGAGGAGATCGCCGAATTCTGCCGCATCAACCACGGCGTCACCTTCCCGCTGATGGCCAAGATCGAGGTCAACGGCGACAAAGCCCATCCCATCTATAACTACCTGAAGTCGGCGGCCAAAGGCACATTCGGCAATGCCATCAAGTGGAACTTCACCAAATTCCTCATCAACCGCGACGGAACCCTCGTCAAGCGCTTCGCCCCGACCGTGACGCCGGTGAAGATGGAGAAGGATATCGTGGCCATGCTATGATCAAACCGCAGTTCAGACTCGACAACCAACTCTGTTTCCGGCTCTACACCGCCTCGCGCCTGATCACGCAGGCGTATCATCCGATGCTGGCGGAGCAGGGGCTGACCTACCCGCAATACCTCGTCCTGATGGTCCTGTGGGAAAAGGACGCGCAGCCGGTCAACGATATCGCCAAGCGGCTGCGGCTGGAGACCAATACGGTCACGCCGCTGCTCAAGCGTATGGAAGCCGAAGGCATCCTGACGCGTACCCGCGGAGAGGAGGATGCCCGCCAGATCATCGTGAAACTCACGAAAAAGGGGCGCGACCTGCAGGAGAGACTCGCCGACGTGCCCGAAGCCATCGGCAGTTCCCTGCTTTGCGAAAGCGTCACGCCGGAGACGATACCCGGCCTGTACGCCATGCTCGACGGCATTATCCGCCAATTACAAGAAAAACAAACGAACCAATAATACGACTTATGATTACCCGCAAACTTCTCGTGCTGGCCTGCGCCCTGCTGTGCGCCCTCAGCTGTTCCACTGACAAGAACACCATCTATTCCTTCAAAGCTACGTCCAATGCGGGCGAGGAAGTGAACTTTGCCGATTACAGGGGAAAGGTGCTGCTGATTGTCAATACCGCGTCCAAGTGCGGATTCACCCCGCAGTATGACGGCCTGGAGGCCCTTTATCAGCAATACAAAGACCAGGGTCTGGTGGTCGTTGGTTTCCCCTGCGACCAGTTCGGACACCAGGAGCCCGGTACCAACGACGAAATCGCTGAATTCTGCCGTGTGAACTACGGCGTCACCTTCCCGCTGATGGACAAATCCGACGTGAACGGTGAAAACGCCAACGAGATCTTCAAGTGGCTCTACGCCGAGAAACCGTTCGCCGGCTTCGGCGACAGCGAGACGGGCAAGTTCATGGACGG
>JAEEOM010000109.1 GCA_016284265.1 Bacteroidales bacterium | reverse complement strand
TCCCCGGGTATATCGGACGACGGGAATCCCAGCTTGTGCTGCCAATGTCCCGAAATCAGGGACATCGGCAGCACTTTGCCCCCCTTTTTGCTGCGGATGTCCCTCATTTGGGGACATCGACAGCACCACGGCCACGTCGGTCTCGTCAAGGACGGCCCGGGTAAGGCGTAGGCGTTCAGTACCCAGAATCCCCCTGTCATCGAACCCGGCTGTATCAATCAGGATGCAGGGGCCGAGCCCAGGCAGTTCCACCGCTTTGCGTACCGGATCGGTCGTCGTCCCCGGCACGTCGCTCACCAGCGACACCTGCTGGCCCGCAATCGCGTTCACCAGCGTCGACTTCCCGCTATTGGTCGGTCCGAAGAAAGCGATGTGAATTCTTTCCATTAAAATCTGAAGTCTCTTTCCCCGGCTTCGATGCGTTTCAGGCGTTCGACGGTCAGGTCGCGGACGCGGCCTTCGGGGATGTCGGTCAGGGAGGAAGCGATCAGCCTTTCGCCTTCGGCGCGGGTGGCGGGGGAGGCGTAGTCCATCAAGTATTCCTTGAGCGTCATCAGCGCATTGGGCGTGCAGCAGTAACTGATCTTGCCGCTCTTGCACAACGCCATGAAACGATCACCGGTGCGGCCTTCCCGATAACAGGCGGTACAGAAGCTGGGGATATGGTGCTGCTCCAGCAACCAGCGGACCACGTCGTCAAGCGGCCGTGTGTCCGCCACGTCGAATTGTGCGGTCTCGTCGTGCCGCTCTTCCGTGGTGTATCCGCCGACACTCGTGCGTGAGCCGCCGCTGATCTGCGAAACGCCGCAGTGGAGGAGTTGTTCCCGCATCCGGGCGGATTCTCGCGTGGAGATAATCATGCCGGTGTAGGGTACGGCCACACGGAGCACAGCCACGAGTTTGCGGAAAATGGCGTCGGGCAAAGCGTCGGGGAAACTCTCGAGCGACACGTCATCCGCCGGGCAGATGCGCGGCATGCTGATGGTATGCGGGCCGACACCGAAGCGGGCTTCCAGATGCTCCGCATGCATCAGCAAGGCGGTCAACTCATAGCGGTAACCGTTGAGTCCGAAGAGGACGCCCACGCCCACGTCGTCGCAGCCGCCTTCCTGGGCGCGATCCATGGCCTCGGTATGCCATTCGTAGTTACTCTTGGGCCCGGTAGGATGAAGCTTTTCGTACTGCGCCCGGTTGTAGGTTTCCTGAAAGAGGATATAGGTGCCGATCCCGGCCTGCTTCAGTTTCCGGTACGATTCCACGTCGGTGGCGGCGATGTTGACATTCACGCGGCGGATGGAATTGCCGCCCTCTTTCACGGAGTAAATGGTACGGATGGAATCGAGGATGTATTCCAGCGGATTGTGGCGGGGATCCTCGCCGGCCTCTACGGCCAGGCGCTTATGTCCGATGCGGATGAGAGCCCGCACCTCTTCGGCGATTTCTTCCTGGGTGAGTTTCTTGCGGGGAATCGTTCGGTTCTTGGCGTGATAGGGGCAATAGACGCAGCCGTTGATGCAGTAGTTCGACAGGTAGAGTGGGGCGAAGAGCACGATGCGGTTTCCGTAAAACTTATGCTTGATTTCGCTGGCCAGGGCAAAGAGTTTCTCTTCGAGCACGGGATCGTCGCAGTCCATCAGGATGGCCGCTTCCCGGTGGCTCAGGCCTTTGCATAAGGCAGCCTTCTCGAGGATGGCCAGGACGCGTTCCCGGTTTCCGCACTCGCGGGCTGCTTCTTCGAGTGTCTCGAGCACTTCGGCGTGGTCGATGAATTCATCGGCATGGGTGGAGGAAGGATTATACATGATATCCGATCGTATCTAGTTCTTGTTTCAGTTGATTCAGGGTTTCAGCTGCCTCGGCGCCGGGCCGGGCCTTGCCTTCGTAAAGCGCGTAGGCGCTGCGGCGGGAAGCCGGCGTGAAGTTGGGCATGATGACGTTGGCTCCGGCCAGGATGCCGGCAGTGCGGCCATCAGGCCGCAGGGTAGCGAGTGCTGTCGTGGCGGGAATCCACGCTTGGGGCAGCATCAGCCGCAGGATGGCATAAAGACGCAACGTCGTGGAAGCACTGCCGGCCGGAATGTCCCGGAAAGGGGTGTCATGCTGCGGGATGAACGGTCCAAGACCAATCATCTCCGGGCGGAATTCTTCCATCAGACGGATGTCTGCGATCAAGTCGTCTGTCGTTTGATAAGGGCTGCCGACCATCATGCCCATGCCTGTCTTGAAGCCCAGTGCGCGTAAGTGGTGCAGGCAGGCGAGCCGGTTTTCCAGTCGCATGCCGGCTGGGTGCAGTCTGGCGTAAAGCGCGGGCTTTGCGGTTTCGTGCCGGAGCAGATAACGGTTGGCGCCACTGCGCCGAAGCAACGCGTAAGTCTCGCCGGGAAGTTCTCCGAGCGAAAGGGAGATGGCCGCTTCGGGCCAGGAAGCACGCATCTCGGCGACGGTCTCTGCAAGCTTCTCCGCGGCGGGCGGATTCTCGCCGCCCTGCAGGACGAAGGTCCTGAGACCCAAGCGCCAGGCCTGGTCACAGCATGACAGGATTTCGTCTCGTGTGAGGGAATAGCGGGGAAGGGCCCGGTTGCTCCGGCGGATGCCGCAATAATAGCAGTCGTTGCGGCAGACGTTGCTCCATTCGATGAGGGCGCGGAGCCAAACCACAGGACCGAACTGTCCTACCGCTACTTCGCGGGCGTGACGGAAGAGTTCTTCCGCGAGGGATTCGTCGTCGCTTTCCAGCAGTTCCCGGATTCCTTCGTCATCGAGCGTCCTGCGCTCCCTCAGTTCGTTGACACGGCTGGCCACGATGGTGATGCAATTACAATAATCTACAAAATTAACCAAAGATTCGTACATTTGTATCGAGTCAATCGGAAAAGATGCCTTTGCAGGAATCGGAAATCAGGCAGTTGCCGGCATGGGAGATAGCGCCGGAGGTAAACCGGCAGCTGGCCACGCACGGGACGCTGGTAGTGACCGCGCCGCCCGGCGCAGGCAAATCCACCGTGTTGCCTTTGACCCTGCTGTCGTCTCTTCCGTCAAACGCACGGATCCTGATGCTGGAGCCACGACGGATTGCTGCCCGTCAGATAGCTGCACGCATGGCATCTTTGCTGGGAGAAACGGTCGGGGAGACAGTAGGCTATCGCATACGTTTTGAACGGAAGGTGAGTGGTCGGACCCGTATCGAAGTACTGACCGAGGGGATTCTGACCCGGATGCTCGTGGAAGATCCGACGCTGGAGGGTGTGGCGGTGGTCATTTTCGACGAATTCCACGAACGCAGCATCCAGACGGATCTGGCATTGGCGCTCTCCAGAGAGATACAGGGGGTATTACGTCCGGATTTGAAACTGGTGATCATGTCTGCGACCATCGATGTGGAAGCCCTTTGTTCGGCTTTGCAGGCGCCGCGTGTTTCTTGTTCGGGAAAGATGTTCCCTGTCGAGATCCATTATGGGGGCGATGTCCCTATCGAAGAGATTGTTCCCGCGACCGTCCGCCTCGTCAGGACGGCACTCCAGGAGCGGGAAGGGGATATGCTGGTCTTTCTTCCCGGGGAAGGCGAGATCCTCCGGTGTGCCGAAGCACTGGGCCAGCTGGATGCGCATACCAGGATATGTCCACTCTTCGGCCTGCTTCCGATGGAAGCGCAGCGCCGGGCAATCGCTCCTAGTCCGCCTGGTGAGCGGAAAGTGGTGCTTGCCACCCCCATCGCCGAAACTTCCCTGACCATCGAAGGCGTTCGGATCGTGGTGGATGCCGGCTTGTGCCGGAAACCGGTCTTCGATTCCCGCACAGCACTCGAACATCTGGAGACCGTGCGGATCAGCCGGGACATGATG
>JAEEOM010000108.1 GCA_016284265.1 Bacteroidales bacterium | reverse complement strand
GCCATCCATCCGGTCGCCGGCCGCATGCCGGGACACATGAATGTCCTCCTGGCCGAGGCGGATGTCGATTACGAGAAACTGTATGAGATGGACGCCATCAACGACGACTTCAAGAACGCGGATGCCGTTGTTGTCATCGGCGCCAATGACGTCCTCAATCCCGCCGCGCGCAATGCCGTTGGTACCCCCATCTACGGCATGCCGGTCCTTAACGTCGATGAGGCTCCCGAGGTAATCGTATGCAATTTTGACCTCAAACCGGGTTATGCCGGCGTGGACAACCCGATTTACAGCCGTGAAAAAGGCGTCTACCTCGAACTTGGCGACGCCAAGGAAACCCTGATGCGTCTGATGGCCGAGATGGCCTGAGTTTGCGAGAGCGGAAAATAATGCGTATTTTGAGACCGATTTATGGTTTCAAAGCACATGGACATGATGAAAAAGGTGACGGCTTTCTTTGCGGCGATGCTCCTGGGTGGCATCCTCGCCTGGGCACAGCCTTTCCCGCAGCCGGACCGGATAATCAATCTCTGGCCTGACGGCGCACCCACGGACAACGGTCTCGTCGGACCGGAAAAGGATTACGGCAACCACGTCTCGAACGTAACCAAGCCCACTCTGGCGTTCTACCTGCCGGAAAAACCCAACGGGCTGGCTCTTCTCGTCTGCCCCGGCGGCGGTTATGTCGATGTCTGGGACAAGACGGAAGGATATGCCAATTCCAAGTGGTACACGGACCAGGGCATCGTCTATGCCGTATTGAAATACCGGCTTCCGAACGGCCATCCCGAAGTTCCGCTGGACGACGTGCACGAGGCGATGCGCATCATCAGGGCGCATGCCGTTGAATATGGCATCAAGAAACTCGGCATTGCCGGCTGCTCTGCCGGAGGCCACCTGGCGGCGACGGCATCGACCCACTTCACCGGGCCGGAGAATCGTCCCGATTTCCAGATCCTGTTCTATCCGGTCATTTCCCTGGACCCGTCCATCACGCATGCCGGATCGGCCTACTACCTGCTGGGGAAGGATCCTTCCCAGACCTTGCTGGACGCATACAGCAACGAGAAGCAGGTGACACCTGATACCCCGCCCGCATTCATCATGGCCAACTCTGACGACAGAGTCGTCCCTTGTGAGAACAGCATCCGCTACTACGAAGCACTTCGGGCCAACGGTGTCTCCGCCACCCTGCACATCTACCCGGAAGGTGGCCACGGCTGGGCCGACCACACGGATTTCATTTACCGAGACGCCTGGATGTGCGACCTGCAGATTTGGCTGTCGAAGTTGGCGGAATGACGGCCGAATGGAATGCGTATGAATGAGAACAGCCCGTAGAACTGCTTCTACGGGCTGCTTTAGTGTTCAATGACTTACTGACAAATATAAGAGAGATTTCGGAAGAAAAGACTTATCTTTGGGAAGCACTAAAGACGATTACCGATGAAACAGCATCTCATTCCCTTCGTGGCCTTGTGCCTTATTGTGTCGAGGGAACTCAACGCGATGCCAGCCAACCCGAAAGCAGTAACAATCTTGCCGTTTGGCTTTGTGGCAGGAAATGAGTATGAATAAATCGACAATGCTCTTAATCAAATAACAGACTTTACTGGTAAAATTTGTATTTTTACACAACCAATAAACCAGCCATGAAAAAGGTAATTGCATTTTTCGCATTTCTGTGCCTTGCGGTGGGGACCACCAGCGCGAAGGGCTTTCTGAAGGACCCCGAAGGGAGTCAGGCCAAGATAGATACCAAAAAGCTCGAGTATCCCATCCCCTATATTCCGGTGGAGAAGCGCGCCGCCATCCTGCCGAAGCACAATATCTGCTCCATAGCCCCCGCGGGAGAACCTTCGGACTATTTCATCACCGGCAACGGTTTCCTGCGCATCCAGGCTTCCGGCCAGCCCTACAACGAGGTGATGACCTACACCCAGGAGCTGCTTTATGAGCCGCAATGGGCGGAAACTCCCCTGCCTCCGGACATGCGCCCCTACCTGCCCCGCATCCGCCAACTGCTGCTGGAGGGCAAGCCAGATGAGGCTAACGCTCTGGTGGACGAAGCCCAGAAGAAGGCCGGCTTCGAAAAGTATATGAATTTCGACAACAAGATTCTGTACCCCGTCGGCGGACCGCGGAGGCACACCGCCTTCACGCTCTCCTTCCGCCGTCCGGAGC
>JAEEOM010000107.1 GCA_016284265.1 Bacteroidales bacterium | reverse complement strand
CCATCAAAGGCCTCCCGGAGAACTTTGAGCAGTACAAAACCGTCATCGTCGCCGTCCCTGTATGGTGGTACACCGCCCCGATGCCCGTGCGCACCTTCCTGGAAAAGTCCGGCCTGGACTGGTCCGGCAAGACAGTAATTCCGCTTTGCACGGCCTATACGGCAGAATACAACACCTTGAAGGACATCGTAAAGGCGACTCCGGATGCCAATCACCTGGAAGGTATTACCGTCATCACCACCAAGATGAACGGCGAAGACATCGACACGAAGTTCCCGCAGGTTGATGCCTGGCTCCAGATGACCGGGCTGATGAAATAGCCGCCAGAAACGGAAATAATGTACGTAGAATCCGCCATTTTCGTAAGTGGCGGATTCTCGTTTATTCCGACCTTTGCAACAGATAAAAGCAATGATTATGAAGAAAATAGCATTTGCCCTTGTGGGCGCATCGATCCTCCTTTCCTGCGCTGATCATCAACAAAAAGACAATACCATGACTGAGCAAAAAGTTACCTTCCTGAACAAAGACCTGAACCTGAATCTCGCGGGAATCCTTCGCCTTCCCGAAGGGTTCGACCAGAACAAGGACTATCCCGCCGTCGTTGTGACCGGCCCCATGCTTTCCATCAAGGAGCAGGCACAGAGCGTCTATGCCGAAAGACTCACTGAGGCAGGCTATGTTACGCTCGTCTTTGACGGATCTTACTTCGGCGAAAGCGAGGGGATGCCCCGTTTCCAGGAGCTACCTAACGTGAAAGAAAGCGATATCGAAGCCGCCGTGGACTATCTTGTCGGCCTCCCGTATGTAGATGCGGAACGCATCGGTGGCCTGGGCATCTGCGGATCCGGTTCCTATATGTCTGTCGCCGGAGTGAAAGAACCCCGGCTGAAGGCAATCACGGCCATCGTCCCGGCCATTTCCGACATCTCCACTTCGCCGATGATGGGCTTTTTCAGGCCGGAGGCAGAAGTAGTCGCCGCCAAGGCGGCCTATGAAAAGGGCGAAGGCGGTTTGATGTTCCTGGATTTCATGCCTCGTGCCTTCGACGAGGGAGCCGCCTACTACTACACCGCCCGTGGCAACCGCAAAGGCTGGTCTAATCAGGTCGTTGCCTGGTCCCAGCTGGAACTGGTGAAATACAACGTGACCAACATCATGAAGGACATGAAGAAACCTTACCTCGTGGTAAGTGGCGAGAACGCCTGGAGCCGTCCGTCTTCCACCGAAATCTTCGAGGCAGTCCCGCACGGCAACAAGGAAATGGTGGTTCTTCCCGTCGCTTCCCACTTCGACCTGTACGACCTGGAACCCTTCGTGAGCCAGGGAATGGAGCATATCCTTCCGTTCTTCGGCAAGAACCTATGATGAGTCTCCGAGTTTTCACCTGTTTAAGCGTGTTTCTCGCAGTTTCCTTAGGCTGCGAGAAACCGCTTCCTGATATTCCGGAGGATAATCAGGGGCAGCAGGAAGTTGCCAAGGATGCTGAACCGGACCCGAACCCGGGTTCCCAGGGGGCCAGCAATAAAGGGTCCATCGACAAAGATGTCACCATTCAAAGCAAGATACTGGGAAGGGAGATGAAATACTCCCTGTACCTTCCGGCCAATTACACGGAAGGAAAGCAATACCCCGTGCTCTACCTGCTGCATGGCTACGGCGGCGACCAGAACGATTGGTGGGAATTCGACGACCTGGCAGATGATGCCGATGCGATGATCGCATCAGGCGAGATCCCCGAGATGGTTATCGTCACACCGGACGGCGGCACGTGGATGTATATAGACAACTGTTACGGCAACAGCATCAACTACGAGCAGTATTTCTTCCAGGAACTGATAGCCGACGTGGAGTCGCGCTATAGCATCCGCCGTAACCGCCAGTCGCGGGTCATCGGTGGTTTCTCTATGGGAGGCTACGGTGCTTTGCGCTACGGGGTGATGCACCATGAACTATTCTCTTATGTCTATGCCATGAGCAGCGTCATCGGCGGCTACGGTGCGGTGGACATGAGCGAAATCGTCAGGAACTACCTTCCCTCCGACTTGCCGGGAATTACCCTTGAATGTGGCGACCGCGATTATTTTACGTATGAAAACCGGGAGTTCTCCGCCTTGCTCAAAGAGCTCGGCATCGCCCACGATCATATTGAACGCAGCGGCGGACACGACTGGACGTTCTGGAGCGCCTGCACGCCGAAGATATTGCAAAAGGCAGGCGACCTGTTTAAAGATACTACAGACAAAAGTAACTGATTATGAAAAGAGTATGTTTAATTCTCTTCGGAGCGCTGGCTGTTTTCCCTGCCTGCGATAAACCCCTCGACGAGAATCAGGAGGATGGTTTCAACGGCAAGTCCATCGTGGTGTATTTCTCAAATCCGCTTCCCGGTGTGGATGCTGTGGCCGGAGCCAGCATCACCATCAAGGATGGCCAGAAGTATGGTTCCGTTCAATACATGGCCGAAGTAATCAAAGAAGAGACCGAAAGCGACATTCACCGGATTATGGTGGAAGAGAACCACTATCCCACTGTTTATCGGGAGCTGGCCGATTTCGCCAATGCCGAAAAGGCTGACAATGCCCGTCCGAAGCTTACCTCTAATCTGACCAACCTGGATGACTATGACGTCATCTTTCTGGGAACGCCCATCTGGTGGTACACCTTGCCGATGCCCGTCTTCTCTTTCCTGGACCAGTACGACCTGAGCGGCAAGAAGGTCATTCCCTTCACCGCCCATGAGGGAAGCGGCCTCGGAGGTGCTCCCGCCACCATCAAAGCCGAAGAGCCGCATGCCGCGGTAGAGAGCAACGGATTCTCAGCCCGCGGCACGCAAACTTCCTCACAGGACGACGCCATCAAATCCTGGTTGAAGGATCTCGGTTTCTGACCAAACAACCATCCTATGAAAGCAAAAACAAAAGAATGGGTACTGTCTTTCCTGGCAGGTTTCCTGGCAACCGTGCTGGGCATCATTTTTACGTTCGGCACTTCTGAACTCCTGGACCGTCGCGAACGGAGAGCGGACCGCCGCACTTCGGCTTTGATGGTCATGGGCAGCATTGAAAGCTTTGCCCGCCAGCTGGATGCAAATATTGACGGAATGGCAAGACTGGACACGGTCATCTCGTGGGTACTTGGCGTTCCGGTGGAACAGTTGGAACAAGTCCCGCAACAAATGCTTTCCGGCACGCTGCTCTCCCTCAACCTCCCCATGCTTTCCCACGACAGCTCGGCCGAAAGCATTTTCTCCAGTTCTGTGGATACTTGGAAAAACCTGGGGAACTTCCAGTTCATCGAAAACGTGGGCAACTGTTTTTCAATGATCAACGAGACGGAAACGACCTGGAATGAATGGGTACAAGACAATTCGCAGTTCTTTTTTGAATCATTCCGTGCCGCCTCGCTCAGCTCTTCCAATCCGATTGCCCAGGTGATGCGGGATCCCCAGATGCGTTCCCGCTTCTTGCAGATCCACAACGGCCGGGGCTGGATGCGGTATGTCGCTTCTTACTGCCGCCACCAGAACCGCATCAACATGGCCCTGATCGGCATATCAGAAAAGGAACTGATGCGTTTTCTTGAGACCCGCCCTGTCAGCGTGGAAGAGCCGATGCCGGGGATGGTCGATTTCAATGCTGCATTGATCCCGCTAGACAGCATTGTGACCATCCAGCCCTTCAAGTAGTTTTTCCGTAAAAAATGCTTTGATCTTGGCCGATATCTGATCCACATATTCCTCTACGAAGTATGTGCGGATATGGGTGGCGCCGGGGACGATGAAGAGTTCCTTGTCTGCCGTGCGGCTGGCCTTTGCAAAGGCTTCCTCCGACATATAGCGGCTGTCGGCAATCTCGCCGGCAATGACGAGCAGCGGCTGGTCGATGAGGTCGGCGTGGTCCGTCGCGTCCCAGGCCATCATATCCATCAGTGAGCTCTTGAGATAGGTCCCGGGAGCATTGGGACTCTTGTGCGTGACACCATAGTAGAAATAGCCGTCCCGATAGAGGTCCACCTTGATCTGGCGGGCTTCCTCCGGCGTCCAGTTCATGAATCCGGCCAGTTCGGGTTCTGCGCCGGCCGCTT
>JAEEOM010000010.1 GCA_016284265.1 Bacteroidales bacterium | reverse complement strand
GAAGCGCAGGTCGAGACCCACGTTGAACTGCTCGGAGGTCTCCCACTTGAGCTCCTGGTTGCCCGACATCGACGGGGCGTAGCCGATAATATACTGGTAGGAGCCGTCGGCATTCAGCAGGCCCGTCGGGTACTGACCCGTGGAAGTGATGTCGTTGGCGTAGGAATAGTTGCCCAGACCGGCGATGGAACCATTCTGGCCCCAGCTCAGACGGAGCTTGGCAAAGGAGACGGCGCTTTTGACCGGGAAGAAGAACTCCTCTTCAGAGAGTGTCCAACCGGCAGAGACGGAGGGGAAATAACCCCAGCGCATCGGCTTGGGAAGAACAGAAAGGTCGGCTGCATCCGCACGGAAAGTCGCCTGGACATTGTATTTGTTCATGTAGTTCCAGCCCACACGGCCGAAATAGGAGTTCTTCCGGCTGAAGTTCTCCACGCCGCCGCCGACATTCTTGGTCGCGGTCGGAGTGGCCTGGCTGATGTAGTAGAAGAGCGGATCGTCGCGCTTGATACCGAAATCGATGACGCCGCCGGTGTCGGAACCGCTGATGCCGGCGTTGGCGCCGTAGCTGCGGGTCTGGCTGTAAGAGGTACCGGCCATGACCGACACGTTGTGGTTGCCGAACTGATGGTTCCAGTTGACGAAATTCTCCCACTGGTAGTACATCGAGTTGTTCGCACTGGCGCTGATGGACATGTAATACTGCTTGGCATAGCCCTCGTTCACGAAATAGTCGTGGTTGTAGCCGTAGCTGTCACCCGAGGAGAACCGGTAGCCAAGGCGTGAGGTAAAGACCAGGCCCGGAATGGGACGCAGGTTCAAGGCAGTGGAACCGTTGAGGTTGAATCCCTTGCCCACGGAGTAGGAACGGTCGCGCTGCACGAGCGGGTTGACGTTCTCCGACAGATTGAACTGAGAGATACCATAAATCCGTCCCAGTTCGTCGGCCAGGAGCACCTTGCCCTGTTCGAGATAGTCCAGCACGAAATCGGGTTCAGCCCCTTTCTCGTACACGACCGGCGTCATCGGATCGAGCTGCAGGGCAGCCAGCACGGCGGAGCCGTAGTCGCTGCCCTCGGAGATGCTGCGCGACTTGTAGTATTCCACCTGGTTGTTGGTCTGGATGTCGAGCCAGGGCTTGAACTTCCACGAGGCGTTCACCATGCCGGTGACACGGTCGTACACGTCGGCATCACCCACGAACATACCATTGTTATTGAGGTAGGAGCCTGACAAATAGAGACTTCCCTGGTCGTTGCCGGCCTGGAAGGTCAGGTTGTGGTGGTGCATGAAGGAATTTTCATAGGATGCACCCAGCCAGTCGGTGTTGGTATGCTGGTCCCATTTTCCATAGACGTCGTTGAGACTGATGGACCCTTTCTCGAGATAATACTGCAAGAACTGCTCGGAGTTCATCACCTTGGGGACCTTGCCCAGACTCTGGGATGAGAGCTGGTAGGAATAGCTGATCTTGCCGTCGCCCTTACCGCGCCGGGTGGTGATCATCACCACGCCGTTACCGGCTTCAGCACCGTAAATGGCGGCGGAGGCACCGTCTTTCAGTACTTCCATGGATTCGATATCATTGGGGTCGATACCGGCTATGGAGGTGGTCAGACGACCGTCAACCACGTAAAGCGGGTTGGCGTCGTTGTTGGACGAGATACCGCGGACACGGATAGCCGGGGTAGCACCCGGACGAGCGGAGGAGGCGAATGCCTGGACACCCGCCGTCTTGCCCTGAAGGGCTTGCTCCGGCGAAGCGATGGTTCGGTTGGCGATGTCTTCCGACTTGACCTGCGAAATAGCGCCGGTGACGTCGGACTTCTTCTGGACGCCATAACCCACAACCACCGTCTCTTCGAGCATTTCGGTGTCGGGAAGCAGCTTGACATTGAGCGTCATGGTCTTTTCGGCCACGAAGGTCTGCGGCTTGAAGCCGATATAGGAGAACTCGACAGTCGCACCGGCAGGGACGGTCAGGGAATACATGCCGTCGAGGTCAGTGGCGACACCGTGTGTCGTCCCCTGCTGAATGACGCCCACGCCCATCAGCGGTTCGCCGAAATCATCGACGACCTGACCCGAGAGCGTCACCTGGGGCTGCGCGGAAAGTGACCATCCGAGGAGGAGGGCCAGACAGGCGACCGCGAGCCTTTGAAGGAGAGATTTTCTCATAAATAAAAATGTATTAGGTTAATTGATTGTTGATTCGAGATTGAGGATCATCTTGCGGGGATATGTCTCCCAGGCCGGAATCCCTTCAGACGACGGAACACCCGTCTTGGCGAAATTGGTCCAGAGACGGCTGATGCGGTGACCCAGTTCGACGGCTTCCGCACCGCCGCCCGTAAAGGTGCGGTGCAACGCCACGTTGTCGAATACGAAAGGAATCTCAATGCAGTGCGTACTGCCGAAGGCGCCGTCCAGGACAGGCGACTCCCAGGTGAACTGATAGAAATACACCGGGGCACAACCGGCTGCGGTGCGGTCTGCTGCCTGCTGTACGGCCAGCGGCTGGAAGATCGGATCTTCGCGGTCGCGCGTAAATTCATGATACGTGGTGCCGATAATCACCGGGATGTCTTTCGACAAGGCCAGGGCTTCTGCGGTAGCAGGCTGGGCGGGAATGATCTCACCGTCCACAACAGGAACCTGACCGTAAAGGATGGCTGAAAGAATGTTCTCCGGGAACACACCGTCCTGCTGCGCCTCTTCCCGCACCGCCTCAATGGCCGCGTTATAAGCGGCCAGCAGCTGCTCGTACGGCACGTCAGTGATCGCGTCGATGCGAGACGGGTTCAGGTGCAGAGCCTCGACCGTCTTGGCACCAATGCGGCGGGAATATTTGGGTTCCATCAGTTGCGTGATGGAGCCGCTCTCGACGATGGCCTTGCCAAAGAGGCCCTTGGCTGAGGGCATCGCCATCAGCGTGGAGACTTTTCCGCCGCCGCCGGATTGTCCGAAGATTGTGACGTTCGACGGGTCTCCGCCGAAGGCCGAGATATTGCCGCGCACCCATTCCAGCGCCTTGACAATGTCCATCATACCCAGGTTGCCGCTGTGGGCATACTTGGCACCGTAGGCAGAAAGATCGAGGAAGCCCAGCACGTTGAGACGGTGGTTGAGCGTTACCACGACCACGCCATGGTCGCGGGCAAGGTTGGTTCCGTCATAGGAGATGAGTTCCTGACCACTGCCTGCCCTGAATCCTCCGCCGTGCAGCCAGACCATCACCGGACGCTTGCCGGAATCAATCCCAGCCGTCCAAACATTGACCCGGAGGCAGTCCTCGTCAGGGAAACCGTCATCCCAATGCATGGCGAAAGCCTGGGCATCGGACCACCAGCCGGACCGCTTGTCCTGCGGACAAGTGGGACCGTATGCGCGGCTCGAACGGACTTCGGTCCAGGGTTCCGGATCTTCAGCCGGCATGAAGCGTGCAGCCTTGGCATACGGAATGCCCTTGAAAATGAATACGCCGTCGTCAACGTAGCCGGCCACGGGGCCAGACTGTGTCGGGACCGTCGCAGCCTTGACGGATGTTTCCAGCGGTGCGGCACCGTTGTCGGCATGCCGGACGGCAGAAGTGCTGCAGGACGCGGCCAACAGGACCACGACAGACAGCGAAAGAATCGTTTTACATTTCATGACAACCCATTATCTGTTTGATTGCAAAATTCCATCTTTTCCCCCTAAAGCCTTTTCTCGCATTGACAACTTCTTTCGCTGGCGTATAGCTTTCGCTTATCAATTGTTCAAAAAAATGTCTGTTTGTTCAAAAACAATACATATCTCATTCATTTTTATTAGCTTTGGATATGAAATCGCTTTTCCTGCTAATTTCCTTGCTGACCAGCATCCTCTCGGGCAATCTTTCGAACCAAAGAATCAATGCCTTCACGGAAGATGCCGACGGCCACATCTGGATCGCCACCTCCCGCGGCCTCAACAAGTTCAACGTTCACGAATATCACCAGTATTTCTGTTCCGCCGACTCGCTGAGCCTGCCCGACAACCAGATCAACGACATCCACTGCAG
>JAEEOM010000009.1 GCA_016284265.1 Bacteroidales bacterium | reverse complement strand
CGGTCAAGGACCAGGCCCGCACGGGCACCTGCTGGTGCTTCGCCACGGTCTCCTTCCTTGAAGCGGAACTCCTCCGCCAGGGCAAGGGCGAATACGACCTCTCCGAAATGTTCGTGGTGCGCAACAACTACAGCGAGCGTATCTTCGACAACTATCTCCGCCGCGGCAAGGGCAACATCAATCCCGGTTCCATCGCCCACATGGCCACCCAGATTATCTCGAAATACGGCATCGTACCCGAGAGCGCCTATCATGGCATCAACTATGACTCTCCGGGCCATAACCATGGTGAAATGTCTGCCTATCTGAAGGGCATCGCCGACGTGTCGGTCGAACTCAAGAACCTGAGCCCCGAATACCAGAAGCTCATCAAGAGCTTGTTCGACATCTATCTGGGCGAAGTTCCCGAAACCTTCGAGTACAATGGCAAGACCTACACCCCGCAGAGTTTCGCCAAGATGCTCGGCCTCGACGACATGAGTAATTATGTGGAACTGACGAGCTTCAGCCACCATCCGTTCTACCAGAAGGTCCCTCTCGAGATTCCCGACAACTGGGACCACGCCCTCTTGTGGAACGTTCCCCTCGAAGACATGATGCGCATCATCGACAACGCCCTCGAGAACGGCTACACCGTGGCCTGGGACGGCGACTTGACCGCCGGTGAGTTCAATCACAACCGCGGTATCGCCATCTGCCCGGAGCCGAAAGACTTCCAGGAAGCCATCAAACTCGAGAAGGTTTTCCCCGACCGCGTCGTGACGCAGGAAATCCGTCAGAAGGATTTCGAGACCTTCCGTACGGTCGATGACCACCTGATGCACCTGACGGGCCTCTACAAGGACCAGAACGGCAACAAGTTCTACAAGACCAAGAACTCCTGGGGCGAAGGCCGCAATACCGAGATGAAAGGCTACCTGTATATGTCTAAGGCCTATCTCGAAATGCGCACCGTCAGCTTTATGGTCCACAAAGATGCCATTCCCAAGGACATCCGCAAGAAGTTGGGTCTTTGATGCAGCTGCGTAAACACATTCCGAACACACTCACCCTGTGCAACCTGCTTTCTGGTTGCACAGGGGTTGTTTTTGCGGTGCGGGGAAACTTTTCCGCTGTGCTGATCTGTTTGATACTTTCCGAAATCTTCGATTTCTTCGACGGATTCTCGGCGCGAGCACTCGGCGCCTATTCGGAGATCGGCAAGGAACTCGACTCGCTCGCCGACCTGATCAGTTTCGGCCTTTGCCCGTCCGTCTGCCTCTTTTCCTGGTACAGCATCGCCCATCCGGAGATTCCGCTGCTGCGCTGGATCCCTTTCCTGCTGACTGCTGCCTCGGCGCTGCGGTTGGCGAAATTCAATCTCGACACGCGGCAGACTACGAGTTTTTTGGGTTTGGCCACCTCGGGCTGCGCCCTGCTGCTCGTCCCGCTGGCCGTCTATTCGTTCTATACGGACGGCTTTCTACACATTCTCATGGGCACGGTGTGGTTCATCCCTGTCCTGACGGTCGTCTTTTCATTCCTGCTTGTCTGCGAGTTTCCCATGTTCTCGCTCAAGAAGATGACTGGCCTGCTCAAGGCCTTCATCATCGGCAGTATCGTCCTGGTGATCGCTTGTCTTATCCGGGAGATCCGGGGGCCGTGGTACGTGACCGTAAGCCTCAGCATCTTCCTGATCCTGACTTACTATCTGGTGCTCAATATCGCTGGGCTCAAGCGGAAATAAGCGATTCGGTCGCCGCCCAGATACGGGCGTCCAGCGAGGGATCCATATAGCGTGCGGGAATCGCCCGGCTCCCCTTTCCTACATAATACCGATTGCCTCCGGCGGAAGCCAAGGCACGCAAGGCCGGCTGGACGCCGGCCTTCGGCTTCCTGCACAACGGCTTGAACAAGCGGTCGGCCAGCCCGTCGTACCAGTGCCCCAGATCGATCATATTGGAGGCGACGATGCCCGGGTCGGCGAGGTTGACGCGCAGCGCAGGATAGCGACGGGCCAACTCCATCGAGAACGAGATCATGGCCCGTTTGGCCAATGCGTAAGTCTTCAACTGACCGAACTGTCGCTCTGTCGGCTGCAGTTTCGTTTCATCGAGCCTGGCATAGCGGCAGGTCAGCGAAATCATATTGACGATGCGGGCATCTGCTGGCATTTTGGACAGCAGGAGCAATGTCAGGAGTCTAGGCCCGAAGTAATTGACAGAAAATGTGTTCTCAAACCCATCTAAAGTAGTAAAGTAGGATTTGGAAATGACCCCGGCATTGTTGAACAAGGCCTCGACAGGTTCGTCATCCAGACTGTCGACAAACATCCGGACCGATGCCATTGAGGCAAGATCCAGTTGTCGGATGGCCAGATCCGCCTGCGGAATCCGGCTGAGAATATCAGCGCGGACGAGCTCCGCTTTTTTCAGGTTTCGGCAGGCCATCAGCACAGCATTACCTTGTGCGGCCAACGCTTCCACCGCGGCGGCGCCCATGCTGCCCGTGGCCCCTGTTACAATGATCCGCCCGCTTATTGCCATCTTTTTTCCGCCTGTTCCACTTCCCGCCATAGTTTCTCGGGCAGTCCTTCCACACAGCGGTTACATTTCATTTCCAGGGTGTACATCCGGCCGATGCAATAGTTCGAGTGGCCGCAGGGGCTGCGGTCAACCTCCCCACTGTGGAGTTTGTTCACGAAATCTGTATCCCGAACCAGCGCCCGGGCCATCTGCAGACCGTCAAAACCAGCTGCCAGAACCTCTTCCATCTTTTGTCGCGAGACCATGCCGCCTACATAGATCAGCGGCATCCGTACCGCCGCACGGAATTTGAGCGCATCCTCCAGAAAATACGCTTCCTTATAGGGGACGGTCGGTATGATAATACGGCCGAATACACGAACCAAGGCCTTGAGCCACCAGAACTTGCGCATATCCATGTAGTGGGCCATCGCCCGGAGGGGCATGGCTCCGCGCATCACTTCCATCGGCGCTTTGCTGACAAAGCCTGCCGAAAGCACAAGCGCATGGACGCCCAGCCGCTCCAGTTCTCGGGCCACTTCCAGGCATTCGTCCTCCTGCATGCCGCGTCGGAAGCCATCATGCATGTTCATTTTCACCAAGACGCCCATATCATCGCCGGCCGCCTCCAGCACCCGGGTAATCACGCGACGCATCAGTCGCATGCGGTTTTCCAGAGAGCCTCCGTATTCATCGCGACGATGATTGGTATAAGGCGAAAGAAATTGGCTGATCAGATACCCGTGACCGGCATGGATTTCCACACAGTCGAAGCCGGCTTTCCGGGCTAGTCCGACCGCATGGCCGAAATCCTCTACCAGCCCGTCGATTTCCTTCACCTGCATCTTGCGGACAAAGGTCGGCGAATAGAGATTGAATCCGCTCGAAGCGCCGACGGGCATGCGGCCGCAGGTCGCGCGGTGTGTCATGTTGCCGCAGTGGCCCAGTTGAATGGAGCACTTCGCCCCGGCTGCGTGGACCGCATCGGTAATCCGTTTGAGCCCCGGTACGATTTCCTCACGCATCCAGAGTTGTCCGTCGAAGGAAAGACCGCTTCGGTTTACCGAGGCGTAGGCAAGCGTCGTCATCCCTACCCCGCCCCGGGCGACAGCCACGTGATAGTCATAGAGATCTTGGGAAGGGCTGTTCCCGTATGCCATGTTCTCGAATGCGGCGGAGCGGATCACGCGGTTTCGCAGTGTCACGGGGCCGAAGGTAACCGGTGTAAAAATAGGAGAATCAATCATCGTCTGGCATGTCAATAGATGAACGGAAGGATCCGTTTCACTTTGTGCGTATCCAGTTCTTCCGGGAATTCCTGGCTGTAAAGGTCATAGATGCGGGCGGCACGTGGCGCCAGATTGGCAAAGGTCCAAAGCGCAAAGACTGCCCCAGCCCACGACCAGGTAAGGATGGCGAAGCCCACCCATTCCATGAATTCGCCGAAATAATTGGCGCTGGTCACATAGCGGAACATGCCGCCCTTCGGCAGGTAATGCGCCGTATCGCCGGGCTTCCGCAGGTTACGGATGATGCTGTCCGACTGGATGTTGATATACATTCCCACGAGGAAAAGCCCCGTCCCGGCCAGGAATGGCAGGCTGGTCAGCCAGTTGGCGGGATAGTAGTCCTGCGGTGAGATGAAGAAAATCCAGCCGCCCTGCATCAGCGCGTTGAGCGTATTGAAAAGCGCGCCCATCAAAATGATGGTGAGCGGCATGCGGCTGTGCCCACGCAATTGCCGGGGGAAGATGAAAGAGCGGTGGAAATAATGCAGTTCGAAGAGCAACAGGAAGACCAGTCGCACCAGATCGCCCTTTCGCTCGGAGAGTACCCAGAGCAGCAACATGGCCAGGAATACCGGCACCTCCATCAGGAACCAGCCCAGATGATTGTCGAGCGAGACGCCCCATTTCGGGTTATAGAACTTGCCGTAACCGGCATTGACGAAATAAAGTGAAATGAAGACTACCACGGCAACGGCAGCCATGACCAGCAGGAAAATATTGAAAGCATGCGCGGAAATCATCATGGGTCAATCTGCATATTCTAGTCGGACATTGTCGATCCACAGCGTGTTGCCGAGCGCCCCGGTGAATGCGCCCTGGCAGCCGGCCGTAATCTGCAGGACGGCATGTGTGCAGGGATCCTCAGGGGCTGCCCATCCCTCTTCGAGAATGGGTTTCCGCTGGCCGCGGCTGTTGACGGCATAGAGTGTCAAATCGCCCCGCAGAAGCCCCATATAAGCCTGATAACCAGGCTGCTTGCTGGCGTCGCCATAGACAACGGGTGCTCGGAAACCGCGAATCCAGCCGTCGGTGCTCTTGCGGATCCGGCGGACTGCCGTTCCGACCCGTTTGGCATGGATGTTCCCATCTGCATCCTCCCAGCGGTATTGCAGCAGCAACATGATCTGGCAAGGATCCTCCCCGGGGAACTCTTTCTGCCGGAACGTCGTGCCTTTCGTCAGAACGCCGGTGGCCGGGAGCTCCGCCTTGCAGTCGAGCAGCAGCGCGGAGGGACGCTTCGTGAACGGAATCCCCCAGTCCATGTAGGAATAGGGATTCTTGACGCCTGTAACGGGTTCCAGCATCCGTCCCCAGTAGAGTGCGCCTGTAGCAAGCACCTTGATCTCAACCAGCCCGGCGACCTTGCAACTTGCGAAACGGGTGGTAAGGCGTGCACAAGTGCCAGTGGGTCCCTGGTCAGGTTCCATCGTCACGCTGGTTTTGGTCACGCCTGAAACACGTGCATAGGCATTGGATGAGGCCCAGATGGTCTTCGCATAGTCGTAGGGCGTATTCTTGTCGATGGTTTCATCGGGACCGACCACATAGACGGTCTTGACTTCGCCGCCCAGGACGGCTGATTCTTTGATATGGCGGACTGTCCAGTGCTCAAAGTCTCCGTACGGCACCTTTTCCACCCGCTGGGCACGGGCGGGAAACAGCGCGACGAGGAGCAGCACCAGAACTATTTGAGTTTTTTCCATAATGCAGCAATCAGGGGTCCGGGAAGCAACGCGATCAGCGCGGGCAACCAACAGTTCATGAAAGCAGGGCTAACGACACGACGCTTGTGGAACATGGCCCGGAGGGCGCGCCTAACCAGCCATTGCGGCGTCTTGATCAGTCCAGAACGGACACCCACGCGCATCCATTTGTCACTGAGCCGGTAGAGCGGCGTTGCGATAGCAGCCGGACAGACCGTGGTCACACCCACGCCGTACGGCTTCAACTCATAGGAAAGCGAGCGGCCGAAGCTCTTGAGATAGGCTTTTGTGGCTGAGTAGATCGTAATGCCTGGCACCGGGATCCGGGCGGCCATCGAGGAAAGATTGAGCAGATAGCCACTCCCCCGCTCTTTCATGGCACAACCGAACAGCAGGCAAATGCGCGTGACCGTCACCACATGAAGATTAACCATGGCCTGGACACGGTCCAGGTCTTCCGTTTCCAATTCTTTGAAGAAGAACATGCCGGCATCGTTGACTACGACGTCGGGCAAGCCTTGCTCTTCGAGGCACCAGGCATAGAGCCGGTCGGCTGCATCGGGTTCAGCCAGGTCTTGGAAATGATCGGCCACCTGGATTGGATACTGGTCCCGCAAGCAGGCAGCAGCAGCCTTCAACTCGACCTCTCGGTTGCTGACCAGAATCAGATCGTAGCCCCGTCCGGCCAGTTGCCGGGCGAATTCCAATCCCATGCCGGAACTGCCGCCGGTGACCAGAGCCTTCACTTCCTTTTTGCTAGAGGATGATGGAGGACATGAGGTTGACCAGGTGCGTGACACTCCGGTCGGCTTCCTGTTTGTGCATGTAGTTGAGTTGGAGGCGGAGTCTAGGGAACGGATGCCAGCTGGTACCTACGGTAATGTACTGCTGGTCGTTGCCGGGCATCCGGGAGTTGGTCGTGAAATAATCGTAGCGTGCACCGACATTGAAAGTGGGAGTAATTCGGTAACCCGCTGTAATATAAGCTCCTTCGGAACGCCAGCCATTGGTGTGCCCCGCCATGTATTCCGTACGGAGCCAGCCGATCTTGCTGTCATAGGTGATGGCCACACCGTAACGGTCGAGCACACGGTAGTCATAGTCATGGTAGATGGGAATCTCGTCCATGTGGCCGAGACGCCGCTCATAAGAGCCGGCAATGCTGAGGTCCTTCAGCGGGAAGATCATCACACGTGCCATGAAATTCTTGCACCGGTCATCATCGGTCTTGTTGATGCCATTGCCATTGAAAAGAGCGACATTGTAGCGTACCAGGGCATGACCGTCGGCCATCTTGAACCAATTCCCATAGAACTGGAACCCCATATCGCGACCGCTGGAACTGATGCCGGTCAGGTCGCTGGTACTCATGCGGGCGAAACGCTGGACAACCAGCGAATAGTCAATCATCTCAAGTTTCAGGGGCGCGTATTCAGAGTTTTCCACGGTGAGTGGATTCTTGAACTGGCCGAACTGGAAGCCGAATTCATCACGGATCGTCCATTTGATGAAATAATCCACCAATTTCGGCGAGCCGGCCAGCTCGGCCTGCACCTTGTATTCGAATTTGCCGAAGCGGTCGCTCTGGTACAATTCACCTGCGAGCGCGATACGCGCCCGTTTGATGTAGAAGGTGTTGTCCAGCGCATCATTGATGTTGAAACCGGCCTGGTAATAGCCCGACGGCGTGATGTATTTCATCCAGGGACGTTCCTGGGCGGAGGCCCGATAAAGGCTCGGGGTCGCTGCGGTGATCAGCAGCAGGGTGAAGATCAGTTTTTTCATTCTGGGATTATCTACATTTTTTCTTCAGCCAGCGCGCCACTTCAGGAGCCAGCCGGTTCTTGAGGATACGATATACTACACGGTTATAGGCTTTAAGCCAGTCCCATTCGCTCTTGTTGAGCAGTTTCTTCATCACGATCGAGGTGTCGATGTGGCAGCAGGTCAGCGTCTCGAAACTCAGGAAAGTGCCGAATTCGCTCTTTCCTTCTTCACGGCAGAGCACCACGTTTTCGTGACGTACACCATGCTTTCCTTCGCGATAGAGCCCCGGTTCGTTGGACGAGATCATGCCCGGGAGCATCGGCTGCGGATTGAAGTTCTGCCGGATGCTCTGCGGACCTTCATGGACACCGAGATAGAATCCGATACCATGGCCCGTGCCATGACCGAAATTGCGGCGCGTGACCCACAGCGGCCGGCGTGCCAGCGCGTCAATCTGGCATCCGGCCGTGCCTTCCGGAAATACGGCGAGCGTCAGGTCAATCATGCCTTTGAGTACCAGCGTATAGTCTTCCCGCTCCTGCCGGCTGCAACGGCCCATCGGAACCGTACGTGTGATGTCAGTCGTGCCGAACGTATATTGTCCGCCCGAATCTACGAGATAAAGTCCTTTCGGCCGGATGATGGCAGAACCCTCGCGCGGCGTACTGTAATGCGGCAGCGCCGCATTCGC
>JAEEOM010000008.1 GCA_016284265.1 Bacteroidales bacterium | reverse complement strand
ACGGATCGACAAGATCAACGCGGCTGACGCCATGATCTTCCAGTCCGAGAAGAACCTCAAGGACTATGGCGACAAGATCCCTGCCGACAAGAAAGGCGCCATCGAGAATGCCCTCGGTATGCTGAAGGAAGCCCACAAGAGCCAGAATCTGGCCGACATCGAACGGGCGACCGAAGCCCTGAACAACGCCTGGCACGCCGCCAGCGAAGACATGGCCCGCGCTGCCCAGCAGCAAGGCCCGCAGGGTAACGCCGGCGGTTATGGCGGATCGGGTGCCGGTTACGGTGGCAACGGTGCAGGCTATGGCGGCCAGCAGGGTCCGCAGGACAATGGCGGCTCCTCCGACAACAACGGCCCTGAGGACGTCGACTACGAAGAAGTCAAGTAAACCCGCTGCGACCCCCATTCTCCGCTGCAACGGACGCATCTGACAGTCAGCGGATTATGTAAAGTGATCCCCCTCGTTTTGAGGGGGATCACTTTTTATAAACGTCTGAAAACCAACTGCGTACATTGCAGCGAAAAATGGACGGCCGTACAGTATTTTTCGTATTTTTGCACCATGGTTTATCGAGAATTAGGTGAGCAGGCTTTCGCCGACCTGGCAAGCCGCATTTTATACGAAGATAATCATCTGCTGATTCTGAACAAGCGGGTGGGGGAGATCGTTCAGGGAGACAAGACGGGAGACGAGCCGCTGAGTGAAACACTGAAGGCATTCGTCGCACAACGCGATGGAAAGCCAGGCCATGTTTTCATGGGCGTGCCGCATCGCTTGGACCGGCCGGTCAGCGGCATTGCCGTCTTTGCCAAGACGTCGAAATGCCTGGAACGGCTCAACGCCATGTTCCGCGAGGGCAACGTTCATAAGACTTATTGGGCCCTCACTTGCGCCCGTCCGGATCCAGCCGAAGGTGAACTGCAACATTGGCTCTACCGGAACGAGAAGCAGAACAAGAGTTATGCA
The DNA here is from genome assembly GCA_016284265.1 of Bacteroidales bacterium. Lineage (GTDB taxonomy): Bacteria > Bacteroidota > Bacteroidia > Bacteroidales > UBA932 > Cacconaster. The sequence continues at coordinate 1,670 of JAEEOM010000008.1, read as the reverse complement.
TACGTCCGGGAACGCAATGGCTCCAAACTCGCCCGCCTGCGCTATCGAGTCCTCCGTGATACAGATCGCTATCATCTGGTGGAGATAGAACTCCTGACAGGCCGCCACCATCAGATCCGCTGTCAGCTCTCGGCTATCGGCTGCCCCATCAAGGGCGACCTGAAATACGGTGCACCCCGCTCAAACCCCGACGGCGGCATCTCTCTCCACGCCCGCCGCATCACCTTCCTCCATCCCGTCCGCCATACAGAAATCACCGTCGAGGCTCCCGTCGACTGGCCCCAACTTGCTGCGCGAAAGGCGTAAAATACGCAACCGATTTTGTGGAATTTATTAAAAGCCAGCATATTATCCGCCACAGCGTCGAGACGGGGAAAGCGGAGATTGATGATTACCGTATTTTTTGTTATATTTGCAGAATATGGCAGAGAATGACAATATTTTTGCTGCCCGGATCGCGCAGATTCGCGCGATGGGCTATGATGCAGTGATTGTTTCCGGAACGGATCCACATAGCAGCGAGTACCCGGCTCCCCGTTGGAAACAGGTCGAGTGGGCCAGTGGTTTCACGGGCGAGGCCGGAGATCTGGTCGTAACGCAAGACCATGCCGGCCTGTGGACGGATACCCGGTATTTCATCCAGGCCAATCAACAGTTGGCCGGAACAGGAATTGAACTCCACAAAACGCGTATTCCCGGGGAAGTGTTGATCCCTGAGTGGCTCGCAGGCCATTTCACGCAGAAGCCTGTGCGCGTGGCTTTCGACGGCCTTTGCCAGAGTGTCGGGGCCGTGCAGGAACTTGACGAGACGTTGCGCAAAGCTTATGGCCTGGGCGGTTATGAGCTGATCGATCGGCCGGACATGCTGAGCAATTTATGGACGGACCGGCCGGCAATTCCGCACACCCCAATAGAATGGCTGGATGAGAAGAGCGTGGGAGAGACGCGCAAAGAAAAGATTGCCTGGCTGCGCGGCGAGATGCAGAAAGCCGGATGCGGGTCGATGTTCCTCACGTCGCTCGACGAGATTGCCTGGCTGCTGAATGTGCGGGGCAAAGACATCGATTACAATCCCTATGTTATCTCTTTCCTGCTTGTGACGCCGTTGAACGTTTGCTGGTTCGTACGAAACGTATCCGAGGTGCCTACCGTCAAAGATGTTATCAATGCCGATTACGCCGTACTGGAAGATGCGCTGGAAGACCGTCGCGATGAGTGCGGCCGTATTTTCATCGATCCTTCGACGCTTAACTACCATACGTACAAGTTGATCCGCAAGTTCTTCGCCGAGAGCGAGATCGTATTCGGCGCTTCGCCGGTGGTCCTGCGCAAGGCAGTCAAGAACAAGAAAGAGATCGAAGGTTTCCGCCGTGCATTTATCGAAGACGGTGTGGCTGTGGAGACGTTCCTCTACTGGCTCGAAACGTCTGTCCAGGGAGGCACACATATCACGGAATGGGAAGCATCCCAGAAGCTGACATCACTACGTGGCCAGATTGAGGGCTACCGCGGCAACAGCTTCGAGAACATCTCGGCTTACGGGGCGAATGCGGCGCTGCCGCATTACAGTACGCCGCGCGAGGGTTCTGCCATCATCCGGCCGAAAGGACTTTATCTCGTAGATTCGGGCGGACAATATACGTTCGGCACGACTGACATCACACGTACGG
>JAEEOM010000106.1 GCA_016284265.1 Bacteroidales bacterium | reverse complement strand
TCTCGGGATCACAACTGACAGACCCATTTCGGGCTCGAGACGAATAGACATCTTTCGAGCTCGCGACCGATTGATTTCGTTTGGGTACGTGACTGATTGCCCCCTTTTGGCCGAACGGTTATCCTCGGACGGGCCCGGGAGCCCCTCCTCAGGCTCCTGCGGGCCCGGACGGGAGATAACCGCATCAGCCAAGATTGGCCTGACTAGTTAATCGCCCTCGCAAACAGCCACTGACAAATTACGCGGTTATCCTTGACAGCGCTGGGCCCGGCCCCGGGACTCCGGGGCCCGTTGCGCTGGCAGGAGATAACCGCCCTACGCCATAGACGACGCTCAAAACATCAGTCGCTTCCGAGCCCAATTCAGTATCACTCGACGATGGTCAGACCACGAGACAACGGGCTTGGGCTTTTCATAAACCTGCCCAAGCCCGGCAGAAGGCAGCCAGCCATAGATAGATCGGTGAATAATCCGGCTCGGGACGGGCAGATGCGTCTGGCACGAGCCGGGGAGAAGTCAAACCGGCGGTGGCAGGACAAAGGATGATCCGGCTCGAGATGGACACAATGTGTACAAACACGGGGTATACAGACGAGATGTACAAACGCGAGCCCGAGAAGAGTCGGTCAGACAAGGACAGAATAGCGAATCACCGGGCTCGCGCCAGCCAACCCAAGTGTCCGCAGCAGGCCGGCCCTAGACTTCGTGCTCTTTGGCTTCGCCTGAGTAGACCCACCTTTGGAAAGCCAGTGTCTGCAGCTGATATGCGAAATCCATCATCGGGACGACCATGAGTGCGGACACTTTGGCGGAAACCAATTCCACACAATGGTCCTTTTCCACCATAGGCAGATAGCTCTGATTCGTGGCGTGGCACCCCTCGGACTTCTGGTCCCATGGGGTGGTCTATAGGGGACCTTGCCCGGAGTGGCGCCGCAAAGATCCTGTCCGGACTTGTTGATGGCTTCGCCGACGGGGTGATTCAACGGTAGCAGAGAGCGGTTATCTCCTGCCAGCACGCTGTCAAGGATAACCGCGTTGATAGTCAGTTGCGGCCTGAAGGGAGTGATTGAGGTGATTGGCAGGTCGTTGCTGAAGCGGGTTTTCTCCCGTCCAGGTCCGCAGGAGCCTGTGGAGGGGCTCCCGGACCTGGCCGAGGAAACCCCCAACCGGCCGCTCGATGGGGAAAATCTGCCACTCGATGGGTGAAAGCCGCTATCCCGAGTGGTGAGTAGGAGAGGCCGTTTTACACACCGATGTGTGTGAAAGAGGGGCGCCGTGAGTAGAGATGGTCGTTTGACTCACCGGAGGCGCCGAAAGAAGGCCGCCGTGTGCCGGAGAGGCCGTTTCGCTCACCGGAGGCAGTGAAAGAAGGCCACCGTGAGCTGAGACAGTCGCTTCGCTCACCGGAGGGAGTGAAAGAAAGTCATGGTGAGCAGAGGCCTCCAACTTGCTCACCGAAAGGATTTCGGGATCAGCGGGAATCCTCTACTGATGTGGCCGGATGAGTGCGGCGCCTATGCCTGACCGATGCATTTATCCATATCCTTTTTTTTCAGTGAACGTGTATTCGTCTGCCGCAGCAATATGCGCAGGAAGGGCTGTGAGGGCGATTAAAGCGTCCAGTCTGCTTCTCCTAAGCAGACCTGCCGCCGACGGTTCCCATAAGTCCCTGTCAATCAGCTAGTGTACATTGTCAACAGCGGCAGACGATTACACGCATCACTGGAGCATCACTGGATAAGATGAGCATCGCTGGATTTTTGCGCGCTTTCTGTCACCACTTTCTAATTACCAAATGCAAAGCCGGCCGTTGAATAGTTCGTCGATCGGTTACTGCTCAATCCACTGGAGGTTGAAGCGATAATGGAGGCGGCTGGAGAGGAGGTGGATGAGGCCGTCGGGCGTCTGTGTGACAGCGAGGTAGCCGCGCGGTTCCGCATGCGTGGCATCCATCGTGAAAGAACCGGTCCATGCTCCGCCGTCGAATGTTCGAGAGCTGCCATCCTTCTGCACGTTGCCCCCGGTATGAAGAGTGCCGTCGGTCGCCATGTTGTCATCTGCCGACTTTTTGCTGCCGGTCAAAAGGCTGTTATCAGTCAGTAGTTTGCGGACGGGCCACGACTGACCTTCATCATACGAAAGTGCAACGAAAAGACCGTTCGGGCCGAACGAACAGAGTAGGAGCGGTCCTTCTGCGAGCCTTTTCAAGACCAGTCGCTGGCCGCTTCCGATCGGTGGGAACGGCGAGGCGCTGAACGACCAGGAATGACCGCCGTCAGTGCTGCGGCTGCAAGGCATGCGACCGTCGATGGCGTTGCCGCGTCCCAATGCCATCAGCGTTCCGTCCTTCAGTTCGACGATACCGGCATGAATACCGGCTAAGGTACTGCCTGTATCTTTCCAGGTGAGACCGCCGTCTGCGGAGACATGCAGTGCCGTGCCGTCTTCTCCGCCCGGCCCCGCATCACAGCAGAGCAGGATGCATCCGTCACCCGTAACAATAGGGCCCGCAATGACCTGATGTCGAGGCCCATGCGTCGCCCCGACCATCTGTGGGAGGCTCCACGACAGGCCACCGTCGAGGCTCCGGCGCAAGACCAGCGCCAGGTCGCGCCATTCACCTGCATCACCGACACCGTTGAAGTGCAGCAGGGTACCGTCATCGAGCCGAAGCAACGCACTGCCTGTCATGTTCCGTTCGGGTACTTTGAAGAAAAGCCGGGCAGGCGACCAGACACCCTGGTGGAAACGAGACTGCAGCACGACCATCTCACGGCCGGCTTCTGCCTCGCAGGAAAACCAGATGGCGAGCAGGTCACCGCCCGCGAGGGCAGCCACTGCCGGCTGGTGATTGTGTGCATAGAACGGTGTCAACGAATCGGCTGGCGGCAGCACATAAGGTTGCGGTGTCATAAAAACGGGTTCAGCTACCCGAACAGCAACGTCCTCCACAATCCTGAATCCCCGCAGGACGGAGCGATCGTCCGGCATGGCAGCGCTGCGGCTGTCACTGCGCAAGTAACGAAGTTCCATGTTATGACTGCCCCCGCGCGTCACGCGGAACGCGCCGGTTTCATCCCAAGGATCGAGGCACCATTCCTCGACATTTCCATGCATGTCATACAGGCCCCACGCGTTGGGCGCGAACTGTGCAACCGTCAGGGATACAGGTTCTTTATACCGGTTGTTCCGCTGGGCTTTCCACTGTGCTTCCGGGAACTGATCTCCCGTATGATAGGCGGTTGTCGTGCCGGCGCGGCATGCGAGTTCCCACTCTGCTTCGGTGGGGAGGCGAAACCGGCGCCCGGTCTGCTTGGAGAGCCAGACACAATAGGCGCGCGCTTCATGCCAGGATACCATCACGACCGCATCGTCGTCTCCCAGGGAGAAGGTCCGCTCATGCGCGGGATCAAAAGCCTCGTATTGCACATTCGTGATTTCCGTAGCGCTCATGCGAAGAGCCGAATCGGGAAGGTCGACCAACCTTGGAACGACCAAGGAAAGCAAAGTGAACAGGTATGCGATCATAAGGCAGATTCGGCGCGTTGTGTGAGTTCATCGACGAGCGCGCAGCGGAGAGAGCGCTCGATCCAATACATGAAACGGGTATGGGGAAAACGGGTTTCGTAAAGCCGGGCGCGCACGTAGAGCGGCGTGCCGTCAGCGATGTCGTGCCAGATATCCATGAAGACGAAATCGGGCGGGCACTTGCTCATCTGATGCTCGAGATAATCAAATGCATCTGCCTGTATAACAGTTATCTTATCTTTATCAGGAATCTGAGGAAGAATGTGCTCGCTGAATAGGGCAATGACGGACGGATCCCGTTCGACCACCGTTACGGATGACACCTCCGGCTTGCGTGCCGCCATAAAGGCGAAGTAGCCGAGACCGAGGCCGAAGGTGACTACACGCCCCGCGGCAGCATCAATGGCGGCCTGGGAACTGGCGATTTCACTGGGCTTGATGGACATCCACTCGCGGCCGTCCTGTAGTACGGAAGGATAGCGGAACGAATCCGGAAAATAGCCGAGTGCTGGAATCTGCCGTAAATCGTCAGTGAGGATCAAATCATCACGCAGAAACAATTCGTAGGGCTGGTATTCCTGCCAGGCGAGCGCCCAGCCGTTCCTGCCGCCAACGCCGTCCTGCGAAAAAAGAATCTGTTGATAATAAGGATTCTCCCGCCATGGCGTAATCTCAAGACGCTGCAATCCGGGACGCAGATAACGATCTTCCAGGAAACAGTCTTCTTCCGAAGTCGTTGGATCCAGCCCTAACAATCCGCCGAGCAGCGCTGCATAAACTACCTGTTCGGTTGCCGCATCAGCGTCTTCAGGAAGCACGCTGCGCAGCAAATCCGGCGTGACAGCACACGGATTTTCGTTCAGATAGTCGGCAACCAGCCAGCCGAACCGGTAATTAAGACTCCGTATATCCATTGACCAGCACCATCTTCTCGCATTCGACACGCTCGCCGGCCAGCCACACGAAATCGCCGGCCTGGAACTGGAAATCGGGCTTAGGACTCATCAGGGAGAGGCCATCGCGTTCTACGCCGACCACCATGCAGCCTTTCTGGCGCATATTCGTGTCGCGCAGCACTTTGCCGTCGAGGTAGCAGCCTTTCTGCAGTTCGAAACTGTCGAGCACGAAGTCGTCGGTTTCGTAGGAATCGGCATTCCGGAGATCTTCCGCTGCCATGTCCTCGACAAAATGCGTCACCTCCTGCCGGGTCCCGATGGCCAGCACCTCGTCGTAGGGATAGATATACTCGTCGGGCGAAGGGACCAGGATACGGCGGCTGCCGCGGACCACCTTGGCGATGTTGATACCATATTTCTGCCGGAACGGAATCTCCCGCAACTGCTTGCCGGCATATTCCGAGTTCGGCGAGATGATGACATTCTCGGCAGCCACGTCGTGGCCTTTCATCTTGGACCGGACGCCAGAAGCGATGGGTGTGCGCTTTCGCTCATACTCTTCCTTCTGGTTCAGATTGGTAATGAACCGTTCCTCAAGACCGGTGAACTGATGCACGGAGCGACGCGCCAGGATGAAGAAAGCGACGCCGGCCAGGATGATCAGCAGCAAACTCCAGTAGGAGAGGGAATAATGCATCAGCACCGCCGCAATGACAAAGGCGATCGCGATGAAGATGCGCAGAAAAACCAGGGCCAGGATCGGCCACTTGTTGCGGTCTTTTTCCCGCATCAGATGAACTGCAGAACGTTTGATGTCGTTGCCGTTGACGGCCAGGCCATAAAGGAAGGGTGCCATGACGAGCAGTGTGATGACAAGGCCGATAGCGCTGCGCCATGCTGTCGCTGCGTCGGGCAGAAGGCGCGTCAGCACCTTGTCAAGATAGAGTTTCGATCCCAGAAAAATGGCAACCAGAATCACGCTGTACAGGACGACGCGGAGCCCGTAGCTCTTGAGCATCTGCTTCCACTCGCTCTGTTCCTCCGCACTCGACTTGTCCGCCGCATCGGGCGAAGGGTCCAGTTTCGCCAAAATCCTGACCGGTAGCTTCTTGTAGAGGAAGTTGCAGACCGGCGTGGCGGCCTTGATCATATAAGGCGTGGTGAAAGTCGTAATGACCGACACTGCGATGATGACGGGATAGATGAAGCCCCGCATCACTCCCAGGCTCACGCCGAGTCCCGCGATAATAAAGGAAAACTCACCCAACTGCGCCAGACTGAAACCCGTATGGACGGCCGTGTTGAGACCGCGGCCCGCGACCAGGGCGCCCAGCGAACCGAAGATCGTCATACCCAGTACCGTAACCAGCGTCAGGATGAGGATCGGCAGCCAGTGCTCTGCAATGACCTGCGGGTCGACCATCATGCCCACGGAGACGAAGAAGATAGCACCGAACAGGTCCTTGATGCTGATCACCAGCTTCCCGATATGTTCGCCCTCGATGGTTTCCGAGAGAATCGAGCCCATGACAAAAGCGCCCAGGGCGGAGGAGAAGCCCGCGAAACTGGCAAGTGTCACCATCCCGAAACACAGGCCGATAGCCACCAGCAGCAGGATTTCGTCGGTGAGGTATTTCCGGGCCCACTTGAGGAAAGACGGGATGACATAGATGCCTACTAAGAACCACAGGATCAGGAAGAACAGCAGCTTGGCCAGTCCCATGAGCATCTCGCCGCCAGCAAACTGGTTGGCCGTGGCGATGGTGGTCAGCAACACCATGAGCACCACGGCAATGAGGTCTTCCACCACGAGCGTGCCGAAGACCAGGGTAGAGTAGGCTTTATTCTTGAGTCCCAGGTCCGTATAAGCTTTGATGATGATCGTGGTCGAGGACATGGACATCAAGCCGCCCAGGAAGATGGCTTCCATGGAACTCCAACCCAGCGCATGGCCTACGATATTGCCTGTGACGAACATGCCCACGCAGACACAGCCGGCCGTAATCAGTGCGCTGCTGCCCACTTTGAGAAGCTTCTTGAAACTGAACTCCAATCCTAGCGCGAAGAGCAGGAAGATGATGCCGATCTCGGACCACTGCTCTACCGATTCCTTCGATGAAATGCCGAACAGGCCAAGATGCGGCCCCACGATGAAACCCGCGATGATATACCCCAAGATAAGCGGCTGCTTCAGAGCCTTCGAGATGATGGTAAAAAGACCCGCCGCAATCAGGATGACGGCCAGGTCCTTTACCAGATTCAATTCTTCAGTCATATTTTCGTTGCGATCAAGAGGTAAAGTTAGCAAAAATATGTTAAATTTGTATGCAGAATACGCACACATGAAAAAAACGATTCTTTTCACGCTCCTCCTTCTGCTGGCCGCCGCCGCAGGCCGCGCCCAGACCTTCACCGAATGGCAGGACCCCCATGTCAATGGTATCAACCGTCTCCAGATGCACAGCACTTTCCTGGCCGAAGAGTCCCAGATTCTCCCGCTCGCGGGGGAATGGCACTTCAACTGGGTCCGGAGCGCAAACCAGCAGCCTGCCGATTTCTGGCGTCCCGACTACGTCGAGGCCGCCTGGAGCCGGATGCCGCTGCCGGGTGTCTGGGAGTTGAACGGTTACGGCGATCCTGTGTATGTCAATACGGGCTACGCCTGGAACGGCCGGGCCAAGAACACGCCGCCGGTTCCGCCGACAGAGAACAACCATGTGGGAACCTACCGGAAGTTCTTCCAAATCCCCGCCGAATGGAAGGGCCAGCAGATGATCATCCACTTCGGTTCCGTGACCTCTTGTCTTTACCTGTGGGTCAACGGCAAGTTCGTGGGTTACAGCGAAGACAGCAAACTGGAGTGTGAATTCGACGTGACCGAATTCCTGCAGCCGGGCAAGCGCAATCTGATTGCCTTCCAGATTTTCCGCTGGTGTGACGGCACCTATCTCGAAGACCAGGATTTCTTCCGGTTTTCCGGCGTAGCGCGTGACTGCTACCTTTATACACGTCCCGTCAAACACATCGAAGACGTTTCCATTACACCCGACCTGGACGCCGGCTACAAAGACGGCACGCTGACCGTCAACGTAACTGTGGCCGATTTCAAACGCACGCGTGTGGAGATGCATCTCCTCGATGCGAAAGGGAAGAAAGCCGCGGAGCCCGTGAAAGCTTCCGGTGCCTTCCTCGTCGGACGGTTCTTCGTGGAAAACGTACACAAGTGGAGTGCTGAGGATCCGTATCTCTACCGGCTGGACGTCAAATTGTACGACGGAAAGAAGCTATTGCAGACCCTCCACTTCAACACGGGCTTCCGCAAAGTGGAGATCAAAGGTTCGGACCTGCTGGTCAACGGCAAGCGCGTCCTGATCAAGGGCGTCAACCGGCACGAACTCGATCCGGACGGTGGCTACGTGGTGTCGCGCGAGCGGATGGAGCAGGATATCAAGGTTATGAAACAGCTCAACATCAATGCGGTCCGCACCTGCCACTATCCCGATGATCCATACTGGTATGACCTGTGCGACCGGTACGGGCTCTACATGGTAGCTGAAGCGAACGTCGAGTCGCACGGCATGGGCTATGGCTCCGCCACACTCGCCCGTGACACGGCCTACCTGCAGGCGCATCTGGAGCGTAACCAGCGTCATGTGCAGCGCAATTTCAACCATCCCGCCATCATCGTGTGGTCGCTCGGCAACGAAGCGGGCTACGGCCCCAACTTTGAAGCGGCCTACGACCTGGTCCGTGCCCTCGACCCGAGCCGCCCGATCCAGTACGAGCAAGCCCGTTACGACGGCAAGACGGATGTTTTCTGCCCGATGTATGCCAGCCCGGACTATGTGAAGCGGTACAGCGAGGATCCGGAAAAGACCAAACCGCTCATCCAGTGCGAATATGCTCACGCCATGGGCAATTCTGAAGGCGGATTCAAGGAGTACTGGGACTTGCACCGTACCCTGCCCAAACTCCAGGGCGGCTTCATCTGGGACTTCGCCGACCAGTCGATTCACTGGAAAAACAGCCGCGGAAAGAGTTTCTATGCCTATGGCGGCGACTTCAACCATTCGGATCCCAGCGACCAGAATTTCTGTGACAATGGCGTAGTCGGCCCGGACCGCCAGTTCAATCCGCATGCCTACGAAATCCAATATTTCTACCAGAACATCTGGTCGGAACTCAAAGCGCCGAACCGGCTGGAGATCTACAACGAGAACTTCTTCCGCGACCTGTCCAACTGCCAGATGCATTGGGAACTCTACCGCAATGGCGAACTGCAGGCACGCGGGCACCTGGAAGACGTGAATGTGGGACCGCAGGAGCGCCGAATCCTCGACGTGCCCTACGGCGACATCGACAATTCGGCCGAGTGGCTGCTGAATTTAAGTTACAGCCTCAAGAAGGAGGACGGTCTGCTTGAGAAAGGATTCGAGGTAGCGCGGCAGCAGATCGCACTGAACGACTACCACTGGACGATGCAGCCGCTCAGGAGTGCGAGCCGGCCGAAGATCCGCAACAATGCGGCGCATCAGTTCACCGTAAGCGGGGCCAATTTCGAGATTGATTTCTCCGTGGACGATGGATCCATCACGCGCTGGCAGACGGGCGGCGTGAATTTCCTCAAGAGCGGGGAAACCATCAAGCCGAACTTCTGGCGGGCGCCGACCGACAACGACTTTGGCGCCGAACTGCAGAAGAAGATGGCTTTCTGGAAGAAACCGAAGCTGTATTATTACAGTCTCTCCCAATACGACAAGAACAACTTGCAGGTAATCATCATCGAGTACAAACTCGAGGGATCCGATGCCCGGGTGCTGATGGAATACCGGGTCAATGACCAGGGTGCCATCGAAATCACGGAGCAGCTGGTTCCGGGTGCAAACCGTGAACTGCCGGGCCTGTTCCGCTTCGGCGTGCAGATTCCGATGCCCAAATCGTTCGAGCATCTGGAATATTATGGCCGCGGTCCTTTCGAGAACTATGCGGACCGCTATTCCGCATCCTTCCTCGGCCGTTGGTCGCAGACGGTTACGGAGCAGTTCTATCCGTATATCAAGCCACAAGAGACTGGTACGCATACGGATCTTCGCTGGTTGCGTATCACCGACGCACGGGGTCACGGTCTGGAAATCCAGGCGGAGGAACCTTTCTCAGCGTCGGCGCTTCACTACCGCATCGAGACACTCGATGACGGCGAAGTCAAGCACAACCGCCACTCCGAACTTCTGAAGGAAGATGACGTTACGAACCTGTTGCTGGACTGGCGTCAAATGGGCCTGGGCTGCATTACCAGCTGGGGCGAAGTGCCGCTGCCGCAGTACATGCTGCCATACGGTGAATACCGCTTCCACTTTATCCTGAAACCGGTTTAATCCGGTATGAGATCCGGATCTGCCGGCCGAACTGCTCGTTGATCTCTTTCATGCGGGCGCGGAACAGCCGTCCATGGGCAGACGTGTCTTTCAGATGCCGGGAAAGGATCTCGTAGTGGATCATCTCGTGCAGGAGGACGTCCTCCCATTCTGATTCGGACAGATCGAATCGCGTACTGATCCGGATGCGGAAATCATAGTACTCCCATTTCCCGAAGAACTTCCTGCGCTTCTTGTAGGCGCAGGAGCCTAGACTGCGTACCGCGCGGCCCAGTTTGATGGGCACGGGCGACAGCGCATCGTCGAAATAGTCGTGGTTAAACGTTTCAAAACGTTTCTCGAGAAAAGGAAGCGTCACAATCATCAGGTCAAAAATACAAATAAATCGTCCCGGATGTCGGTTTATCGTTCATTTTTTTTAAATTTGTTGGATAAACGCGAACAGGCATGGCAATCAATTCTTTCACGCTGGCCGCTTCGGCCGACGGGCTGACACTGGCCGCTCTTGAATCGGTCCCCGATGCAACTGGTGCGGCGCCCCGTGGGGTCATCCAGCTGGTGCACGGCATGTGCGAACACAAAGAACGCTATATCCCCTTGATGGAATTCTTTTCCGCTCACGGCCTCGTGTGCGTCATCCACGACAATCGTGGCCACGGCGCTTCCGTCAAGAGTCCGGACGACTTGGGCTATATGTACGATGGCGGCTGGCAGGCCCTGGTGGAAGACGTCCGCGTCGTGAACGACTGGATCCATGCCCAATACCCGGACCTCAAGGTCATCCTCTACGGTCACAGCATGGGCTCGATGATTGTGCGTTCCTTCCTGAAAAAATATGATGACCGCGTCGATGCCTTGCTGGTAAGCGGCTGCCCCGTGGACAATCCCGCGAAGGGAGTGGGGAAGGCCCTGGCCTGGTGCTTCGGCCGACGCAAAGGCTGGCACTATCGTCCCAAGCTGCTGCAGAAGATGTCGTTCGGCGCCTACAGCAAACCCTTCGCCGGCGAAGGGCCCATGGCGTGGGTCTGCTCGAATCCGGAGATCCTGAAGTCCTATTACGAAGATCCGCTCTGCCAATTTGTTTTCACGGCCAACGGCTTCTACAACCTGCTCGGACTGATGCAGGACTGTTACAGCCGCAAAGGCTGGGGCGTCCGGCATCCCGGCATGCATATCCACTTCATGTCCGGCGAACAGGACCCCTGTCGCGGCAGCGACTCCCAGTTCCGCCGGGCAGTGCGCCTGCTTCCCGAATTGGGCTACCACAACGTGACCGCGCAAGTCTATCCCCAGATGCGCCACGAGATCCACAACGAGACGCAGCGCGACCGCGTGTGGAGCGACATGCTCACCTTCATCGACAACACCCTTGATCCCCTGAACCTGCACAACGCGTAAACCATGCTCAAGATTTACTGTAAAAACACCCGTTCGTACAAACAGTTCAACGAAGGCACCACGCTGGAAGAAATGCTTCCGGAATTCGAATTCGAGCGCCCGTATCCCATTGTTTCGGCCAAGGTCAACAACGTATCGCAAGGACTTCGTTTCCGCGTATACAACAACCGCGACATCGAGTTCCTGGACCTGCGCGATGCCAGTGCGCGCCGCGTGTACTGCCGCTCGCTCTGCTTCCTGCTCTGCAAGGCCACGCAGGACATCTGCCCCAAGTCGAAGATCGAAATCAAGCATCCCATTTCGAACGGCTATTTCTGCGAGTGGCACAAGCCCGACGGAAGTCCGATGACGGAAGAGGACATCCACAAAATCAAGGCGCGCATGCAGGAGATCATCGCGCAGAACCTGCCGTTCCATCGCCGCGAAGTCCGGCTGGAAGAAGCGATCGAGATCTTCCGTGAACAAGGCTACGAGGACAAGGTCCGCCTCCTGGAAACGAGTGGGCAGCCTTATGTGGATTTCTATACGCTGGGGGATACAGTGGATTATTATTACGGCCGTCTGCTGCCGTCAACTTCTTATATCAAGGTCTGGGACATCATCCCGTATCACGGCGGCATCCTGCTGCGCGTTCCCGACCGGTACAATCCCGAAGTGCTGGCCCCGTACGTGGACCAGCCCAAGACTTTCGAAGTCTTCTCGGAAGATTTCAAGTGGAACCGGATCATGAACCTGCGCAACGCCGGCGACGTGAACCACGTCTGCCAGGCGGGCGGGGCCTCCGACCTGATCCAGATTTCCGAAGCGTTGCAGGAGAAGAAACTCGTGCAGATCGCCGAGGAAATCGAACGGCGCTATAACGATCCCGTGCATCCGGTGCGCATCGTGCTGATTACCGGGCCCTCCAGCAGCGGCAAAACCACGGTCACGCGGCGCCTGAGCGTCCAGCTCAAAGCCTGCGGCCTGCGGCCGATCTCTTTCTCGACCGACGACTATTTTGTGAACCGCATCGAGACACCGAAGCTTCCGGACGGCAGCTACGACTTCGACAACTTTGAGACCGTGGACCATCGGGCCATCGAGCGCGACGTGCTCGCGCTCCTGCGCGGCGAAGTCGTGGACGTGCCGGAATTCAATTTCGTGACGGGCCGTCGCGAGTACAACGGCAAGCACTTGCAGCTGACGGAAGGCAAGGTGCTACTGATCGAAGGCATCCATGCTCTCAATCCGCAGCTGATCCCGCAGGTCCCGACGGAGAGCACGTTCAAAATCTTCATCTCGACGCTGACCAGCATCGCACTCGACGACCACAACTGGGTGCCCACCAGCGACAACCGACTCCTGCGCCGCATCATCCGCGACTACAACAACGGCTCTTTCTCCGCCCGGGAGACCATCAACCAGTGGCCGAACGTACGCCGCGCCGAGGAGCAGTGGATCTATCCCTATCAGGAAAACGCCGATGTGATGTTCAACTCCGCCTACCTGGTGGAATTCGCCGTGCTGCATACCCACGCCGAACTGATCCTTCGCACCATTCCCAAGAATTGCCCCGAATACAGCGAGGCGCACCGCCTCCTGAAATTCATCCACTACTTCAACCCTGTCTCAGATAAGGAGATCCCCGCTACTTCTCTGCTCCGCGCCTTCATCGGCGGCGGCAGCAATTAAGCGTGTCAAGCTAATTCATGAGCAATCAACGGCAGGATGCCCTCGTCTGCGGGCAGCCAGTGTACACTGTGCAATTGGTCGGCACCGAGCCAGCGCGCGGCTTCATGTTCATTGAGGCTCATCGATGCCGAGACCAACGAACAGAGGAAACAATGAAGCGTCAGGTGAAATAGGGGATAGTCCCAATCTACCGTTGTCAGGTATTTGTCGATGACGATCTCCGCCGAGAGTTCCTCCCGGATTTCCCGCCGCAGCGCCGCTTCACGGGTTTCCCCCGCCTCGATTTTCCCGCCGGGAAACTCCCACCAACCCTCAAACTCGCCATAGCCCCGTTGCGTGGCGAAAATCTGGTCACCCCGCCGGATAATGGCTGCCACTACTTCGATCTGTTTCATCGATTCTCTGTTTGGAACGGCAAAGGTAACGAAAAACTGCGTCCGTTGCAGCGTAAAAAAGGGGAAGCTCAGGAAGGGCCGTCAGAATGCGCCCAGCAGGAGGTTCCAGACGAGGAAGCGAAGGGTTTTGCCGACCAGGAGAAGAAGGGCGGTAAGCCAGGGGTTGGTCTTGTAGAAACCAAGGGCGATGGCAAAGACGTCGCCGATGAAGGGAACCCAACTCAGAAGGGCCAGCCAGACGCCGTATTTGTCGATATATACCTTCTGCTTTTCCAACTTGACATGGTCAACCTTGAACCACTTTTCGATCCACTCCCAGCGGCCCAGCCACCCGATGCCGAAGGTCGTGAGCGACCCCAGCCAATTCCCCAAAGAACCCACCGCCAGACAAGCCCATGGGTTGGCCGTCATCTGCAGCACAGCGATATAGAGCACATCCGAACTGAAAGGAACGACCGTGGCCGCCAGAAAGGTTCCGATAAACAATCCCCAGAGTCCCCAGGCACCCAAATCTGGCAGAGCCAATGCTGCAAGATACCCAGTCAAGCCGGGCATGACGAAAAAGTCAAGCATTCCGATGGAAGGCTTTGGCCGCACGATGGCCGGAGAAGAAACGCGCGGGGAGCTCGCTGATCAGGATAATCCCCAAGACGATGGCGATGGTGACCTTAACTGCCATGAAGCCGCTGCTGAGCGCCAGCCGAAGCTGGTCGGAAACCACATAGTACGATGTCCAGAAGACACCGGCACCCGGCACCAGCGGGAAAATGCCGCAGAGCAAGAAGACAATAGCCGGGCAGCGATCGAGCACCGAAAAATAGCGGGCCGACAAGACGACGAGCATCGTGGCGAAAACCGTGGCGGCCGGGGGCGTAAAACCCGCATAACGCGCCAGAATCATGTAGAGAATCCAGCCCAGAACGCCGCAGACACCACATAAAACATAGTACTTGCGGGGTACGCCGAAGAGTACCGCAAAAGCAGCTGTTCCGATGAAAGAGGCGATGATCTGAATCGGCATCGCAAAAGTGACCGGATCGACTGTCATACCTTTGAGGACAATCAATTTCCCGAAAATCAATCCGTCGCAGACAAAAGCCAGCGCGACGCCCGCCGCGATGCAGAAGAAGACCAGCATCGCATCCAGCAGACGGGTCGCGCCTGCAATGTAGTCTTCGTTAGCTACATCTCGGACGCCATTGACGAACGGCACGCCCGGAATCAAGGGGATGATGGCACCGATGATCATATTGGGCAGACTGTGCCCGAACCCGATGCGATGAAAAGCGATGCACAAAGCCGTGACGAAAAACCCGCCGACAATGTTGCCCACGATCTTCGACATGTGCGGCGCCGTGACATAAAGCACGAAGAGCCAGAGCAGAATGCCACAGACGAACGAGGCCGCACAATCCAGCAGGCCGCCGCCGAAGACAATGCAGAAACCGGCACTGCCCAGCGCGGAAGCCAGAATCTGCTCCCAATAGGGGTGCGGCCGCATCATACGGATCTCTTTCAGTCGGGCACGCGCCTCAGACAGGGAATACTTCCCGGCAACGATATCGCGCGAGAGCTGGTTGACCGCCACCACCTTGTCGAGCTGCGTCCCTTTGAAAGGAATAAACTCCACGTTCGCGTACTTGTTGAAACTGCTGGTGGTAAAAATACCGTTGCTCAGCACGAAGAAACTCTTCGAATCCACGCCGTAATGCGAGGCGATGCGCTCCATCGTCTCTTCGACACGGGAAATCTCCGCACCGTTCTCAAGCAGGATATGTCCTGCCTCAGAGGCGACGGCAAGCGCCTGCGCGTGCTGTTCTTCCAAGTTTTCTTCCGGATGCTGTAGTTTTTCGGCCATGCGTGCGTCTTATGGGTAAAATCAGGCTTTGCCCTGCAAAGATAACGTTTATTTGATTACATTTGCAGGATGGATAAAGCATAGCCTGAATAATTAGTGTATATTTAATAATTCAACAATCATTCAGATGAAAAGAATCGTTACTATTATCGCAGCTCTGGCTTTCAGCCTCGGCATGATGGCATCCGCCCAGCAGATGCCCCCGATCCCTGTGGATCCCAACGTGAAGATTGGAAAACTCGACAACGGACTGACTTATTACATCCGGCACAACGAAGAGCCGAAGGGACAGGCCAATTTCTATATCGCCCAGAAAGTGGGCTCCATCCTGGAAGACGAATCACAGCGCGGACTGGCACACTTCCTCGAGCACATGTGCTTCAACGGTACCGAGCATTTCCCGGGCAACGGAGTGGTGAAATATTGCGAATCGATCGGCGTGAAGTTCGGCGCCGACCTGAACGCCTACACCAGCATCGACGAGACGGTCTATAACATCGACAACGTGCCCGTGGCCAAGGTCCCGAGCGCCGTGGACTCCTGCCTCTGGATCCTGCATGACTGGGCCGACGGCCTGCTGCTCAATCCCGAGGACATCGACGGCGAACGTGGCGTAATCCACGAAGAGTGGCGCAGCCGCCAGAACGCCCAGATGCGTATCTATGAGAAGATCCTGCCCGAGATCTATCCGAATCACAACAAATATGGCGAACGCCTGCCCATCGGCCTGATGGAGGTCGTGGACAACTTCCCGTATCAGGTGCTGCGTGACTACTATGAGAAATGGTACCGTCCGGACAACCAGGGTATCGTCGTGGTCGGTGACATCGACGTGAACGAAGTGGAAGCCAAGATCAAGGACATCTTCGGCACGATTGCCACGCCCGTCAACCCGGCCGAGCGCTACTATGTGCAGGTAGAAGACAACGACGAGACGATCGTGAGCATGGCTACCGACAAGGAGTTCCCGTATGCCCAGACCTTCCTCTTCTGGAAGCACGACGCTTATCCGAACGAAATGAAAGGCGACATGAACTACCTGGTTTACCAGTATGCCGTCGGCATGTCCACGATGATGCTCAACGAGCGCCTGAGAGAATTCACCCAGCTGCCCGAACCTCCGTTCATGATGGCGCAGTTCAGCGCCGACGAAAACTTTTTCCTGGCCAAGACCAAGAAATCCTATATGGGTGTCGTGATCAGTGGCGAGACCCAGCTGAAAGACGCCGTGGCTACGGTCTGGCGCGAGATCCTGCGTGCGAAGCGGGGCGGTTTCACCGCAAGCGAATATGAACGCGCCCGTTCCGAATACATGAGCCAGGTTGAATCGCAATACAACGCCCGCGAGAAGAAGAACAGCGCTTCCTACTGCTCGGAATATGTGCGCCACTTCATCGATGCCGAGCCCATCATGGGCATCGAGAACGAATATACGCTCTCGCAGCAGCTCTGCCCGAACATCCCGGTCGAGGTAATCAACCAGCTGTTCGGCCAACTCGTGGAAGAAGGCAAGAACATCGTGCTGGCCTGCATGCTTCCCGAAAAGGAAGGCGTGACCTATCCCACGGTAGACGAAATGAAGAAGATGCTCGCCGACGTTGCCGCAGAGAATATCGAAGCCTATCAGGAAGAAGTCTCCAACGAGCCGCTGCTCGCCCAGATTCCGGCCGGCGGCAAAATCGTCAAGAGCAAGGCCGACAAGTTTGGCTATACAATGTACAAGCTTTCCAACGGCGCCACAGTCTATGTGAAGCCCACCGACTTCAACAAGGACCAGATCATTCTTCGCGCCTACAGCCAGGGCGGTACGTCGCTCTATCCGGAAAGCGAAGCCCTCACCCTGCAGAACGTCGGCCTGTTCACCGAAGGCGGTGTGGGCAACTTCAGTTCCACAGCCCTGACCAAGGCCCTCGCTGGCAAGCAGGCGGGCGTGAATCCCTACATCAACCTTTACGAAGAAGGCATGCGCGGCAATTCGACCCCGAAGGATTTCGAGACGATGCTCCAGCTGGCCTACCTGTATTTCACGGCCCAGCGCACCGACGAGGATGCTTTCAAGTCGTGGCAGAACAAGACGCGCGCCCAGCTGCTCAACGCCGAGAAACAGCCGATGACCGCCTTGCAGGATACCCTGACCCGCGCCCTCTACAACAACAATCCGCGTGTGGCCCAGATGAAGGCTGCCGACGTGGACAAAGTGGACTATGCCCGCGTGATGCAGATTGCGAAGGAACGCTTCGCCAACGCCGCCGACTTCACCTTCATTTTCACGGGTGCCATCGACGAGCAGACGATGCTGCCGCTGATCGCCCAGTACATCGGCTCGCTGCCCGCACAGGGCAAGAAGGAGAAAGCCCGCGAAGTGGGTATGGGCTTCACCAAGGGCACGCAGGACAAGGTCTTCGCCAAGGAGATGGAAGTTCCTATGGCCGTCGTGGTCTATATGGAAACCGGCAAGGGCAAAAATGATCTGAAGAGCGACTTGACCCTCGACATCGCCCACCAGATCCTGGATATCATCTACACCGAGGAAATCCGCGAAAAAGAAGGTGGCACGTACGGCGTGAGCACGGCCGGTGGCCTGAATCAGCGTCCCAAGGAAACCGACGCCTACCTGCAGATCGTCTACCAGACCAGCCCCGATTCCTATGAGCGCCTGAACGCCCGCATCGAAGAACTGCTCGGCGAATTCGTCCAGAACGGTCCTTCGGAGGCCAACATGAAGAAAGTGAAAGATTACATGCACAAGACCTACCAGGACAATCTGCGCCAGAACAACTACTGGTCGGGTGAGATGTACTTCTGGAAGAAGTTTGGCATCGACGAGGTCACCGACTATGAGAAAGTGCTGGATTCCATCACGACCGAAGATGTACGCAAGGCCATCGACAACATCCTGAAACAGCGGAACCAGACCCGCGTGATCATGTACGGAGAAACCAAGTAACATCCAATATCATTCAATCATGAGCAGACTTCATATCATTGACCATCCGATGGTGCAGCACAAGCTGAGCATCATGCGCGACATTCGAACGGGTTCCAAGGATTTCCGTGAGTTGCTGAAGGAGATTTCCCTCCTGATGGGCTACGAGATCACCCGCGACCTTCCGCTGGAGAACGTGGAAATCGAAACCCCGATGAAAAAGATGACCGCCCGCGTCATCTCGGGCAAGAAGCTGGCCATCGTGCCGATTCTCCGTGCCGGTCTCGGCATGGTGGACGGCCTGCTGACCCTACTGCCGGTCGCCAAGGTGGGCCACATCGGCCTCTACCGCGACGAGACCACCCACGAACCCGTGTCGTACTACTGCAAGATGCCTATCGACATCGACCAGCGTCTGGTGATTGTCACCGACCCGATGTTGGCTACGGGCGGCAGTTCGTCGGACGCCATCACGATGCTCAAGAATATGGGCTGCAACAATATCCGCCTTATGTGCCTCGTCGCGGCGCCCGAAGGCGTCAAACGGGTACAGAAGGACCATCCCGACGTGGACATCTATGTGGCCGCGCTCGATGAGGAACTCAACAGCGACGCTTACATCCTGCCGGGCCTCGGCGATGCCGGCGACCGCATTTTCGGAACAAAGTAACAAACATGATTGGTTTATACATCCTGACAGCAGTCCCGCTGGCCATGTTCCTCATCCTGTTGCTGGTGATGGACTCCTTCTCCCTGACGAAGTGGTCCACCTTGTTGATGAGTATTGGCGCGGGCATCATCCTGTACCTGGTTTCCTGGCTTATCTGCCGCATTCCGGCGATCGGCGGGAACCGCCTGCTTGTCTCCATCGTGGAAGAACTGTGCAAAGGCGCCTTTCTATTCTTGCTGATTTCGCGCCACAAAGTGGGACTGCTGGGGGATGCAACCATCTATGGTTCTGCCATCGGAGCCGGTTTCGGTCTGCTGGCGAACATTTTCTGGCTGACGGCCCAGGGCGGAGCGAATCTCTGGCACACCATTTTCCTCGGCTTCGAGGCGGCCGTGATGCACATCGGTTGCACCTCGACCCTGGCAATGGCTCTGATCATGGTGCATCAGGGCAAGTTCGGCGATTCGCGTCGGGCCAAGGTGATCGGATCGGTCGTCGCTTTTCTGGCGGCCATCCTGATCCACTACATCCATGCCTTGGAGCCGATCAATCCGCTTGTCCTGACGGCTCTGCTGATTGTCTATTTCGTCTTGAGCAAACGCTCACTTTTCAAAAAGAACAGCAAGTTCGTCCACGACTGGCTCGACGAAGGCATCAACAACGAGATCAACCTGCTGGGCGCTGTCCGGCGAGGCGAGTTCTCTTCGACCAAGGCAGGGGAGTATCTGCTTACGCTCAAGGAGCGCTTCGATCCGGAAGTCTTCTTTGACATGTACTGTTACATCCAGAATTACCTGGAACTTTCCATCGCCGCCCGGAGTAACCTGATCCTCAAGGAGGCGGGTATGGATCCGGTCCACGATCCGGTCAACCGTTCGCGGATCCAGGAGATGACCGTACTCAGAAAACGGATCGGCCCGACTGCGGAACTCGCAATCAGGCCGATCGTGGACCGGAATCAGGTCAACCGCTGGGCGTTGACCAATCTGATCTAGGAATACTGGAGCGTGGCGAGCATCTTGCCGAGCTCTTTCGCAGTAAAGCAGATGCCCAGGATTTTTCCGTCAGGATCCAGCAAATACATGGTGGGAATCCAATGGAGGTCGTAGTCGGCCGAAATTGGATTCTCTTTCCATTTGATGCCGTTGCAGACCTGCATCCAGGGAATTTCGTTGGCGAAGCAATAGTCTACAAGCGTCTGCTTGTCGGTATCGAACGAAACGCCGAGGAACTGGACGCCCTTCGGGCCGTATGTGTTATAAAGGTCTTTCATGCCCGGCAGTTCGGCCCGGCAGTCCTTGCACCAGGTGGCCCAGAAATCGATCACCAGATAGTCGCCCAGAAAGTCACTCAATCCGACTGTCTCGTCAAGAATGTCGGGCGCTTCGAAGAGCGGGGCGAATTCGCCGACCTGCAGCGAGGGCATATATTGGCTCATGTCGGGCGCTTCTTCCACAGTTGCAGGATCGTTTTCGGGTGCAGGGGTCTTTTGCTTCTTGCAGCCAGCAACCACGAGCAATGCTGCCAGCAGCAGGACAGGGAGGAAAAGGATACGTGTTTTCATGATTCGATGGAATTGATGTCTATCAGGTTGTTGAGGATGGCATACGCTGTCAGTCCGGGTACGGTTTTAATACCGATCTTGCGGGTGATATTCTTCCGGTGTGTGATCACCGTATTGATGGAAATGTTGTGCCGATCCGCAATCTCTTTGTTGAGCAGTCCCTGCGCCACGCTGATCAGAATCTCTTTTTCACGGTCTGTGAGTTCTTCGCGCTGCGGATCGCCATGGGCTTCTGCGCGGGCTGTACGCCCCGGCGATTCGAGCATTCGGACCAACGGGATGAGTACGTCGTCTTCGATGCAGGTATGATGGTCCAGATCCTGCTGCAGGTTATAGATCGACAGGAGGACACTGATACGGAGCCGACTGTCGCACACGTCCGGCAGCGACTTCATGATCAGGTTCTTCAAGTCGGACAGGGTTTCGTGAATCTGGGTATGATGCTCCTCGAAGCGGTCGATGGTATAACTGGTATTGCGATTACCCACCAGCAGATTACGGACATACGGGATGACAGAACGCTCCTCCAGGTCGAAATGGCGCTGGAGTTCCGTCCGGTAGTCGGCGAAGAATCGGCGGATGACCTGCTTCTGCGTCGGAGTACAGGGCGCAATCAGCGATTCGATAGCCGCATCCAGATCGACCAGTGAACGGTTGACGTAATAATCGTGCGATTGGTTCAGGTAGTACAGGATATCTGCGATGCGGCATTCGCGAAGCTGCTCTTCCGAGGGACGGAAATCCGGAGAAGCATAGATTTCACAAAGAAGCAGGAACGTGTCCGGATCGATGTCCGATTCGACGCAGAGATCTTCGACCGTACGGTCTCCGAAACGCTGGTCAATGCCCAACCGCGACAAGAGGCCCAGCAGGTGGAAATCGCTTTCCACCAGCGCGGTCATCTTCATGGTGCGGTTGAATTTCATAGTGTTTTCACATAAGAACGGCGGCGCTGGAATTCATGGGTCTCCAGGATGCCGTCGAAGACTGACTGCACTTTATGATTGGTCTCCAACTGTGGATTGGCGTACATGCGTGTCACGCCATATTTGTGGCAGCTGTCGAGCAGATATTTGAAGATCAGCAGGCTGGCACCCTTCCCCTGGTACTGCGGCAGGACGCCGATCATCAGCGCATCAATGGCTTCCGTCTTTCGGAGCGCTTTCAGGATATGGAGGAAGCCGAACGGGAACAACCGGCCTTTGGCCTTCCGGAAAGCCTGGGAAAGAGACGGGACGCAAAACGCGAAACCGGCGACCTGGTCTTCTGCATCGACGATGACCGCCACGAAATCCTTGTTGAGGATGGGGATATACACTTTCAGATAGGCTTCGATCTGCTTGTCGGACAGCGGGGAGTATTCGTAAAGCTCCGCGAAAGAAGTATTGATCAGATGGAAGAGGTCGACACCGTACTTTTTCCCCATCTGCCTCATGGACATGTTGGTGACAGCGTGGAGCCCGAAACGCTGTTCGACCAGCGGCGCGAACTGCATCTGCGGGACTTCACCGACGGGAATATCAACGATCTTCTGGGTCCAGTCTGCATCTTTGACAAATCCGACCTGCTCCAGCAGGTCCCCATAATACGGATAGTTGTAAATCACCGTGAAAGGGGAGAGGTGGTCGTATCCTTCCACCAGGAGGCCCTCCTTGTCCATGTCCGAAAAACCGAGCGGTCCCTTGATTTTCACGCAGCCGCGCGCCTTTCCCCAGGCGGCCACGGCGTCGATCAGTGCGCGGACCACGTCCAGGTCGTTGATGAAATCAATCCACCCGAAACGGACTACTTCTTCTTTCCAGCGCTCGTTGGCGTTGTGGTTGATGATGGCCGCGACACGACCGACGATCTCGCCGTCTTGCAGGACCAGATAGAGCGCGCGCTCACAGAAATCCAGGGCCGGGTTCTTCGGGCCGAGCGTGTCATACTCGTCGGAATGGAGAGCCGGGACCCAATAGGGGCTGTTTCGATAAAGATTTTCAGGAAAAGAGACAAATTGCCGCAGCTCACGCCGCGTAAGTACTTCTTTTGTCAATAAGGTCATTGTATAGTTTAGGCTTTCTATCTTACAAAAATAGAAAAAAATGCTTAATTTTGGCCGTTTTTTTTACGAGACTGAAACCAAAAACCATATGGACAATTACTTCTACGATATGCTGCCAGCGGACGAACTGTCCCGGCTGCATTATTTCCCCACAGTACCTGAATTCGTCAACTGGCTGGAAGAGACTTATTCCGACATGCCGGCCGTTTGCGACCATACCCGGACTTACACGTATCGTGAACTGTGTGAACGCGTGGCGCACCGTCGCGCATTCCTCGAAGGAATCGGTCTGCCGAAAGGCGCCAACATCGGCGTTTTCGACCGCAACAGCGCGGATGCCATCGAACTGTTCCTGGCCATCACTTCGGCCGGCTATACGGCCCTGATGTTGCCCGCCGGCCTTCCCGCTCAGGCTGTCGCAGGCTGCTGCATGCGTTTCGACCTGCAGGCTCTTTTCGTACGCGACGAGTTCAAGACCCTGGCAGAGGGGGTTCCGGCCAAAGTCTTCGCATGCAGTGCGACTTCCCCTGAGACCGCGCCTGTCGCGACGGTCGACAAGGAGTCGCCGGCTGCCATTTTCTTTACTGGCGGCACCACGGGCGCGCCCAAGGGCGCAGTCCTGAGCCACCGGGCACTGATGCGCGGCTGCTACAATGCGATCTTCAAGCCGGGCAAGGTCATCGGAGTCCACCGCTACATCGCGTTACTTCCGCTGAGCCACGTGTTCGGTCTGATCGCGGGCACCATGGGCTGCTTCTATACGGGTAACCTGATCTATACCTGCGAGGATATGAAGGCTACCATCGGCAAACTGCCGTTTATCAAACCGACCCTCCTGGTCATTGTCCCGGGTATTTGCGACATCCTTGCCGGCCTGTGCAAAATGTATGGCCCGCAGTTCCTCGGCGGCGAGCTTCGCATGATCATCTCCGGTGCCGCCAACGTGCCGCCGCGGTTGGTGGACATCTTTACGAAACTGGGCGTGGAATTCTGCTTCGGCTACGGCCTGACCGAGACAGCCAACCTGACCTCCGCCAATGCCAATGCCATCGAAAAGCCCACCTCCATCGGCAAGATCTATCCCGGCCAGGAAGCCAAAGTCGTGGACGGTGAGCTCTGGCTCAAGGGGGACAACATCTTCTCCGGCTATTACAAGGATCCCGTCAAGACCGCGGAAGCCTTCTCCGAAGACGGCTGGTTCAAGACCGGCGACCTGGTGCGTTTCGATGAGGACGGGTTCCTCTACATCACGGGCCGCATCAAGAACCTGATCATCCTGGGCAACGGCGAGAACGTGAGCCCGGAAAGCCTGGAAGAGCCTTTCTACGCCGATCCTTGCGTCCGTGACGCCATGGTCAAGGAAGACGAGCTGAACGGAGACCAGGTCATCGCCGTGGAAATCCTCCCGCAGATGCCGGCTTTCGAAGGCAAATCGTGGGAAGAGGTGGAAAGCTATATGAAGCAGCTTGTCGAAAAGATCAACGCCAGTCTGCCTTCGACGCACCGGATCCTGAAAGTAACCGTCCGCAAAGAAGACTTCAAGCGCACGGGCAGTATGAAAGTCGCACGCAACCAGTAAGAGTCATGTCAAGGGAAAGTGTTTTCGAAGGACTCAAGGAGATCTTCGCCGGCGTGAAGCCGAAACTGGACCTGAGCCAGGTAACCATGGAAAGCAAACTGGTCAATGACCTGGGAATTGATTCCCTGTCGATGCTGCTGCTCTCGCTGGCAGCCGAGCACAAATTCCAAATGCAGTTTGCCAGCGACACCGCCCCGTTCGAGACGGTCGGCGAGGTCTGCGACTACATCGTCGCTGCCGTGCAAGCCTAAGCTATTGCAACAGCCATCCTGCCGCCTGCAGGATCTTGGTCTTGAGAAGTGGATGCATGTCTTCGTGAGAAGCGAGGAATGCTTCCACTTCTTCTTTTGCCGCAACGGACGTCTGCGGACCGAGAATCCGTTTGCACCAGGAAGCAGGGAAGAAGATATCGCCGGTCCGTTGGATCTCCGGCAAGATATCCAAGGCCGGACGGATATAGGCGACCGACTCGGCGCCCCGTAGCGGATGACAAAACAGATCGAGAGCGCTCAGGACCCGGGATTCTGGACGGCGATTCTCAGCCTGCAGCAGCGACTGGAAGAATGTCACGCGCGCAGCACTGTCCGGTGTGGCGGCCTGTACCACGAAATCGAAGGTCGCAAGCCGGTCCGGATGAGAGATACGGCCACGCTGCACGGTCCTGATCTGTGTTGCACGTTCCGGGAAACGGAGCATAAGCTGATACGCCAGGCTCGTATAGTCGGATTCTCCCAACGTCAGGCCCTTCGGAGGAAGCTGGGACTCCCAGATGGCATAGAGCCAGTCGCAGGTACCTGGATCTTCCGCCAGGCGGAACAGGGCGCGCAGGGCCTGCAGACGCATCTCATGAGACCGCGTCTCATCGGCAGCCAGGAGACGGAGCGTCTGCTCCAGAACGGGGAGCTTTGTGCCGGAGAAGCGGAGGGCATCCCCTGCATAACCTAGCAGAGATCCGAAAATCAAAGGATTGGTCTCCCCTCGGAGCGCATCGGAAGCCCAAGTGACAAAACGCGCAGCATCAATCCGTTTCCGCCACACGTTTTCATAGAGATTCATCAGGGTGCGCATGCGTGCGGTTTCCCTGAGTCCGGCATACTGGGCATAATCCTGTCCGGCCTGCGCCTCATCGAGCGGGAGCCAACCATAAGCCATTTCGTCCGCCTGATACTCTTCTGCAGTCAGACTGGGCATTCCCGCTTCCTTGACCCAGGTCCGGCTCCAGGCGTCGATGTCGAAGTCTGCCTCCGGGCTGAGCGCTTCGATCAGGTCGTCCCAAGTGGCATTGCCGTAAGCGAATCGCGCCAGATAGGTCTGCAAACCACGGCGGAATGCCTCAGGACCCATCTTTCGGGCCAACATGTCCATGACCACCGGGGCTTTGTCGTAAATGATATTGCAGTAAATAAGCCCGGCGTTCGACAGGTTGTCAAGGGGCCGCTGAATGGCATTGGACCCCACGGTGCGGTCTTCCGCATAAGCGGGCGCGTAGTACGATTTCAAGTCACCCAGCTGGTGGTTCACGTCCGGATAAGCCGGGCGGACAATTTGGGCCGCGAACCAGTTGGCAAAGACCTCCTTGGTCCAGACATCGTTGAACCATTTCATCGTTACATAGTCGCCAAACCACATGTGGGCGGTTTCGTGGGCGATCAGCTGCGCCCGGTCGAGCAGTTCGTCGGTGGTCGGCTGCGGGCCGAGAAAGATGCGCCGATCATTATAGAGCGTGGCACCTGTATGCTCCATGCCACCGTACTGGAAGTCGGGAAGCACCACAAAATCGTATTTGGCAAAAGAATAGGGGACTCCCGTGTACTTCTCCATATAATCCAGCGCGTCAAACACCAGCGAGAAGATTTCGGGCTGCTGAGCCAGCTTGGCCGGATCGGTTTCCCGGTAATACATCGAGATGGTCCGCCCATCCCGTTGGGAGAACGTGCGCTCGAAGCGGCCAGCCACAAACGAAAAGAGATACGTGCTGAGCGGCTCTGTCTCTGCGAAACGAATGGTCTTGCGTCCAGCCTCGTCCAGGGATTCTCCGTCAATTCCCGTATTCGACACGGCTGTCCATTCGGCCGGAACGGTAAGTGAAAGCGTATAACGCCCCTTGAGGTCGGGCTGGTCAAAGCAGGGGAAGAGGGTTCGCGCCCGGTCGGGCACGAGCAGTGTATATAGGAACTCCTCCCGCCGATTCAGCGACTGATTGCCGGCCGTGAAATCGACCACAACCGTGTTTTCGCCGGATTTCGTAAACTTTTTTGGAATCACAATGTGCTCGTTATCAATAGAAACACGCAGTGTATCTCCATTGATACTTAAAGTATTGAGATGGTCATTCCCTTCACGGAAATCTAGGATAATATCCGCTTTTTTCGGAAGAAAAACCTGAAGCGTCTCCGAAGCGTTGACAGGTGCTTCTCTTTCTGCAGGCAGGTCAAAATGCAGGCGGTAACGCGGATTCTGAATTTGCGCAAAGCGTGCACTGGCCAGTTCCCGGGAAACGCCCGGCACAGGCCTGTCACCTGCAGGATTGCACCCTGTCAGGGAAAGCAGGGCCAGGATCAGGCCCAGACAAGCAATCCTGTGCATATGATGGCTCCGGAAACAAACAGGTCGATGAGGCAGAAGCCCATGATATCCTTGGCGTTGAGCTTGGCGATGGCCAGCGCGGGAATGGCCCAGAAAGGCTGGATAAGATTGGTCCATGCATCGCCCCAGGCAATCGCCATGCCGGTCAGGCCAGGATCGACCCCCAGATCGGCACCCGCCGTGAACATGATGGGCGCCTGAATGGCCCAGTGTCCGCCACCGGAAGGGACAAACATGTTCAAGACAGCGGCACACAGGAACGTAAACAACGGATAGGAGACGGGCGTGGATATATTGATGAAAGCGTCGCTGATAACCGTGCCGAGGCAGATGCCCGATTTTCCCACTCCCATGAGGATGCCCATGATTCCGGCATAGAAGGGGAACTGAAGCAGGATGCCCGCTGCACCGGAAGCGGATTTGGTAAAAGCGTTCACGTAGGCGAGCGGGGTCTTGTGCAGAATCACACCCAGGAACAGGAAAATCAGAATGACGGTGTTCAGGTCGAGCGAACCGCCCCGGAAAAAGAGCTTGATCACGACGAAAGAGAGTCCGAGCAATGCGATGACCCAACTCAGGAGACGGCTGTTTTCCATTTTTTCTGCGGGGGTATCGGGTTTCTCAACCGGTTTGGGATCATCCTCCACCAGCAGGGCCGGATCCACGGTAATTACCTGCGGGCCTTTGGGATGCATCAGCGAATTCACCAGTACCAGTGCGGTAATGACCAACGCCACCATAACCAGGTTATGCGGGTCCAGCACCGTAGCGGAGATGGGCACCGGATTCGACAAAGCGCCACGGGTGATTTCTTTCAGGCCGGCGCCCGGCGTGGCCATCGTCAACGGAATAGAGCCCGAGATGCCGGCATGCCAGACCACGAAGCCGCTGTAGGCTGAGGCAATCAAGAGCCGGTAGTCCACGCCGCGGAGCTTGCGGGCAATCTCCTTGGCGAAGATCACGCCGACAATCAGGCCGAAACCCCAATTGAGCCAGCAGGCCACGGCGGAAATGCCCGTGACGAGGGCGATGGCGCCAGCCGGTGTCTTGGGCAGTGAGGCCAGCGCACTGATCCCTTTCTTGACGACGGGAGCGGCAGCCAGCGCAGAACCGCACACCAGGACAAGAGCCATCTGCATGGCGAAGGCCAGGAGGGACCATACACCGTTGCCCCAGTGTTCCACCACTTCGAGCGGAGTCTGGCGACAGACCGGCATGGCGACCACGAAAGCGACGACAGTCAGGATGATGGCGAAGATAAAAGGTTCGGGAAGATAGCGTTGGACGAGCTTGACACAACCCCGGATGATTTTTTGAAACATTGCCTCGGTTTTTGGTGTACAAAGTTACATTAATTTTCTATCTTTGCGCCATTAATCCGGCCATGAAGAACTTTCTTTATTCCAACGGCTATTCCAGCTCTTTCGACCCGCTCTACTGCGTGACGGGGCGCGGCCTGGTGCCGTTGGGAACCGGTTTCGTCCAATCCAAATAATTCAAATTTTCGATGAAAAGATTGTTTGTTTTGTTTGCCTTCCTTCTGGTTTCGTGCGCAGTGTTTGCGCAAGATGATGAACCACAGTCGGAGGGCACGTTGCTTATTGTACCCCGCCTTGACCTGGATCCTGCCTACAATGCCGGCGGCGAATGGAGTTTCGACCTGGGAACGACTTCCCTCTATACCTTGTTCGAGGGAAATATCACGCGGAACCTGTCGTTCTCCGTCTGCAACCACTGGTTCTCCTTCTGCACGGATTTTGACGATACGGCCGACTTGTATCGCAATACCTGGCGGGCCGGCAGTGCCAACTGGGTGGACTGGGCCAATCTGACACTCAAGATGGGCAATTTCTTCATCTCGGCCGGAAAAGACTACATGCGGATCGCCAATTTCGAAATCGAAGAATATGATTATGATTCCCATTGGCAGCTGAATTCCATGCTCTGGAACACCCTGCAGGTCTATCAGTGGAGCGGACGATTCGGATGGCAGAACGAAGACGAGACCCTCACGGTGTCGCTGCAGATGACCACCGACCCGCTTATGTACCGTTTCTTCGAGACGACGGACCTGGGTAATTACGCATATACCTTCAATACATTCTGGGAAGGAGAAACCGTCTCCCTGATGGGTTCGGTCACCCATTCCGGTTCATGGGGCTGGATCGGCGCCCTGGGCGCCAAGCTCGCCGTGTCTGATGCACTTTCGCTCAAGACGGACATCAATCTGACCAGTTTCCTCCGCTCGGGTTCGCTGCAGCTGGACGCTGCCGTATCGGACAAAGTGGAACTGTCGGCCAAACTGGGTTATGAATGGCTCGGTACCGACTGGGAAGAGGTGTCGGCCGGCGGTCATTTCTATGGCGGCCTCCTCTGCAACTGGTACCCGCTTCGTGACAGCCACGACCTGCGCATCCACGCGATGGCCGCGCCCTCCGTCTCCAGCGACCTGACAGGCGACATCGTCCGCCGCTGGATCGATGGCTACTTCTCGCTGGGCGCTACCTATTTCTTCGAATTCAACCTGTTCTAAGCCCCGCTCCCTGACATGGCAGAAGAAAAAGACATCATCATCCGGCTGGACCATATCTCCAAGTCGTTCGGTGACAAGAAGGTGCTCGATGACATCTCTTTCTATGTGAAACGCGGCGAATTCATGACTTTCCTCGGCCCTTCGGGCTGCGGCAAAACCACCATGCTGCGCCTGATTGCCGGCTTCGGCAAGCCCGACGAGGGTACTGTCACCATGGAAGGCAAGGTCATCAATGACGTACCGCCGTACCAGCGCAAACTCAACACGGTTTTCCAGCGCTATGCACTCTTCCCGCACCTCGACGTGTATGACAACGTCGCCTTCGGTCTCAAGCTCCAGAAAGTGCCGGAAGACGAGATCGAGAAACGCGTGAAGAAAGTGCTTAAGCTTGTGAGCATGTCGGACTATGAAGACCGCGACGTGGAAAGTCTCTCCGGGGGTCAGCAGCAGCGCGTGGCTATCGCCCGGGCGTTGATCAACCAGCCGCGCGTGCTGCTCCTCGACGAGCCGCTCGCCGCACTTGACTTGAAAATGCGCAAGGACATGCAGATCGAGTTGAAAGAGATGCACAAGAAATTGGGCATTACCTTCATCTACGTGACGCACGACCAGGAAGAGGCCCTGACGCTCTCCGACACCATTGTCGTGATGAATGAGGGCAAGATCCAGCAGATCGGCACGCCCATCGACATCTACAACGAACCCGTCAACGCTTTTGTGGCTGATTTCATCGGGGAAAGCAACATCCTCAAAGGCCGCATGATCCGCGACCGGCGCGTGGCGTTCATCAAACACGAGTTCGACTGCGTGGACGAAGGTTTCGGCGAAGACGTAAAAGTCGATGTGGTCGTTCGTCCCGAAGACATTTATTTTACCACCGATCCGGCCAAATGCCAGTTCAAAGCGAAAGTCAATTCCTGCATCTTCAAGGGTGTACACTACGAGATGTGGGTTGACACCGATACCGGTTATGAACTCATGATCCAGGACTACGATCCTTATCCGGTAGGCAGCGAGGTGATGCTCTATATCGATCCCGACGACATCCAGGTGATGAAGAAAGAACGAGAGGCCAATACCTACGCCGGCAAGGTGACCGGGGAAGGGAAGGTCGAGTTCCTCGATACGGAATTCAACTGCGACACCACCGGTTTCCAGACCGGCGACGAGGTCGTAGCGACCATCCGTTTCGAGAAAGTGGACCTGCTCGACCATGAGGAAGAAGCCGACCTGACCGGCAACGTGGTCTTCATTCTCTACATGGGCGACCACTACCACCTGACTGTGAAGACCGAAGCAGGCGAGAACATCTGGGTCGATACCAACGACATCTGGGACAAGGGCGACTTTGTCGGCATCAAGATCCTTCCCGAAGATATCCAACTCTCCAAACCCGTGACGGTCCATGAATAAGCGCTCGAGCTGGGCGTTGCCCTATTTCATCTTCATGGTGCTCTTCGTGGTGCTGCCGCTGGTGATGATCCTGCTCTATGCGCTGCAGGACGGATCCGGCCACTTCACGTTTGCCAACATCACGAAGTTCTTCACCGACAAGGATGCGCTGAGCACCTTCGCGCTCTCCATCGAGGTGGCCATCGAAAACACCCTGCTCTGCATCCTGATCGGCTATCCTACGGCATACATCCTGGCGGACAACAAGCTCAACCGGAGTGCCGTGACCGTCGTGCTGTTCATCCTGCCCATGTGGGTCAACGCGCTCATGCGTACGCTGGCCACGGCGGAGCTCTTCAGCATGGCGGGCGTACCACTGGGGAAGGGGACGCTGCTTTTCGGTATGTGCTACGACTACCTGCCGTTCATGATCTACCCGATTTACAACCAGCTCAAGAAGATGGACAAGTCGTACGCCGAGGCGGCGCAGGACCTGGGCGCTACACCGGGCCAGGTGTTCCGCAAGGTGACACTGCCCCTGTCGATGCCGGGCGTATGGAGCGGCGTGATGATGGTCTTCATGCCCACCGTCTCCACCTTTGCCATCTCGGAGTTCCTGACCAACAACAAGATCAAGCTCTTCGGTACGATCATCCAGGAAAACATCAACAACTCGATGTGGAACTACGGTGCGGCCCTTTCGCTCATCATGCTCCTCATCATTTTGATCACTACACTCTTGCAAGGCGATGACAAGCAGGAGGAAACCAGTGGGGCCCTCATCTGATGAACACGAAGAAGTTTTTTGCCAAAGCCTATCTGTGGCTTGTGCTGGTGATCCTCTATGCCCCGATCGCCTTCATCGTGATTTTCTCATTTACAGAGGCCAAGTCGCTGGGCAACTGGACAGGCTTCTCGACGCAACTCTATGAGAATCTGTTCAACGGCAGCATGCAGAACTCCTCGGGGCTGCTGGCCGCCGTCAAGAATACGTTGCTGATCGCCCTCGCCGCGTCCATTGTAGCCACGATCCTGGGCACGATTGCGGCCATCGGCATCTACAACCTGCGCGGCCGCAAGCGGCAGACCATGACGTTCCTGAACAACATTCCCATGATCAACCCGGATGTCATCACGGGTGTGTCGCTCTTCCTGCTGTTCGTATTTCTGGGCATATCCCAGGGCTATCTGACCGTCATCCTGGCGCATATCACCTTCTGCACACCCTACGTCGTGCTCAACGTAATGCCCAAGCTGCGCCAGATGAACCCCAATATTTACGAAGCGGCCCTCGACCTGGGCGCCACGCCCGCGCAGGCTCTGCGCAAGGTGATGGTGCCGGCCCTGCGGCCCGGCATGGTCTCCGGATTCATCCTGTCGTTTACCATGAGTCTCGATGACTTTGCGGTCACTTTCTTCACCCGCGGGACCATCGGGCTCGACACGCTCTCGACCTACATCTATGCCGACGCACGCAAAGGAGGCTTGACGCCTGAACTCAAACCTTTGATGAGCATCATTTTCGTCATCATCCTGATCGTACTGCTGGTGATCAACGTCCGTCAATCCAAACAAGAAGCCAATAATCTCAAGAAATGAAGAAATTCCTGATCCTGGCGGCACTCTCCGCCGTCCTGCTTTCGTGCAGCTCCAATCGCGACCAGATCCTGAAGGTGTACAACTGGTCCGATTACATCGATGAATCTGTCCTGTCCGATTTTGAATCCTGGTACCAGGAACAGACCGGCGAAACGGTCAAGATCGTGTATCAGACCTTCGACATCAACGAGACGATGCTCTCGAAGATCGAGAAAGGCCGCGAGGATTATGACGTGGTCTGCCCGTCCGACTACATCATCGAACGGATGCTCAATGAGGGGTTGCTCCTTCCGCTGGACTTCGCCTCGATTCCGGAGGAGATCAACTATATCGACAAGAACACCTCACCGTACATCCGCCAGGTCTTTCGTGACATCAACCCGAAAATCGACGCCAACCAATATTCCGTGGCCTATATGTGGGGCACCACAGGCATCATCTACAACACGGAAAAAGTGACCGTCGAGGAAGCCGGAACTTGGGACATCATACGCAACCCGAAATTTGCCGGCCAAGTGCTGATCAAAGACGCACCGCGTGACGTGTACGGTCCGGTGCTGATCTACCTCAAGCAGAAAGAGCTGAAGGAAGGCAGCGTAACGTTGCAGGAACTGATGCAGGATTCATCCGACGAATCCATCGCTGCCGTAGAGAATTATCTCAAGCAGGTGAAAGACGGCGTGCTGGGCTGGGAGGCCGATTTCGGCAAGGACCAGATGACCAAGGGCCGCGGCGTCGTATCGCTCAACTGGAGCGGCGATGCAGTCTGGGCCATTGAGGAAGCCGCCGAAGTGGGCGTCTCACTCGACTATATTGTACCGGAAGAGGGAAGTACGGTCTGGTTCGACGGCTGGGTGATTCCCAAGTACGCGAAGAACATCAAGGCTGCCACCTACTTCATCGATTACATGTGCCGTCCGGACATCGCCATCCGCAACATGGATGGAACAGGCTATGTATCGGCGAACGGCGCTTTCGAAGTGCTCGAATCCCAGATCGACGAAGAGTGGGATCCTATCGACCTGAGTTATTTCTTCGGTCCGGAAGCCGCCGCCGTGCGTGTCAATCCGGTACTGTATCCGGACAAGTCGGTCATCGACCGCTGCGCGCTGGAGCATGACTGGGGCAAGGATACCGACAAACTGCTGGCCATGTGGTCGCGCATCAAGGGTGACAATGCCAGCAGCCTGACCTATGTCATCATCGCGCTGGCCGTCCTGGCTATCATCGCTGCCATCCTCTTCAGCAACAAAAGCAAAAAGCGCCGCCGCAAAAAGACGCGCAGATAGTTCTCTTTTGTCACCTGAAAAGAAGATATTCAATTCGTTGAATATCTTTTTTTTGTAACTTTGAGAAACTATACCCTCGATCAATAGCCATGAAACGACTCCTGCCCGTATTGTCCGTGCTGCTGGCGCTTCTCGCGATTCCCGTGATACCGGCCCTGGCACAAAACAAGAAGAAACTCAACCTGAAACTGCCGACGTCCAATGTCGCCAAAGTCAAGTTCAATCCCGACGACCCGTACGCCAAGGAAAACCAGAAGACCGACGGCACGCCGTGGGAAAAGGTTTCCGCTGAACCGGTCAAGTTGCCGGACGGCGTCAAGGCCGTCATTCCGGCTCCGCTGCCTGACGTGAATAAGATCGCGATGATCGACTACAACATGGCCGTTTCCGTGGCTTTCGAAAGCCTGCGTATCATTTACGGCGAGATGAGCGAGAAGGATGCGGAGCAGTTCATGAAGATGTGGGCGCCACTCTTCAACAATCCGAGCCAGGAAATCATCGACTATATGAACAAACTCACGCCGCTCCTGAGCCAGTTCATCGTGGCGCGGGAAAGCTATCTCAACAGCCTCTCCAACGTCGAGTTGCTTATGTTCGACGCTTCCGAAGCGGTCGGCTGGGATGACAAGGAGGCCTTCAGTTCCGCCATGTTCCAGGCGAAACTCTACACGGGCACGCTCAAGCAGTTGGAAGCGGCGATGGACGAACTGGCCAACCGTATCCAGGCTCTGGGCAATCCGCCGAATCCCTTCGAAGCCCGACAGGCAGCCCGCGACCGCTACCGCCGGGCTTTCAAGCCGAAGGAGATCTATTTGGGGGAGACCTGGATGGGCACGCGCATTGACAAGGAGCATGCGGTGGAAGGGCTGGATCCGCTCACCGAACCGATGATGCGTTACCTGATGAAGGTGAAGGTGAAAGGGGAGGACCGCTATTTCGTACTGGAACTGAAGGAAGACGGGATCCCGGTCGAGGACAAGGAAAACGACCCGCAAGGCGTGGGCAATGTCAAGATCGAGCAGATGTATTTCAGCGACAAGGGCAA